>NZ_JAMYBY010000021.1:0-109342 GCF_024126555.1 Pseudomonas sp. VE 267-6A
CCGCTCCCACAAAGATCACTGGTGTTTTTGTGGGAGCGGGCTTGACCCGCGATGCAGTCGCCGCTATCTGTCAGGCGTCCGGCGCACAGCCCTTGAGCACCAGCCGGATGATGGTCTGCGCCGCCGCCTCGTAGTCGCTGTCCTCGAGCTTGGCCTTGCCGGTGACCACCGAGATCTGCCAGTCGAAATCGGCATAGGTCTGGGTTGCGGCCCAGATGCTGAACATCAGGTGGTGCGGGTCGACCGGGGCGATCAGGCCGCGCTCGATCCAGCCCTGGATGCATTCGATGTTGTGCCGTGCCTGCACGTTGAGCTGCTCGACCTGGCTGGCGCTAAGGTGCGGCGCGCCGTGCATGATCTCGCTGGCGAACACCTTGGACGCGAAGGGCAGGTCGCGGGAGATGCGCACCTTGGAGCGGATGTAGGCACTGAGCACCTCTTGCGGCTCACCGTCGGCATTGAACGGGGTGGAGGCCTGCATGATCGGCTCGATGATGCTTTCGAGCACCTCGCGGTAGAGGTTTTCCTTGGATTTGAAGTAGTAGTAGACGTTGGGCTTGGGCAGGCCGGCCTTGGCCGCGATGTCGCTGGTCTTGGTGGCTGCGAAGCCCTTGTCGGCGAACTCCTCGCTGGCGGCCCGCAGGATCAGTTCTTTGTTGCGCTCGCGAATGGTGCTCATGGTGGCGCTGTTCCTTGTATCTGGCCGCGTGCGGCAACAGGCCTGGGCAGGCGGTTGCGCATGGTAGCACCGCGTTCGCGAAGCGCTCAAGGTCGCCCCTTTTGCCCATCGACAGGCTAAGCTTGGCGCCATCTCACCTCAATGGAACATGAATCATGGCTGCAAGCAGTTTGCTGGTACTGATCGACGATATCGCCACGGTACTCGACGATGTCTCGGTCATGACCAAGGTCGCGGCCAAGAAGACCGCCGGCGTACTGGGTGATGATCTGGCCCTCAATGCCCAGCAGGTCACGGGTGTGCGCGCCGAGCGGGAACTGCCGGTGGTGTGGGCGGTGGCCAAGGGCTCGTTCCTGAACAAGCTGATCCTGGTGCCGGCTGCGTTGCTGATCAGCGCATTCATCCCGTGGGCGGTAACCCCGCTGCTGATGCTCGGCGGCGCCTACCTGTGCTTCGAGGGGTTCGAAAAGCTCGCGCACAGGTTTCTGCACAGCGCCGAGGAGGCCAAGGCCGGGCATGCGGCATTGACCGAAGCAGTGGCCAACCCGGCGGTCGACCTGGTGACGTTCGAGAAAGACAAGATCAAGGGCGCGGTGCGTACCGACTTCATTCTCTCGGCCGAGATCATCGCCATCACGCTGGGCACCGTGGCCGATGCGCCCCTGCCCCAGCAGATCATCGTGCTGTCGGGCATCGCGATCGTGATGACGATCGGCGTGTACGGGCTGGTGGCGGGGATCGTCAAGCTGGATGACCTGGGCCTGTGGCTGACGCAAAAGGCCTCGCGTGCAGCCAAGGCCATCGGCAACGGCATTTTGAGTGCGGCGCCCTACATGATGAAAAGCCTGTCGGTGATCGGCACCGCGGCGATGTTCCTGGTAGGTGGCGGGATTCTGGTGCATGGCATCGCGCCGCTGCATCATGCCATCGAGGCCTTCGGCGAAGGGCGTGGCGGGGCGCTGACGACGGCCTTGCTCAATGCCGGCGTGGGGATCGTGGCGGGGGCGGCCGTGCTGGCGCTGGTCACGCTTGGCAGCAAGCTCTGGCGTTCGATCAAGGGCTGAACACGGCGGCCGCTCGCAGACCGCCGTGTCGGGGTTCATTTCACGGCGGCCGCCACCTGCGTCTGCGGGGCCCATTCCAGAAGGTGCTGGGTGAAGCCGTAGCTGGCGCTCTGGTAGTAGGCAATGGCCCGCTTGATCAACGGGTTGTCGATATCGACCTGACGCTCCTGGCTTGCGCCCAGGGCCTGCTCGTGAACCCGCAGGCCGCCTCGTGGGCTGAGGATGGCCAGGTCCTGGCCATCGAACAGACCAAGATGCTGGTAGTTGCCGATTACCACCCGTGGCGCAAGCGGGTCTTCGCGCAACAGGTCGCGGCCAAAGAAGGTCGAGGTGTAGCTCATGTTCAGCAACCCGAGCACGGTGGGGGCCAGGTCGATCTGACTGGCCAGCTTGCCTTCCTCGCGAGGTTCGATCCATTTGGGCGCATGGATGAACAGCGGGATCTGATAGTTCTGTACCGGCAGGTCCTCCTTGCCTGCACTGCCGGCGGTATGGTCGGCGACGAAGATGAACAGCGTGTTGTCGAACCAGGGCTTGCCGCGTGCCTGGTCCAGGAAGCGCCCGATAGCGTAATCGGTGTACTTGACGGCGCCTTCGCGGCCATTGCCCGAGGGGATGTCGATGCGCCCGTTCGGGTAGGTATAGGGGCGGTGGTTGGAGGTGGTCATCAGTTGCAGGAAGAACGGCACCTGGTTGGCGTGGTCGGCATCGGCCAGTTGCAGGGCCTGGGCATAGAGGTCTTCATCGGACATGCCCCAGGCGTTCTTGAAGCTGATGTCGCTTTCCTTGACGCTGCTCTGGTCCACCACCCGGTAGCCGTTGCCGCTGAAGAAGGCATTCATGTTGTCGAAGTAGCCGCGCCCGCCATACACGAACACGCTGTCGTAGCCCACCTCGGCCAACTGCTGGCCCAGGCTGGCAAAGCCGCTTTCACGGCCGATGCGCTTGACGATAGAGCGCCCTGGTGTGGGCGGCATGGACAGGGTAATGGCCTCCAGACCCCGATCGGTACGCGTGCCGGTGGCGTAGAAGTTGTTGAAGTACAGGCTCTGCTTGCGTAGCGCATCCAGGTTCGGGGTGAGGTTGCGGTTGTCGCCGTTGCTGCCCAGGTACTTGGCGCTCAGGCTTTCGATGGTCACCAGCACGATGTTGGGTGTACGCCGTTGGCCGCTGGCGACGATCGTGCGGCGGATGTCCTGCGCCTCCTTGCCGATGAACCGCGCATCGGCTTCGTTCAGTTCTGCATGCATCTGCGCGCCGGCTTCGGCTTGGGGCAAGGTGCCGTAGAACTGCGGGTAATCCAGTTCGTTGTTGCGAAAGGCGGCAAAGAACTGGTACGGGCCGTTGCTTGCCAGTTCGCGTTGGTAGGCATTGCCGTCCTGGCCACGGGGATGCTCCTGGTCGATGAACTGTGTGCCCAGGCCGGCCAGCACGAACAGCACGATCAGACTCAGGGCGCGCAGGCGAAAGGCCGGCAGCGGCGCATTCAGCGCGGCATTGAAGGTCTTGCGCAGCAACAGGCACAGGGCCACGGTAACCACCCCCAGCACACTCAGCAGCAGCGCGATGGGGTAGGACTCGAGGATGTTGTTCAAGACCTCGTCGGAGTACACCAGGTAGTCCACGGCAATGAAGTTGAAGCGCACGCCGAACTCGTCCCAGAACAGCCATTCGGCCACGGCAGTAAACAGCATCACGAAGATGCTCAGGCCAAGTATCAGTTGCAGCACGATGCGATTGACCCGCGAGTGCCACAGGCGCGGCGGGCAGAGCAGCAGGTAGATGGCCAGGGGTAGGGCTGCATACAGCAGAAAGCCCAGATCGTAGGCCAGCCCTACGGCAAAAACCGACAGATACGCATGGCCTGCTTCGTCCAGGTGCGTGAGCAACAGCGTAAGCCGGGTCAGTGTGAAGATTGCCAGCCAAACACCGGTCAGTAGCAGCAGATAGCGCAATGGCGCCGAGCGTGGAACACGCATGGGTCAATTCCTTTTTGTCATTGAATGCCATAACCCTGGCAAGTAGCGTAAGGACCGGCTATGCGTTGCACAGAGGGGCAGGGAAGGCCCTCAGGCTATCAACGCAAAAGAGAAAAATATGTTGCCCGGTTGTCGCGCCCGCGTGAAACAACACGCAGCTGTATTCATATAGTCGGGTTATGGAAGTTGGGCGAGCGAAAACTTCGAGTCTGCGGTGCGATGTATTCGCGCTGACACCGAACGGGGCGCTGAATCGTTGCGCAGTTGCCTGATGGCAGGCATGTTTCACCTGCGGGCGCGGGGTAACGAGAGGGTGTTTGAGGTTCGGGTTTTATTGCAGAAACCCTGTTTTGTTCTGGCGTGCTGACAGTTGCACGTTGGCTGAGCGTGATTCACTGGAGTCACGCTCAGCCGGTGGTATCAGAAGTGCACTTTCACCAGCAGGCTCGCGGTGTTCTGGTCGGTATCGAAGGCGTCGCTGTCCTTGATGCCGTACTTGTCTTTCCAGTAGTCGTATTCGAAACCGACGTACAGCTGTTTTTCGCCCAGGTTCAGGGCCTTGCCCAGGTCATACTTGATCTGCGGGTTGAAGTGCAGGTTGGAATGATAGGTGCCGCGACGCCGGGTTTCGTCGTTGTCCACCACCCAGTCCATGTAGCCGTCGATCAGGATGTCCGACTTGCCCACGGGAATGGTGTACGACCACACCGGGGTGATCTGCCATACGTTGTCACCGGCGCGGCTGCCCTCGGTGTGGCGCTGGTAGAAGTTGAGCTGGAAGTAGTCGAAGCCGGGGATGGCCAGGTCGAAGCCTGGGCCGATCAGGTACGACTCGTTGTCTCCCTCGCCAAACTCGTAGGTCATGGCCAGCAGCACATCCTTGACCGGGCCGAACTCCAGTTTCTGGTCGAAGATCTTGCCGAACGACAGGCGCGGGGTGAACTCGCCGTAGTAGGTGTTCGGGCCGACGTTGCCGTCCTTCTTGCCGTTGTAGAAGATCTTGTCGATGAACAGGAAGTTGTCGCCGTACTTCCAGGCATCGGCGTGCTCGAAAGTGAAGGTCTGCTGGATCTGCGGGTTGACCGCAAAGTCCTTGCCGTAGAGGTAGGTCAGGCTGTTGTTCTGCCACTGCAGCAGGTCACCGGCGGTGGCGGTACTTGCCGCCAGCAGGCCGCCTGCAAGCATCAGGCTGTTGGTAATGCGCATTGCGTGCTCCCTTGATTGATTCGGCACTCTGTGTCGGCGCCGTTCTGGTTCAACGTGTTGTCTTTTTGGTCAGCTTTTTTCGATCGGCCACAGCGCGTTCGCAAGAGCTGAGCCAACCTTGGCGGGTTGGCGCAACGGGCCTGCTCGACGTCTTTCTGAACAGTTGAACAAGGGGTGTGAGGCTGGCAATACGCTTACCAACCGCCCGAATTCATTGACTGAGCGGTCAGTAAACGCAGGTAGGAGGGGTCCTACCCTGAGCGAGGGGGCGCGCAGATTACTGGCTTGCGCGCCGTCCCTCAAGTGCTCCGTTATGGAGCGTGCGCGACAAAAACTGTGCGTTCGATCAGGTTTTAGAAGTGAACCTTGATCAGAGCACTGGTCACGCTCTGGTTGGTCTTGAGGCGATCGCTGTCCTCGATGCCGTATTTGTCCTTCCAGTAGCTGTATTCGATACCCACGTACAGCTGCTTGGCGCCGATGTTCAGCGCCTTGCCCAGGTCGTACTTGACCTGCGGGTTGAAGTGCAGGTTGGCGTGGTAGGTGCCGCGACGGCTTTCGTCGTTGTCCACCACCCAGTCCATGTAGCCATCGATCAGCAGGTCGGACCTGCCCATGGGGATGGTGTAGGAGAACGCCGGGGTGATCTGCCACACGCGATCACCCGGGCGGCTGCCTTCGGTGTTGCGCTGGTAGAAGTTGAGGGTGAAGTAGTTGAAGCCGGGGATGGCCAGGTCGAAGCCCGGGCCGATCAGGTAGGCCTCTGTGTCGCCTTCACCGGTTTCGTAGGTCATGGCCAGCAGCACGTCCTTGATCGGGCCGAACTCCAGCTTCTGGTCGAAGATCTTGCCGAACGACAGGCGCGGGCTGATCTCGCTGTAGTAGGTGTTCTTGCCCTTGTTACGGTCTTGGCCGCCGTTGTAGAAGATCTTGTCGACGAACAGGAAGTTGTCGCCGTACTTCCATTTGTTGGCGTGCTCGAAAGTCACCGTCTGCTGGATCCGCGGGTTGACCTGAAAGTCCTTGCCGTACAGATACGTCAGGCTGTTGGTGTGCCAGAGCAGCAGGTCCTCCGCTACCGCAGGAAGCGTGGCCAGCAAGCTGCTGCCCAGCAAGAGGGAAGAGGTGATGCGTTTCATGTGGTTATTCCCGGCTATTGTTATTGTTGGATTGCGGTTTTTTCGGCGCAAACGCGCCCCGAGCGGCCCACTCCCAGGGGCCGACGGTACTGCGTGGTGCTCGGGTTGAGCGGGGCGGCAGGCGCCGCCCCGTGTATCAGTGCTGGTGCACGGCGTCGTTGTGCGCGGCGCGTTCGGCGCCGCCCAATACGTTGAACAGCAGGTTCAGTACCAGGGCACTGACGGTGGCCATGGCGATGCCGCTGTGGGTGATCGGCTCCATCCACTGCGGCATCTGCGCGAAGAACTCCGGACGTACCACCGGGATCAGCCCCATGCCGACGCTGACGGCCACCAGCAACTGGTTGCGCCGGTCGCCGATGTCGGCCTCCTGCAGGATCTTGATGCCGGTGGCCGCGACCATGCCGAACATGGCGATGGAGGCGCCGCCCAGCACCGCCGGCGGGATCGAGGCAATCAGGAATGCCGCCTTGGGCAGCAGGCTGAGCACGATCAGGAACAGCCCGGCCACCACGGTCACGTAGCGGCAGCGCACGCCGGTCATCTGGACCAGGCCGATGTTCTGTGCGAACGAGGAGTGGGTGAAGGTGTTGAAAAAGCCTGCCACGAACGAGGCGCCGGCGTCCCAGAACAGGCCGCGACGCAGCATGCCCGGGGTCACTTCACGCTCGGTGACCTTGCCCAGCGCCAGGAACATGCCGGTGGACTCGACGAAGATGATCACCACCACCAGGCACATCGACAGGATCGGCGCCAGGCTGAAGGTGGGCATGCCGAAGTGCAGCGGGGTGACCACCTGTACCCAGGGGGCCTGGGCCAGGCCGCTGAGGTCGACCATGCCGATGGCGCCGGCAATGATGTAGCCCAGGCCCATGCCGATCAGTACCGACACGTTCACCCAGAAGCCACGCATGAAGCGATTGATCAGCAGGATGGTGGTCAGCACCAGGCCGGCCACGGCCAGGTAGATCGGCGAGCCGAACGGCGCGGCCGCCGCGCCGCCGCCGGCCCAGTTGACGGCGACCGGGAACAGCGACAGGCCGATGGAGGTAATCACCGTGCCGGTGACCAGTGGGGGGAAAAACCTCACCACCTTGGACATGAACGGGGCGATCAGCATGCCGAAGAAGCCGGCGGCGATGGTCGCGCCGAAAATCCCCTGCAGGCCCACGCCGGGCATGCCGGCCATGGCCACCATGCTGCCGACGGCGGCGAAGCTGGCGCCCATCATCACCGGCATGCGGATGCCCAGTGCGCCAATGCCGAGCGACTGGACCACGGTGGCGACACCGGCGACCAGCAGATCGGCATTGATCAGGAATGCGATTTCTTCACGAGAGAGCCCGGCGGCCTGCCCGATGATCAGCGGCACCGCAATGGCACCTCCGTACATCAGCAGAACATGTTGCAAACCCACCAGGATCAGTTGCAGCAGGGGCAGTGGCTGTCGTGGCGGCGCAACGGGGATGTACGCCTTGCGTGACTCGGACATGCAGCACCTCAGGTTTTGTTTTTATTCTGGGTAGCTGCAGGCTCAGGCGCCCTGCTTGCGAAGAAGCAGGAGGCCGCGCCTGGCTTGCAGCTTGTAGCTTGCCGCTTGAAGCTTGTATCAGTTGGTTGGAGCACCCTTGGCGATCCATGCACCAATCAGTTCACGTTCCTGCTGGGTCATCTGGGTGATGTTGCCCAGGGGCATGATCTGGCTGGCGACGGCCTGTGCCTGGATGCGTGGGGCCAGTTGCTGGATCTGTTGCGGGGTATCGAGCATCACGCCGGCCGGGGCGGCACTGAACAGTGGGCTGGTCGGCTTGGCCGAATGGCACACGGTGCAGCGTTCCTGGATGACGCTGTGGATCTTGTCGAAGTTGCCGCTGTCCGCCGCAGCGGTGGCAGTGGCGGGCGCTTCGGCCGGGGTGGCGGCAGGTGCCGGGTTGGCGGCCTGTTCGGCGGCTTTCTCGGCAGCGGTCTTGCCACCCAGTGCGGTTTCCGGCAGCGGCTGGTACTGGACCTTGGCAGCGGCCTGCTCAGGGGCGGTCGGCATCGGCTTGGGGCCGGTGACGTAGGCCAGGCAGATCATCGCCAGGGCGCCGACGGGCAGGGTCCAGGCGTACTTGGCGCTGTCGTGGCGGGTGTTGAAGTAGTGACGCACCAGCACCGCTGCAATCGCGATCCCGGCCAGGATCAGCCAGTTGTACTGGCTGCCGTAGGTGCTCGGGAAGTGGTTGCTGATCATGATGAACAGCACCGGCAGGGTGAAGTAGTTGTTGTGGCGCGAACGCAGCAGGCCCTTGGCCGGCAGGGTCGGGTCGGGGGTTTCGTTCTTCTCGATGGCGGCGACCAGTGCACGCTGGGCCGGCATGATGATGCGGAACACGTTGCCGACCATGATGGTGCCGATGATCGCGCCGGTGTGCAGGTACGCACCACGGCCGCTGAACACCTGGCTGAAGCCGTAGCAGGCCGCAATGATCAGCACGAACAGCACCAGGCCGAGCAGGCCGGGGCGCTTGCCCAGGGGCGAGTCGCACAGCACGTCGTAGATGAACCAGCCGGCGATCAGCGAACCGACGCCGATGGCGATGCCTTCACCACCGCTCAGGGTGCTGCCGGGGGCCAGCAGGTAGACGCTGGGGTTCCAGTAGAACACCAGGCACAGCAGGGCAATACCCGACATCCAGGTGAAGTAGGCTTCCCATTTGAACCAGTGCAGGTTCTCCGGCATTTTCGGCGGGGCAAGCTTGTACTTTTCCAGGTGGTAGATACCGCCACCGTGAATCGCCCAGAGGTCGCCCGACAGACCGTCGCGCGGGTTGGCCCGGTTGAGGTTGTTCTCCAGCCATACGAAATAGAACGACGCGCCGATCCAGGCCACGCCAGTGATCATGTGAACCCAGCGCACGCTCAGGTTCAGCCATTCCAACAGATGTGCTTCCACAGTCTTTACCTCTTGCCGGTCACCGCAGGCCAGTGACCGACCTTCTCTTATTGGTGGGGTGCGAGGATCAGTTGCTCATCCTCATTGAAGAAATGTTCGTCGCAGTTGTTGCCGGAACCGCTGCGATCAACCACCAGGAAGTCATCCCGCTTTTCGATCGTCAGCACCGGGTGGTGCCAGACGCCGCGATGGTAATTGATGCCCTGCCTGCCATTACTGACAAAGGCGCGGACAAGACCCGATACAGGTACATCGCCAACGGGCGCGACCACGATCAGAAAGGGATTGCCGAGCAGCGGGATGAAGGCCTGGCTGCCCAGCGGATGGCGCTCCAGCATGCGCACGGTCAGCGGCATGTCCTGCGCGTCGGCGCGGAAGATGCTGATGATGGCGGAGTCCTCGGGCTGGGCGGTTTCTACCGTGGCCAGCTTGTGGAAGCGCATGGTCGAACCGTTGTTGATCATGAAGTGGTCGCTGCCGTCGGTTTCGATCACGTCACCGAAAGGGGCGAAGGCTTCTTTGGTCAGGGGCTCAATCACTAAAGTGCGCATGCGGGTGTTCTCTAATTATGTGTTGTCGGGGCTTTGGCGATTGCCGGCAGGCCAGTGCCTGCCAAGGCGCGCCGGTTACAGCTGCTGCAGGCGGAACAGGGCGATCAGGTTGATCTGCGCCAGGGCTTCCTTGAACTCGGCCTCGACCGAGTTGTGGATGCGTTTCTCGAACGAGGCGAGGATCTGGTGCCGGTTGCTGCCTTTTACCGCCATGATGAACGGGAACTGGAACCTGGCCTTGTAGGCGTCGTTGAGTTCGGTGAAACGGGCGAACTCTTCGGCGGTGCACTGGTGGATGCCGGCGCCAGCCTGTTCGTTGGTGCTCGATTCGGTCAGTTCGCCCTGGACGGCGGCTTTGCCGGCCAGGTCCGGGTGAGCATTGATCAGGGCCAGCTGGCTGGCGTGATCGGCGCTGAGCAGGATGTCGCTCATGCGCTGGTGCAGGGCTTCGATCTGGTCCAGCTCGTGCAGTTGGCCCAGGTCGTAGGCTTTTTCGGCGACCCACGGCGAGTGCTCGTAGATGTCGGCGAAGGCGGCGACGAACGCGGCACGGTCCAGGGTCGAAGGCTTGAGGGTCTTGAAGTCGGTCATTTGGCGCTCTCGGCTTGGAAAGGGTGGGTGGCATGCCAGTGGCGGGCGATGTCCACGCGCCGGGCGAACCACACCTGCTCATGGCTCTTGGCGTACTCCACGAAGCGCTTGAGCGCGGCGATGCGTGCCGGGCGGCCGATCAGGCGGCAGTGCAGGCCGATCGAGAGCATCTTCGGCGCCTCGGCACCTTCGGCGTAGAGCACGTCGAAGGCGTCCTTGAGGTACTGGAAGAACTGCTCGCCACAATTGAAGCCCTGCACCTGGGTGAAGCGCATGTCGTTGGTGTCCAGGGTGTAGGGGATCACCAGGTGCGGCTTGCCGGTGGGGTTGTTGGGTTCCCAGTAGGGCAGGTCGTCGTCGTAGGTGTCGCTGTCGTAGAGGAAGCCGCCTTCCTCCATCACCAGCCGGCGGGTGTTGGGCCCGGTACGGCCGGTGTACCAGCCCAGCGGGCGCTCGCCGGTGAGGTCGGTGAGAATGCGGATGGCCTCGAGCATGTGCTCGCGCTCCTGGTTCTCGTCCATGTACTGGTAGTCGATCCAGCGGTAGCCGTGGCTGCAGATCTCATGGCCGGCGGCGACCATGGCGCGGATCACGTCGGGGTGGCGCTGGGCGGCCATGGCCACGGCAAACACGGTGAGCGGCACGCCGGTGTCTTCGAACAGCTTGAGCAGGCGCCACACACCGGCGCGGCTGCCATACTCGTAAAGCGATTCCATGCTCATGTTGCGGGCGCCCTGCAGGGGCTGCGCCGAGACCATCTCGGAAAGGAAGGCTTCGGATTCCTTGTCCCCGTGAAGAATGTTGCGTTCGCCACCTTCTTCATAGTTGAGCACGAAAGACAAAGCGATGCGGGCATTCCCCGGCCAGCGCGGATGGGGTGGGTTGTTGCCGTAACCGATCAGGTCGCGAGGATAATCAGCGCTCACTGCAGCCTTCCTTCTTGTACGTGAAAACGGGGGTGTGGTGTCTGAGTCAGGTCATCGGCCACAACGATGGAGTGATTGTATACAACTTTATTGACGATTTGTAAGCCTGTTTTTTCGCATTTCTTCCGCCATTCGCCCTTGAAAAAGGTTGCAAGAAACCTGCCTGATTGGTCAGTAAATGACGATAGCGTCCGCCAGGCGCGCGGCTTTGCGACTGATGGCGTATTTACAGGACACGCTCGGCAGGCTAACAAAATCGTCGAATTTATTGTGTACAATTTTGGCTGAAAATGTCTTAATAATCCGACAGCCGCACGCTGCCCTGCTTCATCCCGGTGCCGTGCGGGTATTTTTTGCCCATAGATTGAAACGAGGCGCACGCAATGGGACGTTTGACCACGCATGTACTGGATGCCGCACATGGCTGCCCTGGCAGCTCGATCAAGGTCGAGCTGTACCGGGTCGAAGGCCAGCAGCTTGAGCTGGTGAACACGGCGCTGACCAACAGCGATGGCCGTTGCGATGCGCCACTGCTGCAGGGTGAGGATTACCGCAGCGGTGTGTACCAGCTGCAGTTCAGTGCCGGTGACTATTATCGTGCCCGTGGTGTGCAGTTGCCGGAGCCGGCGTTCCTGGATGTGGTGGTGCTGCGTTTCGGCATCAGCGCCGAGCAGGATCACTACCACGTGCCGTTGCTGATCTCGCCGTACAGTTACTCGACCTATCGCGGAAGCTAGTTGGTCGCTAGATGAATCTTCGTAGGTCCTTGCCCGCTCTCACTGGCGGGCTTTTTTTTGCCTCGGTTTCGAGGGCGTGCCTGCAGGGCTGTTCGCTGGCAGAGCGGCACAGGCAACAAAAAGCCCCGCCCGAAGGCGAGGCTCCTTGAACCGACGCAGTGCTTACAGGAACACGAACTTGGCCACAAAGATCGCACACAGCACCCACAGGCTCGCCGAGATCTCCCTGTAGCGCCCGGTGCCGGCCTTGAGCACCACATAGGTGATGAAGCCCAGCGCAATGCCGTCCGCCACCGAGAATGTCAGCGGCATCATGATCGCCGTGACGATCGCCGGAATGCTGTCGGTGGCTTCATCCCAGTTGATGTGCGCCATGCTGCCCATCATCAGCATCGCCACATAGATCAGTGCGCCGGCGGTGGCATACGCCGGGATCATGCCCGCCAGCGGCGCAAAGAACATCGCCGCGACGAACAGCAGGCCGACCACCACGGCCGTGAGCCCCGTGCGCCCGCCGGCCGCCACACCTGCAGCACTTTCCACGTAGCTGGTTACCGGCGGCACACCCACCACGGCACCGAACACGCTCGATGCACTGTCGGCCTTGAGCGCCCGCGACAGGTTTTCGATGCGCCCCTCGGCGTTCACCAGGTTGGCGCGCTGGGCCACGCCCATCAGCGTGCCGGCGGTGTCGAACATGTGCACGAACAGAAACGCCAGTACCACGCTGATCATGCTGACGTTGAACACGCCCGCTACGTCCATGGCCATCCAGGTGGGCGCCAGGCTCGGCGGCAGCGAGAACACGCCGCCATATTCCACCAGGCCCAGGGCCCAGCCGGCCAGTGTCACGGCGATAATGCTGATCAGGATCGCGCCGAACACCCGGCGATAGCTGAGCACGGCAATCATCAGGAAGCACGCCGCCGCCAGCAGCGGGCCAGGCTCGTGCAGCGAGCCGAGCTTGATCAGGGTGGCTGGGCTGGCGACGATGATGCCGGCCGTCTTCAGCCCGATCACCCCGAGAAACAGCCCCACACCCGCGCCCATGGCGTGGCGCAGGCTCAGCGGGATGCTGTTGAGCAGCCATTCGCGCACCCGCGACAGCGTCAGCAGCATGAACAGCACACCCGATACGAACACCGCACCCAGCGCGGCCTCCCAGGTGTAGCCCATGGTGCCGACCACCGTGTAGGTGAAAAAGGCATTCAGCCCCATGCCGGGTGCCAGGCCCACCGGCCAGTTGGCATACAGGCCCATCAGCAGGCAGCCGAGTGCCGCCGCGATGCAGGTGGCCACGAACGCGGCACCGTGGTCGATGCCGGCGTCGGCCATGATGTTGGGGTTGACGAAAATGATGTAGGCCATGGTGATGAAGGTGGTTACACCCGCGATCAGTTCGGTCCTGACAGTGGTGCCGTGCAGCTTGAGTTTGAAAATCCGCTCCAGCCAGCTCGTTTCGAGCGGTGGGGCAAGATCCAGCGTAGGGGCTTGGGGTTTGCGGCTTTCCACAGCGTGTACTCCTCACGTCTTTTCTTGTTGTTCAGAGCTTGTCCTGCGCGTTGACTGGGGGCTCTGCGAGGGGGAGGGCATGGCGACCGGACCTGTTGTTGACCTGCGGGTCAGGAAGTTGCACGGCTGGATTATGCGTTTGTATACAAATAATGCAAATAATGTTTTTGTCGGTGTGTGCAGGTAAATTGTCGCCACGGCTATAACGTGATGGCACTCTGCAGAAATCGCCAAGCCTGTGTACAATGCGTCAATACCATGAACGTCTAATTTTCTATCCAGGACTTGCCATCGCCCTACTGGCTGGTATTACAGTCAGGGTCCGATAGGTGGATCTCCGTGCTCGAGCGCCCATGAACGAACAGCTGCAACCCCTCAAGAAACCCACGCGCACCGGCAAGGCCGGTCGTAGCGGCACCCAGGACGATATCGTTTACGCGCACATATTCGAGGCAATCCTCGAACAACGCCTGGCGCCGGGTACCAAGTTGAGTGAGGAAGCCCTGGGCGAGATCTTCGGCGTCAGCCGCACCATCATCCGGCGTGCGCTGTCGCGCCTGGCCCACGAAAGCGTGGTGCTGCTGCGCCCCAATCGCGGTGCGGTAGTGGCCAGCCCGACCGTCGAAGAGGCGCGCCAGGTGTTCTTTTCGCGGCGCATGGTCGAGCGTGCCATCACCGAACTTGCAGTTGAGCACGCCACCGCCGAGCAGTTGAACGAACTGCGCCAGATGGTGCGCGAGGAGCGCGACAGCTTCTCGCGCGGCGATCGGGGTGCCGGCATTCGCCTGTCTGGCGAGTTTCACCTCAAGCTGGCGGAAGCGGCGGGAAATGCACCGCTGATCAGCTTCCAGCGCAGCCTGGTATCGCAGACCTCGCTGATCATTGCCCAGTACGAAAGCGGCAACCGCTCGCACTGCTCGTATGACGAGCACATGCAACTGATCGACGCCATCGAGGCGCGTGATGCGGCCCAGGCGGTGAGCCTGATGATGCACCACATGGACCACATCGACAGCAAGCTCAACCTCGACGAGGAGAGTGCGTCGGATGACCTGCACGCGGTGTTCTCGCACCTGCTGCAAACCAAGAAGCGCGGCAGCTCGGTGCCGGCAAAGGGCTGATACTGCGTCGCCTGCAATCGCGGGTCGAGCCCGCTCCCACAGGATTGTCTCGGTCCTTGTGGGAGCGGGCTTGACCCGCGATGCTTTCAGGGCTGCTGGCACTTGAGCCAACCTCTGCTAGATTTCTATCTGTTGCACTCCCGCAAACCTTCATCAAGCAGTTGGGCTTGCGCTTCAGGCGTACCACTTCTTGAGGACAGACTGATGTCGATGCCCATGAGCAAACGCATGGGAGCTGAATTGATAGGGACGTTCTGGTTGGTGTTGGGGGGTTGTGGCAGCGCGGTACTGGCTGCGTCTTTTCCGATCGGCATTGGCCTGGTCGGTGTCTCCATGGCCTTCGGGCTGACTGTGCTGACCATGGCATTCGCCATCGGTCATATCTCCGGTTGTCACCTCAACCCTGCGGTATCGCTGGGCCTGGTCGTGGGCGGGCGGTTTCCGCTCAAGGACCTGGTGCCGTACGTGATCGCCCAGGTGGTGGGCGCCATCCTGGCTGCCGGCGTGATCTACCTCATCGCCAGCGGCAAGGTCGGCTTCGAGTTGTCGAACGGGCTTGCCTCGAACGGCTATGGCGAGCATTCGCCGGGGCAGTACTCGCTGGGGGCAGGTTTTGTCAGCGAGGTGGTGATGACCGCGATGTTCATTCTGATCATCATGGGCGCCACCGATTCGCGGGCGCCGGCCGGCTTTGCGCCGATCGCCATCGGGCTGGCGCTGACGCTGATCCACCTGGTGTCGATACCGGTTACCAACACATCGGTGAATCCGGCACGCAGCACCGGGCCGGCGCTGTTCGTCGGTGGCTGGGCGCTGCATCAGCTGTGGCTGTTCTGGGTGGCGCCGCTGATCGGGGCGGTGATCGGCGGCGCGTTGTACCGCGGCCTGTTTCGAACGCCTTAGCGCTGGTGCACGCTGCGCCCGGCGGCAAAGGTTTCGCGAATGGTACGGTCGTCGCCCAGGGTGGTCAGCACGAACAGGGTCTCCTCGATGCTGCCGGACTGCTGGAGACGGTAGTCCAGCAGCGGGGTGGCCTTGTAATCGAGCACGATGAAGTCGGCGTCGCTACCCGGTTGCAGGGTGCCGATGCGTTCCTCCAGGTTCAAAGCCCGCGCACCGCCCAGGGTGGCCAGGTACAGCGACTTGAACGGGCTCAGGCGCGCGCCCTGCAACTGCATGACCTTGTAGGCTTCGTTCAGGGTGTACAGCAGCGAGAAGCTGGTGCCGGCGCCCACGTCGGTGCCCAGGCCGACCTTGACCTTGTGCTGCTCGGCCTGGGGCAGGTTGAACAGGCCGCTGCCCAGGAACAGGTTGGAGGTCGGGCAGAACGCCACGGCCGAACCGGTCTCGGCCAGGCGCTGGCATTCGGCATCGCACAGGTGAACGGCGTGGGCGAACACCGAGCGCTCGCCCAGCAGTTCGAAATGGTCGTACACATCCAGGTAGCCACTGCGCTCGGGGAACAGCGCCTTGACCCACTCGATCTCCTTGAGGTTTTCGCTCAGGTGGGTGTGCAGGTACAGGTCCGGGAACTCCTTGAGCAACTGGCCGGCCAGGGCCAGCTGTTGCGGGGTGCTGGTGGGCGCAAAGCGCGGGGTCACCGCATAGTGCAGGCGGCCCTTGCCGTGCCAGCGCTGGATCAGCGCCTTGCTGTCGGCGTAGCCCGACTCGGCGGTGTCGGTCAGGTAGTCGGGGGCGTTGCGGTCCATCATCACCTTGCCGGCGATCAGGCGCAGGTCCAGGCGCTCGGCTTCCTCGAACAGGGCGTTGACCGAGGCAGGGTGCACGCTGCCGAACACCAGCGCCGAGGTGGTGCCGTTGCGCAGCAGCTCCTTGAGGAACAGCTTGGCCACCTTGTCGGCGTGAGCCTTGTCTTCGAACTGGCGCTCGCACGGGAAGGTGTAGGTGTTCAGCCAGTCCAGCAACTGCTCGCCGTAGGAGCCGATCATGCCGGTCTGCGGGAAGTGGATATGGGTATCGATGAACCCCGGGGTGATCAAGGCGTCCTGGTAGTGCACCACTTCGATGTCGGCGTCCAGGCCTGGCAGCAGTTCGCTGGCGTGGCCGATGGCGCTGATCTTGCCCTGGTCGATGACCAGCAGGCCGTCTTCGAAATATTCATACGATGCTTCGACGCCCACCTCGGCAGGGTCGGCGAGGCTGTGCAGCAGGGCGGCACGGTAGGCTTTGCGGGTTGCGCTCATGTGGCTCTCGTCAAATGGCTTGGCTGCGCCGTGACGGCGGCAGCAGTTTGGCAATGGGTTGGGTGGTGGCCGAGCCGGTATGCTGGCCGAAGTTCGCGTTGTAGGTGGCGATGATTTCGGCGGCGATGGACACGGCGATCTCGATCGGCAGCTTGCCCTTGACCTCGGCCAGGCCCATCGGGCAGCGCATGCGTGCCAGGCTGTCGGCGGCAAAGCCGCGCTCGCGCAGGCGGTGCTCGAACTTCACGCGCTTGGTCCTGGAGCCGATCAGGCCGAACCAGGTGAAATCGTTGCGCTTGAGGATCGCGGCGGTCAGTTCCAGGTCCAGTTGATGATTGTGGGTCATGACGATGCAATAGCTGCCGGCGGGCAGTTCATCGACCTCGTCGACCGGTTCCTCGCTGACGACCTTGCTCACCCCCGTGGGGATGATGTCGGGGAATTCCTGCTCGCGCGAATCGATCCAGCGTACCCGGCAGGGCAGCGCGGCGAGCAAGGGTACCAGAGCGCGGCCGACATGGCCTGCGCCGAATACCGCGATCTGCGCCTGCACGCCGCCCATGGGCTCGAACAGCAGCACGGTGGCGCCGCCGCAGCACTGGCCAAGGCTGGCGCCGAGGCTGAAGCGCTCCAGGTGGGTGGTTTCGCGGCCTTCGGCAAGCATCTGCCGGGCGATGTGCATGGCCTTGTATTCCAAGTGCCCGCCGCCGATGGTGTCGAACAGCTGGGTCGCGCTGACGACCATCTTCGAGCCGGCATTGCGTGGGGTGGAGCCCAGCTCTTCGATGATGGTCACCAGCACGCAGGGTTCGCCCCGGGTGTGCAGGTCGGACAGGGCGTTGATCCAGGTGTGCATAGTCGGTTGCCTCTTCAGTGCCTGATCGGGCCTCTTCGCCGGCAAGGCCGGCTCCTACAGCAATCGCGCCCTGTAGGAGCCGGCCTTGCCGGCGAAGGGCGCACTACGGTGTAACGGTTTCCACCTCGGCAGCCGCCTGCCGGCCCGCCACCACCTTGCGCATCTGCTCGCAGCCCCACAGCACCCGCTCGGGGGTGGCCGGGGCATCGATCTGCGGTTGCTCGCGATAATCCGCCAGGCTGGCCACTGCATCCTTGATCGCGCACCACGGCGCGATCCCCAGCATGAACGGCGGCTCGCCCACCGCCTTGGAATGGAACACCGTGTCCTCGGGGTTCTTGCGGTTCTCCACCAGCTTCACCCGCAGGTCCACCGGCATGTCCGCCACCGCCGGGATCTTGTAGCTGGCCGGGCCGCTGGTCATCAGCTTGCCCTTGGCGTTCCACACCAGTTCCTCGGTGGTCAGCCACCCCATGCCCTGGATGAACCCGCCCTCCACCTGGCCAATGTCGATGGCCGGGTTCAGCGAGGCGCCCACGTCATGCAGGATGTCGGTGCGCAGCATCTTGTACTCGCCGGTCAGGGTGTCGACGATCACCTCGGCGCACGCCGCGCCGAAGGCGAAGTAGTAGAACGGGCGCCCGCGCGCCTGGCTGCGGTCGTAGTAGATCTTCGGGGTCTTGTAGAAGCCGGTGCTCGACAGCGACACCTGGGCAAAGTAGGCCTGCTGCACCAGGCTCTCGAAGGTGAGGATTTCATCGCGCACGCGCACGTGCCCGTTGCGAAACTCGACGTCTTCTTCACTGACCTTGTACTGACGCGCGGCAAATGCCACCAGGCGCTGCTTGAGGATTTCGGCCGCGTTCTGCGCCGCCTTGCCGTTCAGGTCGGCGCCGCTGGAGGCCGCCGTGGGCGAGGTGTTGGGCACCTTGTCGGTGTTGGTGGCGGTGATCTGTATGCGGCTGAAGTCCACCTGGAACACTTCGGCCACCACCTGGGCCACCTTGGTGTTCAGGCCCTGGCCCATCTCGGTGCCGCCGTGGTTGAGGTGGATGCTGCCATCGGTGTAGATGTGCACCAGCGCACCGGCCTGGTTGAGAAAGCTGGCGGTGAACGAGATGCCGAACTTCACCGGGGTCAGCGCCAGGCCCTTTTTCAGCACCGGGCTGTTGGCGTTGAAGCGGCGGATCGACTCGCGGCGCTGCTGGTAGTCGCTACTGGCTTCGAGCTCGGCGGTGATCTCCTCGAGCATGTTGTGCTCGACCGTCTGGTAGTAGTGGGTGACGTTGCGCTCGGTCTTGCCGTAGTAGTTGGCCTTGCGTACCGCCAGCGGGTCCAGTGCCAGGTGGCGGGCGATGCGGTCCATCACCTCTTCGATGGCAACCATGCCCTGCGGGCCGCCAAAGCCGCGGTAGGCGGTATTGGAGGCGGTGTTGGTCTTGCAGCGGTGGCCGTTGATGGTGGCGTCGCCCAGGTAATAGGCGTTGTCGGAGTGGAACATCGCACGGTCGACGATCGAGGCCGACAGGTCCGGCGAGCAGCCGCAGTTGCCGGCCAGTTCCAGGTTGATGCCATGCAGGCGGCCGCTGTCATCGAACCCCACGTCGTATTCGATATAGAAGGGGTGGCGCTTGCCGGTCATCAGCATGTCCTCGACCCGTGGCAGGCGCATCTTGGTCGGCTGCCCGGTCAGGCGCGCGATCACCGCGCACAGGCAGGCGGGGCTGGCGGCCTGGGTTTCCTTGCCGCCGAAGCCGCCGCCCATGCGGCGCATGTCCACCACGACCTTGTTCATCGGCACGTCCAGCACTTCGGCCACCAGCTTCTGCACTTCGGTGGGGTTCTGCGTGGAGCAGTACACGATCATGCCGCCATCCTCGGTGGGCATCACCGAGGAGATCTGGGTTTCGAGGTAGAAGTGCTCCTGGCCGCCGATATGCAGGGTGCCCTGTACCCGATGCGGGGCGCTGGCCAGCGCGGTGACCGAATCGCCGCGCTGGTGGGTGTGGCTGTCGAGCACGAAATGCTTCTTGCGCAGGGCCTGAACCACATCCAGCACCGGCTCCAGGTCTTCGTATTCGATGATCGCGGCCATCGCTGCGCGGCGGGCGGTGTCCAGGTCGCAGGCGGCCACGGCCAGCACCGGCTGGCCGACGAACTCGACGGTGTCGATGGCCAGCAGCGGGTCGCCCGGCAGCAGCGGGCCGATGTCCTTCAGGCCCGGGATGTCTTCGTGGGTGATGGCGATGCGCACGCCCTCGATGGCGTAGCACGGGCGGGTGTCGATGCTCAGTACCCGTGCATGGGCGCGGTCCGACAAGCGAGCGTACACATGCAACTGGTTGGGGAATTCGAGGCGATCATCGATATACACCGCCTCGCCGGACACATGCTTGTCGGCGCTGTCGTGCTTGATGCTGCGCCCGACGCCACTGGTCAGGCCCTGGGCGAACAGCTCGGCCAGTTCGGCCTGGCTCCTGGCCACGTGAGGATGGTTAGACATAGGCGGTCACCCGGGTTTCGATGTGCGGCGTGTGCAGTTCGATGAAGTACTTGCGCAGCAGGTTCTGCGCGCCGAGCAGGCGGTATTCCTTGCTGGCCCTGAAGTCCGACAGCGGGGTGAAGTCTTCGCCCAGCGCCTGGCAGGCGCGCTCGATACCGGCCTGGTTGAACGGCTTGCCGAGCAGGGCGGCTTCACAGGCGCGGGCGCGCTTGGGGATGGCGGCCATGCCGCCGAAGGCGATACGGGCCTCGGCCACCACGCCGTTGTCGATGCGCAGGTTGAAGGCGGCGCACACCGCCGAAATGTCGTCGTCCAGTCGCTTGGACACCTTGTAGGCCCGGAACGCCCAGGCCAGGTTGGCCCGCGGCACGATGATCTTCTCGATGAACTCGCTTTCCTGGCGTGCGGTGATGCGGTAGTCGATGAAATAGTCTTCCAGCGCCAGGGTGCGTGTGTCCTGACCCCGGCGCAGCACGATCTGCGCACCCAGGGCGATCAGCAGGGGCGGCGAATCGCCGATCGGCGAGGCGTTGCCGATGTTGCCGCCCAGGGTGCCCTGATTGCGGATCTGCAGCGAAGCGAAGCGGTGCAGCAGTTCGCCGAAGTCGGGGTATTCACGGCTCAGCGCGTCATAGCAGTCGGTGAGCGGTGTGGCGGCGCCGATTTCCAGGCGATCGTCAAAGGCCTCGACCCGCTTCATCTCGGCGACGTTGCCCACGTAGATCATCACCGGCAGGGTCTTGTGGAACTGCGTGACCTCCAGCGCCAGGTCGGTGCCGCCGGCCAGCAGGCGGGCTTCGGGGTGCGAGCCGTACAGCTCGGCCAGGTCGGCCACGGTCAGCGGCACCAGGCAGCGCTTGTCGCCGCTGTTGAGTTCGCCGGTTTCCTTGGGCGCAATCGCCTGGAGCCGGGCGATGGTCTGTGCCTGGGCGCTGTCGAACTGGTCGGGGGCGGCCTGGCAGCAGGCCTGCTCGGCGGCTGCCAGGATCGGCCGGTAGCCGGTGCAGCGGCACAGGTTGCCGGCCAGGGCCTCCTGGGCGCGGTGCAGGTCGGGGGCGTCGCTGTTCTTCTGCAGGGCGAACAGCGACATCACGAAGCCCGGGGTACAGAAGCCGCATTGCGAGCCATGGCAGTCGACCATGGCCTGCTGCACGCTGTGCAGCTTGCCCTGGTGCTTGAGCCCTTCGACGCTGATCAGCTGCTTGCCATGCAGCGACGAGACGAACGTCAGGCATGAATTGAGGCTGCGATAACACAGGTGCTGCCGGCCGTGTTCATCTGCAGCCAGTTCACCGACCACGACGGTGCAGGCGCCGCAATCGCCGCTCGCGCAGCCTTCCTTGGTACCGGGTTTGCCCAGGTGCTCGCGCAGGTACTCGAGCACCGTCAGGTTGGGGTCCAGGGCATGCTCACTGCGCAGCTCCTGGTTGAGTAGAAACTGGATCACGGAAGGCCTCACAAGCGAATTATTGTTGTTGAGTGGACGGGGTCGACTGTAGGCAGACTTGACTTGCCGGTCAACTGCTTTCTGACTTCAAGGTCAGCTTTTTGTGCGTGCTGATCCTGTCATCCTCGATAGCCTCTGTATTCAGCATAGAACCGGGGCCGGGTTGACGATTGTTTTGCTTCAATCGTGCCAACTGCGTGCCTGTGCCGCTGCGCGAGGTGCAGGCAAGTGCGCTACAATCGGCGCTTGTGCACAGTTCAATGATTTTGAAGGAAAACCATGACGTTCAAGGCGCCGGACAGCCTCTCCGAGCAAATTGCCCATTACCTGGCCGAGCGGATCATCCGCGGTGAGCTCAAACCTGCCGAGCGCATCCAGGAACAGAAGGTCACCCAGGCGCTCAATGTCAGCCGTGGCTCGGTGCGAGAGGCACTGCTGATACTCGAGCGCCGGCACCTGGTGACCATCCTGCCGCGCCGTGGCGCGCAGGTTACGGCGCTCAACGAGCACAACGTGCGCAGCCTCTGCACCCTGATGAGCGAGCTGTACATCCTGCTGGGCAATGCCGTGGCCAGTGCGCCGCGCAGCGAAGCCGAACTTGCACCGTTTCTGGTCATCCAGCAGCGTCTGCACGCCGCCAGTGCGCGCCAGGACATCAAGGCCTTCGTCGAAGAGAGCTTCGCGGTGATGCGCGCCGCGTACCCGTTCGCCAACAACCCCTACCTGCAGGAAACCGTCGAGAACCTGCAGCCGGCCATGAGCCGCACCTATTACCTGGCGCTGGACCAGCGCAAGGCCAACATGAACGACTTCCTGGTGCTGTTCGCCCAACTGCTCGAAGCGGTGGTGGGTGGCGACCTGCCGCGTATCCGCGAGGTGCTGACGCAGTACTGCGAGCGCAGTTGCACGCTGGTGCTGTCCTCGCTGGTTGCTGGCTGAGCATGCGCCTCAAGTGCATTCGCCTGGCGGGGTTCAAGTCGTTCGTCGACCCGACTACCGTCAACTTCCCCAGCAACATGGCGGCCGTGGTCGGCCCCAATGGCTGCGGCAAGTCCAACATCATCGATGCGGTGCGCTGGGTGATGGGCGAAAGCTCGGCGAAAAACCTGCGTGGCGAGTCGATGACCGACGTCATCTTCAACGGCTCCACCAGCCGCAAGCCGGTCAGCCAGGCCAGTATCGAACTGGTGTTCGACAACAGTGACAACACCCTGGTGGGCGAGTATGCCGCCTATGCCGAGATCTCGATCCGGCGCAAGGTGACCCGCGACGCGCAGAACACCTATTACCTCAACGGCACCAAGTGCCGTCGGCGCGACATCACCGATATCTTCCTGGGTACCGGCCTGGGCCCGCGCAGCTACTCGATCATTGAGCAGGGCATGATCTCCAAGCTGATCGAGGCCAAGCCCGAAGAGTTGCGCAACTTCATCGAAGAGGCCGCCGGCATCTCCAAGTACAAGGAGCGCCGCCGCGAAACCGAAAACCGCATCCGCCGCACCCACGAGAACCTGGAGCGCCTGACCGACCTGCGCGAAGAGCTGGAACGTCAGCTCGAACGCCTGCACCGCCAGGCCCAGGCAGCGGAGAAGTACAAGGAATACAAGGCCGAGGAGCGTCAGCTCAAGGCCCAGCTGGCGGCCCTGCGTTGGCGTGCGCTGAACGATCAGGTGGGCCAGCGCGAGGCGATCATCGGCGACCAGGAAGTGGCCTTCGAGGCCCTGGTGGCCGAGCAGCGCAATGCCGATGCGAGCATCGAGCGCCTGCGCGACGGTCACCACGACCTGTCGGAGCGTTTCAACCTGGTCCAGGGGCGCTTCTATTCGGTAGGCGGCGACATCGCCCGGGTCGAGCAGAACATCCA
The DNA here is from genome assembly GCF_024126555.1 of Pseudomonas sp. VE 267-6A. Lineage (NCBI taxonomy): Bacteria > Pseudomonadati > Pseudomonadota > Gammaproteobacteria > Pseudomonadales > Pseudomonadaceae > Pseudomonas > Pseudomonas sp. VE 267-6A. The sequence goes on from NZ_JAMYBY010000021.1 coordinate 23,315, forward strand.
GCACGGCCAGCAGCGTCTGCGCCAGTTGCAGGATGACTTCAAGGAAGCCGAACGCGCGCGTCTGGAAACCGAATCGCACCTGGGCCACGACCGCACCTTGCTGGCGACCCTGGGCGAAGAGCTGGAGATGATCGAGCCCGAGCAGGAACTGTCGCTGGCGGCAGCCGAGGAGGCCGCCGCGACCCTTGAGGAAGCCGAGACCACCATGCATGGCTGGCAGGAGCAGTGGGACAGCTTCAACACCCGCTCCGCCGAGCCGCGCCGCCAGGCCGAGGTGCAGCAGTCGCGCATCCAGCAGCTGGAGCAGAGCCTGGAGCGCGTCTCGGAGCGCCAGCGCAAGCTGGGCGAAGAACGCGACCAGTTGAGCGCCGACCCTGAAGATGCGGCCATCCTGGAACTGAACGAACAACTGGCCAGCAGCGAATTGCTGCTCGAAGACCTGCACCTGGAAGAACAGCAGGTGATCGAGCGCCTCGACGCGCTGCGCGAGCAATTGCAGCAGGCCGCCCAGGCGCAGCAGCAGGCCCAGGGTGAACTGCAGCGCCTGGGTGGCCGGCTGGCATCGCTCGAAGCCTTGCAGCAGGCCGCGCTGGACCCAGGCAGCGGTACCCTCGACTGGTTGCGCGCGCAGGGCCTGGAGCAACGCCCACGCCTGGCTGAAGGCCTGCGCGTGGAGCCGGGTTGGGAGCTGGCGGTGGAAACCGTGCTGGGCGCCGACCTGCACGCGGTACTGGTGGACGACCTGGCCGGGCTCGACCTGACGGGCTTCGAGCAGGGCGAGTTGCGTCTGCTGGAGGCCGCCGGCACCGGCAAGCGCCTTGCCGGCAGCCTGCTGGACAAAGTACAGGGCGGCGTTGACCTGGCCCCCTGGCTGGGCCAGGTCAAGCCGGTCGAGAGCCTCGAGCAGGCATTGAGCCTGCGCGGCCAGCTGGCCGACGGCCAAAGCCTGATCAGCCGCGACGGCTACTGGGTGGGGCGCCACTTTCTGCGGGTCAGCCGAGGCAACGATGCCCAGGGCGGCGTGCTGGCCCGCGGGCAGGAGCTTGAGCAACTGGGCCTGGAGCGTCTGGAGCAGGAAGCTGCCCTGGAGCAGCTCGAAGCGCAGTTGCTGGCCCTGCGTGAACAGCAGCGCGTGCAGGAAGACAGCCGTGAACAACTGCGTCGTCGCACCCAGGAAGAAGCCCGCCAGCAAGGTGAGCTCAAGGCCCGTCTGTCGGCCGGCAAGGCCCGCGCCGAGCAGCTGACATTGCGCCGCCGGCGCCTTGAAGAAGAGCTGGCCGAGCTGCTGGAACAGCGCGCCATCGAACACGAAAGCCTGGGCGAGTCGCGCCTGCACCTGCAGGAAGCCCTCGACCTGATGGCCCACGACACCGAACAGCGCGAGGCCTTGCTGGCCCAGCGCGACAACCTGCGCGAACGCCTCGACCGCGTGCGCCAGGAAGCCCGCCAGCACAAGGACCACGCCCATCAGTTGGCGGTGCGCCTGGGCTCGCTGCGTGCCCAGCACGACTCCACGCGCCAGGCCCTCGAGCGCCTGGAGCTGCAGTCGGAGCGCCTGAACGAAAAACGTGAACAACTGAGCCTGAACCTGGAGGAGGGCGAGGCGCCTCTCGAAGAGCTGCGCATGATGCTCGAGGCGCTGCTGGAAAAGCGCATGAGTGTCGACGAGGAAATGCGTCAGGCACGCCTGCACATGGACGAGGCCGACCGCGAACTGCGCGAGGCCGAAAAGCGTCGTACCCAGGCCGAACAGCAATCTCAGCTGCTGCGCGGTCAGCTCGAACAGCACCGCATGGAATGGCAGGGGCTGAGTGTGCGGCGCAAGGCCCTGCAGGAACAGTTGCAGGCTGACGGCTATGATCTGGAAGGCGTGTTGGCGACCTTGCTGGCCGAGGCCAGCGAGCAGGAGGCTGAACTTGAGCTGGAGCGCATCGATGCGCGCATCCAGCGCCTGGGCGCGATCAACCTGGCGGCCATCGACGAGTACCAGCAGCAGTCCGAGCGCAAGCGCTACCTCGACGCCCAGGATGCCGACCTGGTCGAGGCCCTCGATACCCTGGAAAACGTGATTCGCAAGATCGACAAGGAAACCCGCAACCGCTTCAAGGATACCTTTGATCAGATAAATGCCGGATTACAGGCACTTTTCCCAAAAGTTTTCGGTGGTGGCAGCGCTTATCTGGAACTGACGGGCGAAGATCTACTCGATACAGGGGTAACGATCATGGCGCGCCCGCCAGGCAAGAAGAACAGCACCATCCATCTGCTCTCGGGCGGCGAGAAGGCGCTGACGGCCCTGGCCCTGGTGTTTGCCATCTTCAAGTTGAACCCGGCACCGTTCTGCATGCTCGACGAGGTCGACGCGCCGCTGGACGATGCCAACGTCGGACGCTATGCGCGCCTGGTCAAGGAGATGAGCCAGACCGTGCAGTTCATTTATATCACCCACAACAAGATCGCCATGGAAATGGCCGATCAACTGATGGGGGTGACCATGCACGAGCCCGGTTGCTCGCGGCTGGTGGCGGTGGACGTGGAGGAGGCGATGGCCATGGTCGACGCCTGAAAAACGGATATAACGCACGAACTTGCAGCAAATGCCCCTGTCAGTTGCGACAGACGGTGTAAAGTTATCTTTGGTCGTGCTAGCTTAATGTAAATTTTTCTATGCGTGGGTAAAACGCCTGTCAGAACATAGAGTTGGCGCCACGTTTTAAAGGGGTTTAAACCCTTTATTTTTCAGCATTTTTCACAGAGGCACGGGATTACATGGAAATCGGTCTGCGCGAGTGGCTGATCGTCATCGGCATCATAGTCATTGCCGGTATTCTTTTTGACGGCTGGCGTCGCATGCGCGGCGGCAAGGGCAAGTTGAAATTCCGTCTGGACCGCAGCTTCTCCAACCTGCCGGACGAAGAGACCAGCGCCGAAGTGCTGGGCCCGCCGCGGGTGCTTGACGACCACAAGGAGCCCCAGCTCGACGAGCACGACCTGCCGTCGATGACGGCTGCGCGCGAGCAGCGCGAGCCGAAGGTGGGCAAGGGGTCCAAGCGCGCCAAACGTACCAGCGAGCCGCAGCAGGGCGACCTGAACCTGGCGGCCGAGCCACGCGAGCCTGACCTGTTCGGCAATGCCGACGACGACTTCCCGGACGAAAGCCCCAAGAGCACCGGCTTCGGTGCCAGCGAAGGCAAGGACCTGCCGCCGGTCGAGGAAGTGCTGGTGATCAGCGTGATTGCCCGCGACGAGAGCGGCTTCAAGGGCCCTGCGCTGCTGCAGAACATCCTGGAAAGCGGCCTGCGCTTTGGCGAGATGGACATCTTCCACCGTCACGAAAGCATGGCCGGCAATGGCGAAGTGCTGTTCTCCATGGCCAACGCGGTCAAGCCTGGGGTGTTCGACCTGGACGACATCGACCATTTCAGCACCCGTGCGGTCAGCTTCTTCCTTGGCCTGCCGGGCCCGCGCCATCCCAAGCAGGCGTTCGACGTGATGGTGGCGGCGGCGCGCAAGCTGGCCCATGAACTGAACGGCGAGCTCAAGGATGACCAGCGCAGCGTGATGACCGCGCAGACCATCGAACACTACCGCCAGCGCATCGTCGAGTTCGAGCGCCGCGCCCTGACCCAGAAACGCTGACAGGTATGGCCGCTCCCTGCAGGAGCTGGCCTTGCCGGCGAAAGCTGCCCCGCCGATCCACCGATTTGAACGCCAAGAGCAGCCCCGAGCTGCTCTTTTGCTTTGCAAGAGACGACACACATGACCGCCCAAACCCGCATCCTCGAACTGCGCGCCGAACTCGACCAGCACAACTACCGCTACTACGTGCTCGACGAGCCAAGCGTCCCGGACGCCGAATACGATCGCCTGTTCCGCGAGCTGCAGGCCCTGGAGGCCGAACACCCCGAGCTGGTCACCCCCGATTCCCCCACCCAGCGGGTGGGCGGCGCGGCGCTCTCGGCCTTCACCCAGGTGCGTCACGAGGTGCCGATGCTGAGCCTGGGCAATGCCTTCGAGGAAAGTGACCTGCGCGAGTTCGACCGGCGCGTGGTCGAAGGCCTCGACCTGCCGACCGGCGACCTGTTCGGCGCAGGGGCGGCGGTGGACTACAGCTGCGAACCCAAGCTCGACGGCCTGGCGGTCAGCCTGTTGTACCGTGACGGCCTGCTGGTGCAGGGCGCCACCCGTGGCGACGGCACCACCGGCGAAGACATCAGCGTCAACGTGCGCACCATCCGCAACGTGCCGCTCAAGCTGCAGGGCAAGGGCTGGCCGGCGGTGCTGGAGGTGCGCGGCGAAGTGTTCATGAGCAAGGAGGGCTTCGAACGGCTGAACGCAGCCCAGGCCGAGATCGGCGGCAAGACCTTCGCCAACCCGCGCAACGCCGCCGCCGGCAGCTTGCGCCAGCTCGATTCGAAGATCACCGCCAGCCGCCCCCTGGAGTTCTGCTGCTATGGCGTGGGCCAGGTGTCCGAGGCCATCGCCGACACCCACATCGGCACCCTCGAAAAGCTCAAGGGCTGGGGCATGCCCATCAGCCGCGAACTGCGGCATGCCGCCGGTATCAAGGAATGCCTTGACTACTACCGTGACATCGGCGAGCGGCGCAACGCGCTGCCCTACGAGATCGACGGGGTGGTGTTCAAGGTCAACAGCCTGGCCTCGCAACGTGAACTGGGCTTTCGTGCCCGTGAGCCGCGCTGGGCGATAGCGCACAAGTTCCCGGCCATGGAAGAGCTGACCGAGGTGCTCGACGTCGAGTTCCAGGTTGGTCGCACCGGTGCGGTAACGCCCGTCGCACGGCTCAAGCCGGTCAAGGTGGCCGGCGTGACCGTGGCCAATGCCACCTTGCACAACATGGACGAAGTGGCGCGCCTGGGGGTGATGATCGGCGATACGGTGATCATCCGCCGTGCCGGTGATGTCATCCCGCAGGTGATGCAGGTGGTCACCGAGCGTCGCCCGGCCGATGCGCGTGCGGTGCACATCCCTACCCAGTGCCCGGTGTGTGGCTCGCAGGTCGAGCGCACCCAGCTGGTCAAGCGCAGCAAGGGCAAGGAAACCGTCAGCGAAGGCGCGGTGTACCGCTGCGTCGGCCGCCTGGCCTGCCGCGCGCAGCTCAAGCAGGCGATCATCCACTACGTGTCGCGCCGCGCCATGGACATCGAGGGCCTGGGCGAGAAGAGCGTCGAGCAGTTGGTGGATGAAGGGCTGATTGCCTCGCCGGCAGACCTGTACCGCTTGAAATTCGAAGACATCGTCGACCTCGAAGGCTTTGCCGAGGTGTCCAGCAACAAACTGCTGGCTGCCATTGCCGACAGCAAGCGCCCGAGCCTGGCACGCTTCATCTACGCCCTTGGCATCCCGGATGTGGGCGAGGAGACCGCCAAGGTGCTGGCGCGCTCGCTGGGCTCGTTGCAGCGCGTGATGGTGGCGTTGCCGCAGGTGCTGACCTACCTGCCGGATATCGGCCTGGAAGTGGCGCACGAGATCCACAACTTCTTCGAGGACGAACATAACCGCAGCGTCATCGCGCAACTGCTCGAGAACGGCCTGCAGTTGCAGGAGGAGGGCGAGCTGGCCGCCGAATTCGCGGCCAGTACGACCCTGGCCGGGTTGATCGCCAAGCTCGACATCCCTTCTGTCGGCCCGACGGGTGCCGAGAAGCTGGTGGCCAAGCTGCAAAGCCTTGAGCGCATCATTGCCGCCGACGGCATCGACCTGCGCCAGGCGCTGGCAGCCAAGCAGGCTGATGCGGTGCGCGAGTTCTTCCTGGTCGAGGCCAACCAGGCGCTGGCGCGCAGCGTCGAGGCGCAACTGCGCGAGTTCGGCATGCACTGGGAGAGCGAGAAGAAGGTTGCCCAGGGCTTGCCGCTGGCGGGGCAGACCTGGGTGCTGACCGGTTCGCTGGAGCGCATGAGCCGGGATGTCGCCAAGGACAAGCTGGAGAGCCTGGGGGCCAAGGTGGCGGGGTCTGTTTCGGCCAAGACCCACTGCGTGGTGGCGGGCCCGGGGGCAGGCTCCAAGTTGGCCAAGGCCACTGAGCTGGGGCTCAGGGTGTTGGATGAGGATGCGTTCGTGGCGTTTCTGTCGGAGCAGGGCATAGCGGTGTAGCGGTCACGCGGCCCGCTTCTGCCCGAAGGGCGTGGGAGCGGGCTTGACCCGCGATCGAGCGCGAAGCGCTCGCAACACCTGAGCGCACGGTGCGTCAGGCACACCGCAAGCGCTGTCACGCACATGGTGTAGGCTAGGCTCCAGCCAGGAGGTGGCCCCATGTACCCATTCTTCGAACAGCTCGTCGCCCGTATCGCCGCACCCTTCGTCAGCCAGGCACGCCGCAGCACGCGCGTGTGGCAATGCGAGTGCGGACAGTCCGTGTTCTTTCGCAACAGCCAATGCCTGGCCTGCCAGGCGTCCCTGGGCTACTGGCCCGATACCCACCATGTCGGCACATTGCTGCCGGCCGCTGTGGACGGCCAGTGGTACCTGGACGGCCAGCCAGAACTCGGCCCGCTCAAGCGTTGCGCCAACCTCGACACCCCGGCTTGCTGCAACTGGCTGCTGGCTGCCGACGACCCCGAAGCGTTCTGCCTGGCCTGTCGCCTCAACCGCACCATCCCCGACCTGTCGTTCACCGAAAACCACCTGCGCTGGCGCAAGCTGGAAACCGCCAAGCGCCGCCTGATTGCGCAACTGCTGCACCTGGGGTTGCCGGTCACGCCCAAGCAAGGCGCAGCCGGCGAGGGCATCGCCTTCGACTTCATCGGCATCGACATTGCCGGCAATCCCCCCACCACCGGCCACGCTGGCGGCCTGATCACCCTGGATATCCGCGAAGCCGACGACGACTGGCGCGAGCAGGTGCGCGTGCAGCTTCAGGAGCCCTACCGGACCGTGCTGGGCCACCTGCGCCACGAGATCGGGCATTACTACTGGGACCGTCTGGTGGCCAGCAGCGCCTGGCTGCAGGACTTCCGCCGCCTGTTCGGCGACGAGCGCGCCAGCTACGCCCAGGCCATGGAGCGCCACTACCATCAAGGTGCACCGCTGGACTGGGCCGTCGCCCACGTCAGCGCCTATGCCACCATGCACCCCTGGGAGGACTGGGCCGAAACCTGGGCGCACTACCTGCACATGACCGATGCGGTGGACACCGCCCTTGCGCTGGGCATGGACGCCTCGGTGATGGACCTGGACTATCCGCCGTTCGATGCCCGCAGCTTGTACCAGCCCGAGCACCCTGGGGCGCCTGCGTTCCTGGCGTTCATCAATGCCTGGGTGGAGCTGTCGGCGATGCTCAACGAGCTGTCACGCAGCATGGGCCAGACCGACTTCTACCCGTTCGTGCTGAGTGCGCCGGTGGTGGCCAAGCTGCACTTCATTCACTGCGTGATCCAGGGCGATGCCCCGGCGGCAGTCACAAGTCCTTGAGCCAGAGTGGTTTTTTCACGGTACAGAGGTTGTAACTTCGCGTCAGACCGGTACAATGGCCCCGCTCGCTGCCAGGCGAGCATCGTTATGGTGACCCCATCGGTCCCCCCGCAACGATTACCCGTAAACCTGGTCAGGCCCGGAAGGGAGCAGCCACAGCGGGAACATCGTGTGCCGGGGTGTGGCTGGTGGGGTTGCCTCCATAACGCAAGCCCTTGTCTGCCAGGGGCCGCCTCTATCCAGTTCCCTTTCCCCCGAATACGCATGCAGTGCACTGCTTTCCCTTCGCGCGCACGAAAAATGCCTGCGACCGGATCACTGTCGCAGACACCTCACTCTCTTCAGCGCTATCAGCAGGGCTCGTAAATGAACGCCTTGTAATCGCCACCCTCCCGGTAGATATAGCGCCCGATACATTCAATGTTGGCTATCTGTGCAACGTAGGTAATACGATCCGGTTTGAATTCCCGTGCCGCGGTGAGCAGCACTTTGGACAGGTCTCTTTTGACGTTTGTCACATGTTGCTCGTTGGTCTGGCTGAAATCATCATACTCGATGGCCCAGACGGTATTCACACCAGCCAACTTCTTCCATTGTTGTTCTGCCAGGAAGTTGTTGAAGTTGTCTCGTTCCGATTCCTTGTTGGTGAGGTCCAGCGAAAGCAATACCCTGATCATTGAGTCATTCCTTTGTGCGGTGCGCTAAGGGACGACGCTGCCCGCTGGCAGCGCCCGGCGGGCATGATTGCAGAAGCGCAGCGCTCGCTTCAAGACGCCGTAATTGCGCCGAAACGGCACGCCTTTGAATGTTTCTGTTTATTTTAAAGTGCCTGAAAGCCCTTTGTTCCATAAAAAGACTTTATAGCTCGTGTTTCTTTGCGTAGTAACTTTCCTACATGGTCTTGGTTAAGTTGTTTAGTTGCTGTTTTTTGGTAAATTCTTGAATTATTTTAACTCTCAGGTGATGGCCATTTAGCATTGATGGATGAAAAGCGAGTGACTAGGTTGCAAGGGAATTTCACTGCTTATGGGAGCCCACCATGACCCTCTGCCTGTTGTCCCTCGACCTGTCCAATACCGGCGAAGTTCAGCGCGTGGCCTTTTGCAAGGTGCTCAAGGACGATAACTGGAAGCGATTTCGCAATGCCGACGCCACCTGGGAGAAGTCATACGAACTGGCCTACGACGCCCTTGTCGAAAAGCGCGTCAAGACCCTGCTCGAAGCTGCCGCCAATATGGCGGGTATCGAAGAACTGAGGTTCGTGGTGCAAGCCGGCGAGCAGGAGGGCTGGTGTTGCCAGCTGGAGAAGATCCACGGCATCTACCACTTCACCACGTTCGATTCAGCGGCAGATCTGAAAAAGCTTGCCTGAGCATTCGCCAGCGCCCGCCGCGCCGTGTCAACGCGCGCAGCGGGCGTGGTGCGTCATGGCTTGGGGGGCAGCTGCACGTCACCCGCATAGGGCGTCTGCAGGTCGCGCTCGGGTATCTCCCAGATCACCAGCTGTGGCGGCGTCTGCCTGAACGCCGGGCTGTCGAAGTAGGCCTTGGCGGCCCCGGAGAATTCGCCGCCGTCCTTGGCGAAGTTGCCCACAGGCGCCGACAGCGCACGTTGCAGAAAGCCGACAAAGCTCGAGTTGCGCGAAAACGAGGTGCCGATCAGCGCGACATTCGGCAGGTTGTCGTCGCCGAACAGGTCATCGAGGTTGTCGCCCGCATCGCTGACGGCCTCGGCCCGCTCGGTGATGACCGTTGGCGCCACCTGTTCCTGCGGCGGCTGCAAGGCCACTGGCAGCCAATCAATGCCGGCCAGCCGCACCAGGTCCCCGGGGCGCGGTGCCAGAGGCTCCTGGCGGGTGTCGAAGGTCTTGCTGGGGGTGGCGCTCAAGCCCATGCCCTTGACCTGCTCGGCAATGGCCTGCGCGGCGGCCTGGGCGCCGGCTTCGCTCCAGTGGGTATCGGTACGCAGAAATGCACTGGCGCCCAGCGGCTGCAGGCTGGCAGTCAGGTCCAGGGTGGCCACGCCGGCCGCCTGGAGTTTCTGCACCCACTGCTGGATGCGCGCCTGCGAGGCCGTGGGGCGAGTCAACCCGCACAGCTCGCTGGCGGCGATACGGCTCTTGTCCGGCACCACGCTCACCAGCAGGCGGATACCCCGTTGCTGCAAGCTGCGTTGCAGGGCGATCACCGCATCGGCCTTGGCCTGGGCGTTGTCGGCCGCGTGCCGGTCGAGCTTGAGTTCATCGCTCAGAAACAGCCACTGCGTGCAGCCCGGCCGCACCCGCGGCCCGGTGTCGCCCAGCAGCAGCCAGCTGCCGGCCCGTTCCAGGTCGGCGGCCTCGCTCGGCAGCGGCGCCTTGGCCAGCTCCTTGGCAATGCGGTGGGTGATTTCGCCGTGCAGCACCTGGCCATTCGACAGGTGCTTGTCGGGCATCAGCTCGAGCTTGCCGCTGGCCACCAGCCAGCCACACGACAGCAGGCCGGCACCCAGGAACAGCGCCAGGGTGACGCCGGCGATCGGGCTGGTGCGCAGGGCCAGTGCACTGGGGGGCGTGGGCGCTGTACTGGGAGGAGGTGTCTTCATCGTCATCAGAACTGGAAGTACAGGAAGGGGACCGAATCACGGCTGGCGATCAACGCGAACGACAGCACGAAGCCGGCCACGGGCCACAGGGCAGCGGCATGCACGAACCACGCGCGGCTGGCGAAGCGGTGCTCGGCGCGTGCCTGCCAGATCGGCAGGATGATGCACGCCACGCCCAGCAACGCCGCCAGGCCGTGCACCGGGCGTACGGTGGCTGCCAGTGCCTCGCCCAGGGCAAAGCCGTGCAGGCCGAACTGGCCGGCGTACATCGACAGCGCCGTATGAAAGTCCGGGGCGCGGAACAGCGTCCAGGCCAGGCACACGAACAGCAGCGTCAGGGTGTGCGACAGCACCTTGGGCATCGCCGGCAGGCTGGAACGGCTCCAGGCCCGGTCGACGCACAGCGCGATACCGTGGGCCGAGCCCCACAGCAGGTAGTTCCAGCTGTCCCCGCCATGCCACAGGCCGGCAATGGCCATGGTCAGGAACAGGTTGCGGTAGGTGTTCCAGGTGCCGTGGCGGTTGCCGCCCAGGGCGATGTACAGGTAGTCGCGCAGCCAGCTCGACAGCGACAGGTGCCAGCGCCGCCAGAAGTCCTGGATGCTGCTGGCCAGGTACGGGCGGTTGAAGTTCTCGGGGAAGTGGAAGCCCAGCATCAGGCCCAGGCCGATGGCCATGCAGCTGTAGCCGGCAAAGTCGAAGAACAGTTGCAGCGAATACGCCAGGCAGCCCAGCCACGCGTCCAGGAACGACGGGTTGTCCAGGTGGAAGGCCACGTCCACCAGCGGCGACAGGGTATCGGCCACCAGCACCTTCATGCACATGCCGATCATGAAGCGGCGCGCGCCCAGCGAGAAGTTCTGCCAGTTGAAGTAGCGCTGGTTGAGCTCGCGGCGTACCCAGTCGTAGCGGATGATCGGGCCGGCGATCGAGTGGCCGAACATCGAGATGTAGGTGGCGAAGTTCACGAAACTGCGCTCTACCGGCACGGTATGGCGGTGCACATCCACCAGGTAGGAAATCGCCTGCAGCACGATGAACGACAGCCCCGCTGGCAACGCCACCCGCTGCCACTCCATCGGCAATGCACCGTAATAGGTGATCAGCTCGTTGTAGTTGGCGGCCAGGATGTTGGCGTACTTGTACCAGCACAGCACCAGCGTATTGAACACGATCAGCGCGGCCAGCAGGCGTATGCGCCCGCGCGAGTCCTCATGGCTGCGGTTCACCAGCAGCCCGCCAACCCACGCGACCACGGTCAGCGCCATGTGCAGCAGCAGGAACAGCGGGCTCAGCCAGCCATAGAACAGCCAGCTGCCGATCAGCAGTACGCCGTTGCGCCAGGCCGGACGGCTCAGCGCGTACACCAGCATGAAGATCGGCAAAAACAGCGTCAGGAACTCGAGTGAGGCGAATACCATGGTGGTGAAGACGTCCGATCAGTTGGAGAGCGTGTCCGTGACGGGCACAAGCTGCGGGCCGCTCGCCGTGGGCAGCAGCAATACGCTGTAGCGCTCGCCGGCCTTGAGTTCGCCCAGGTCCACCGGGCCGCCGACGTTGGCATTGGCGCACACCAGTTGCACCGACAGCTTCACCGGGTTGATCGATCTACGCTGCACGCTGGCCTCTGGCGCGTCCTTGAACAGGTCCGCCGTGCGCCCGGCAGGGCGCAGGCTTGCGCCCTGGCAGGAAGGGTCGAGGTTGACGAAGGCCAGCGAAGCCTTCAGCGCATTGAAGTCGTCGGGTTGCTCGCGCACCACGCGTTGCCGGATGCCGCCGGCGTCCTGCAGGGCGACTACCGTGGCGAATTCGCCAGGAGCAACGCTCAGCTGCAGGGCCGAGCGCTGGCCGTCACGGCTCAGGGTGCCCTTGATGGCCTTGTTGGCCGGTACCGGCAGGTACGCCGACACCGGTTTGGCCGCGTCCAGCTGCAGGCTGGCCCTGGAGCCGTCCGCCACCAGTTGCAGGGTGCCGGGGGCCGCGTTGACGAAGCGCAAGAACGCCGAGTCTTCGCTGGGGCCGGTGGGGTACAGCGCGATCTCGGCCTGGGCCAGGCCCGCGCCGAGGGCGGCGGGCAGGGCCAGCAGTACAGCGTGCAGGGCGCGCTTCATTTCTTGATGCTCGTCACGACCGGCGCCTTGACGATCTCTTCGCTGATCTTCTTGCTCCAGGCCAGGTAGCCCGGGGCGGTCAAATGCTGACCGTCGACCGTGGCCCACTCGCCTTGCTTGGAGAATTTGAGCGAGTCGACGTAGTCGCACGGCGCCACGTTGGCGGCGAGGAACTTGGAGGTCAGTTCGACGCGGGCGTAGGTCTTGCCGTACTTGCCGCCTTCGGTTCCCCAGTTGGGGCCGACCCATACGCACTTGGCCCCGGTGTTGGCGATTTCCTTGGCAAAGCTGGTGGTCTGCTGCCACAGCCAGGCCTTGGGGAAGGCCGGTTTGGTGTAGCTGGCCATGGTGTCGCCCATCACCACGACCACCAGGTCCGGCTTGTCGGCCTTGATCAGGTCGCCGATCGGCCGGGTGGCCGCCTTGCTGCCCAGTACCACGGGCTTTTCGGTGCCACGGCGCTCGGCACCGCCGCAGGTGCCAGGGGTGGCTTTGAGCCAGTCGCCGGCATTGGCGCCGCAGATACCCAGCGAGTGCACCTGGGCACCTTGCTGCACGAGGTTGTCGTGCAGGCTCTTGATCAGGTAATCGGGGGTCGCCAGGTGGCTGTCGCCGATCATCAGAATGGTCAGGCCTGCGAGAAGTGAACTAGCCATGGTTGATACTCCTGCAAATCAATTCGAATAAGGGGAACGGTACGGGTTGACGGGCAACGGCATGGCGCCGCGGCCGTCGTCGAACAGGTAGCGCAGGTACAGGCCACCGGTCCATTGCTGGTAGTCGCGGGCGTTGTCCACACCCAGCGTGCCGCCGAAGAAGAACCCATCGCCCAGCCGGTATTCGCCACTGGCGCCCAGCGAGTAGCCGATGCCGGTCTTGCTCTGCGAGGCATAGGTGGTGCGCAGGGTCGTACCGTCCGTGGCAAAGGCCTGGGAAATTCGTTCCAGCGCCGCTTGTGACTGCCTGTCGCGGAAGTACGGTGCGCTGTCCTGCTCGATGTGCTGCATGCCCACCGAACCCTGCACCTGGTAGCTGAAGTTCGGTCCCCGCTGCGCCCAGCTGACCGGCACACCGATGGAGAAGAAGTTCTGCGGGCTGAAGTAGCCGCCGTGGCCGTAGGTGAAGAAGCTCTGGTTGTTCGCGTAATGCGCCCCGGACACGCTCAGGCCTGCGGTGAGGCGTTCATCCTGATTGTTGAGCAGGTACCAGTAGATGCCGCTGCCCAGTTCACTGCGGGTGTTGGACTCCACGTCGTGACCCAGCAGCTTGTGCCAGGAACCATAGCCGTACATGCCGTAGGTCTGATTGTCATAACCCAGCTGCAGACGACCACCGTTGGAGGTTACGCCACCCCATTGCAGGTCGGTGCGCTTGTCGCGGGCTCCGGCGAAGGAGGTCAGGCTGTCGGTGACCGAGCGCCGGGACAGGTTGAGGTTGTAGCGCCAGTTGCTGCCTTCTGCAAAGGGGCGATCCAGGCTGATGCCGCCCACTGCGGTGTTGTACAGGAAGCCTACCGGGCTCACGCCCAGGTCTGCCTTGAGGCCCTGCGACGGGTTCTCGTAGGCTACGGCCACGCCTACGCCGCTGTCCTTCTGCGAGCCGGGGCTGTCGATGTAGAAGTCCTCTGCTTCTGCAAGCAGGTCGGGTAGCGGCATGGCGAGTATGTTCCTGGCCATTTCGCTGGTGATCCCGCCAAAGCGCGAATTGGCGCTCAGCTCGTTTTTCACCCCCCCTGCGTTCAGCGACACTGGCGTGATGCGCAGGGCCAGTCGATCGTCGTTCCACGGCACGCTGATCTCCAGCGGCGCCTCCACATCGGTGATCTTGCCCAGCCCCGATTCGCTGTCGTTACCGCGGAAAGTGACACCCTGCTTGATTTGCGGGCTGCGCGCCTCGCGAATCGTATCCAGCTCGGTCTGCAGCGCGGCGCGCGGGTCGACCGGTGCCGGCGTGGCGAGCTGCGGCGTGGCCTGGCTGGCCGTGCGCAGGCCAGGTTCGTTGTCGCGACTGGCCAGCAGCACCGGTGCGTCGAACGCTTCGCTGGCGCGGCTGCTGACCTGGGTCTGTGCCGGCTCGGGAATCTCGGCCAGCACCGTTTCGCTCAGGCGCGACTGCTTGCGCTGGCCCGGCTGGCCGACGAAGGGGTTGACGGCAATCGCCTGGCCGAAGGGGTTGAGCACGTTCTGCTCCGGCGGCGCCTGCAAGGCCAGGGCCTGGGCATACAGCTGCTCGGCCTTGGCCAGCTTGCCGCGGCCACGGTAATAGCCGGCAGCACTGGTGAGAATCTGCGGGTTCTGCGGGGCCAGTTGCAGGGCCTTTTCAACGGCGCGCTCGGCCTTGTCGGCATCGCCGGCCTGTACGAAGGCCTGGGCGGCGCCCATCTGCACGTCGGCATTGTCCGGGTACTGGCGCAGCAGCGGGGTGAACAGCTCCACCGCCTTGGCCGGGTTGCGGTTGTCCAGGTACATGCGCGCCAGCGACGACACTGCCTGCGGGTCTTGCGGGCGTTGCGCCAGGGCCGGGGCGAGGGTGTCGTAGGCGGCCACCAGGTCGCCCTTTTCACGCAGCAGGTCGGCCTGGCGCACGGTGTACTGGAACACCAGGTCGTCGTAGCTGCGCTGGTCGCCGGCTTGCAGTGGCTGGCTGCGCAGCTCGCGCAGAATCTGGTTCACCTGCACGTCGTCGCCGGCCTTGAGCAGTGCGCCGGCATAGGCCAGGCGCAGGGACGGGGAGGGCGTGCTGCTCTGGGCAATGGCGGTGCGCAGCATGCCCAGCGCATGTTCGGTCTGGCCGATATCGATATAGGTCGCGGCCAGCGCCGAGAGCATGCCGGGGTTGTTGGCCGCTGCCGGTTCGGCGCGTTGCAGCAGCTTCATGGCCTGTTGGCGCTGGCCCTGTTTGGCCAGGTCTGCCGCCTGGCGGGTCAGCAGGTGCAGTTCGATCTCTTCGGCCAGGGTGTGCATGGCGGCGCTGCGCTGGGCCGTGGGCACCTGCGCCAGGCTGCGCTGGGCCGACTGCCACTCGCCCAGGCGGCTGGAGAACAGCGCGCTGGCATACAGCGCCTCGGCCCGCTGCGGGTTGGCCTTGAGCATCTCGTCGATGGTCTGGCGCGCCTTGCCGGAGGCATCGCTCTTGAGGTAGACCTGCGCCAGGTCGTAACGCGCCCACACGTTCTGCGGGTCGTTGCTCACGGCCTCTTCCAGCGCCTTGCGAGCGCCGGCCAGGTCGCCACTGCGCTCGGCGTCGCGGGCCTGGCCTACGGCGATGGCCGCGCGCAGCACGCGCAGGTCGCCCAGGCGTTCGCGCTGGGCATCGCTGAGCCCGTCGATCAGGCGCTGGCTTTCGCCCAGCTTGCCGTTCTGCGCCAGCACGCTGACCAGCCCGCGCAGCGCATCGGGGTTGCCGGCATCCAGGCTCAGGGCCTGGCGATAGGTGGTTTCGGCGCTGTCGAACTGACCCTGGGCGGCCTGCAGGTCGGCCAGGCTGACAGGCCCCTGCACCTGGCGCGGGTTCATCGCGATGGCGCGTTGCAGCAGCTCGCGGGCGTCTTGCGGATTGCCGGCGTCGCGGGCGGCATTGGCCTGGTCCAGCAGCACCCAGTAGCGGTTGCCTTGCAGGGCGCTCTGCCAGCGGCTGCTGTTGCCACGGCTGATGGCCTGCTTGAACAGTGCATCGGCGTCGCCCAGGCGGCCCTGGCGCTGGCGCACGATGCCCAGCCCGCCGAGGGCGTCGGCATCCTGCGCCTGCTCGCGCAAACGGGCCTGGAACGACTGCTCGGCCTGGGGCAGGTCGTTGGCGTCCAGCGCCTTGAAGCCACGCACCAGGTGGCTGTTCTGGCGTTGGACGGCGCTGGCCTGGCTGGCACGGGCACCGCTCTTGAGCTGGTTGCGGATCTCTTCGTCGTCCGGGTAGGCCTTGAGGTAGGCATCGAACAACGGCACCTCGGCCGGGCGCGGCGCACCCAGCCAGGACAGGCCCTGGCGCCAGCCCTCGATCGATTCACTGCCGATCACCGGGTCGTTGGCATAGGACGCCAGCCGGCGAATGCCCTCCACCCGCGTGCTTTCGTTGCGCAGCAGCAGCTTGGCCAGGTTGAGCTTGATCTTGGGGTTGTCCGGCGACTGGCCCTGCAGGCGCTCCAGGCCCTGGCGCGCTTCCTGCCAGCCGGTGGCGGTGTAGCCCAGGTAGCTGTAGAACTCCAGGCCCAGTTCGCCCTGGGGTGCACTGCCACTGAACAGCGTGCGGTATGCCGCCACAGCCTGATCCAGCTCGCCCGATTCGGCGAGTTGGCGGGCCTGCTCCAGTTGCGCGGTGTTATCGGCGCTGTGCAGGGCGATCTCCTGTTGCAGCAACAGGGTCTGACGCTCGCCGGGGTGCGCCTGCCTGAGCTGGTCGAGGTAGCGCTTGGCGCCCTGCGGGCGATTGCCATCAAGCTCCAGCAGGCCAAGGCCGTACAACGCGTCGGCCTGCTGCGGATCGATCAGCAGCAGCTTGCGCCATGCCTCGGTGGCGCGGGTGGTGTCTTTGCGGGCCTGCCAGTATTGACCCTGTTCCAGCAGGACCTTGCCGTTCTCGCTGAGCTCGGCAAAGCTGCTGTTGTGGATCAGGGCGGCAAGCACCCCAATGGCTAGGGTTTGGCGGCGCGAGGGCATGAAGTCTCCCAGAGTGGTTGCAGCTTCCCGTCGTCGAGGAAGTGGTAACGATCATCCATGAAGCCGAGGGCGAACAGGCTCAGCACGAAGTCGTAGTAAGGGGGTTGTCTGGCCTGCAGCGCTTCGGGGCTCAGGCTTTTGCTCATCAGCTGGTCGACACGGGCACGCTGCTGTTCCTGCAGCCAGGGTTGCTGGCGCGCCTTGAAATACGGCAGCAGGGCGGCAGAAAAGCCGAACGGGCCATCGCCGCTGCTGGTGTTGGCCTGCACCTGCACTTTCTCTGGCGGTACGCCGTGGGTCGCGACACTGCGCGCCATGCCGTCGAGGCTGTCGAGGATCGGCTTGGCCAGTGGGTCCTTGGCCGGGGTCATGCCGGCCCACAGGTAGGTGCGGATGGCGTCGTAGCTGCCGGTTTCGCCCTTGACCGGGTCGATCACGAACAGGCCCTTGTCCGGGCCGGTGCCACGGTAGCCCACCCAGTCGGCCACATAGCCGTTGTGGCTCACGCCCTTGATCAGGCTGGCGGTGCTGCGGGCGATCTGGCTCCACGGCCCCTTGGGGTCGACCACCGCCAGGCGTCGCAGCACCGGCACCGGCAGGTAGCTGGGGTTGAGCTGCCAGAAGTGATCGGGCTTGGCAAAGCCCTCCACGCCGGGCAGCAGCATCATGCCCAGGCCCGGTAGCTCGGCCACTTCGCGGGCCTTGATATTGGCCAGCAGCTGGGCAGCCTGGGCGTTGTAGGCCGGGGTGTTCCACAGCCGCGCGGCCTCGCTCAGCGCGTAGGCGAACCACAGGTCGGCGTCCGAGGCCGAGTTGTGGTCCAGCAGGCGCCACTGGCCCTTGTCGTCCAGGCCCCAGATCCACCCCGGCAGGTTCTGCTTGATGTCGCCACCGGCAAGGTTGTTGCTGGCCCACAGCCAGAGCTTGTCGAAGCTGGCCTGGTCGTTGGCCACCAGGGCAAAGAACATCGCGTAGGACTGGCCTTCGGACGAGCTGTGCTGCTGCGGCGTGCTGGCATCGAGCACGCGCCCGTCGGGCTGCACGAAGTGCTGGCGAAACACCTGCCACAACGGCCAGGGGTCGGCCTGGCAGCTGTTGGCCTGGCTCACGCCGGGCAGCAGCAGGGTAAGGGCGCTGGCGCCCAGCAGGCGGCGCAGCAGCGAGCGCGAACGCCTGGCGGGCAACGGTGCGGTGTGTCCGGTTGGCAGAGGCATGCGATTACTCGATGTTGAGGCGACGTTTGGCCTGGGCGCGCAGCGAGAAGAACGCCACCAGGCTGACCAGGGCAACCCCCAGCAGGGTCAACAGCAGCAGCGCCGGTACATGCTGGGACAGCAGCCACTGGATGTAACGGAACGGCCCCAGGTGCCCCACGTAGTAGGCCTGCTCGGCCACCAGCGATTCGACATTCCTGCCGTTGATCACCACAAGGCTGCCTTGCAGTGCCTGGGTGTACTGTTCGCCGCCGATCAGGGCGTCGGTGACCTCCACCAGGTTCTGCGGCTGCGGGCTGGACAGCACCACCACGCTGCGCCCGCTCTTGAGCGGCGACTCGAACCCGGTGACGTACGAGCTGCGGTTCTCGCCGGTGAAGGTGAGCGCACCGCGCGCGGCGCGCAGGTTGGCCTTGGGATCGGGGCTGATCCATTCGCGCAGGCGCATCGGCAGGTCGGAGAACTCCACGTAATGCCTGGCGTCCTGGGTCCTGCTGGGCAGGTAGTCGGCCCAGGTCTTGAGCAGTGGCTGGTTGTCGCCGGAAGCCAGCACCAGCAGGTCCTTGTCGGCCAGGGCATCGACCTGGCCGGCCTGGGCCACGGTGACGGCGGTGGCCGGGTAGCCGGTGGAGTCGCCAAAGCGTCCAAGCACGGTGAGGTAGGCGCTCCAGTCGGCGCTGCCGGCGTTGTCCGGCAGGATCACCGCCGAGTCGGACAGGTCGGCCAGGCGCGTGAACGGGAAGCCGCTGTCCTTGAACACGCCCAGGTTGGGCATGGCGATGAAGTGGTCGTAGCCGCTCAGGTCCAGGGTGGAGTCCGGGTCGATGGCGCCGCGCATGTTGTCGATGATGATGTCGCGGCATTCACCCTGCTTGATGTAGTCGTACATGAAGCGGAACTGCAGGCGCGACTGCAGGGCGACCGAGTCCAGCGGCAGCAGCATGCTCGCCTCGCGGGCGATGCTGTCGTCTTTCTTCAGGGCTGCCAGCAGGCTGTCGCCGCCGCCCAGGCGCTCGATCGAGGGCAGGTTCATCGACTTGATGAAAGTGTCGTTGAAGCTCACCAGCAGCGAAGAGTTGGACGAGGTCTGCTGTGGGGTGTAGCGGTACTTGAGGTCCAGCCGGGCGCCCTGTTCGCGCCAGTTGAACAGGTCGGGTGGCAGGCGCACCGGCACGGTGATCATGCCGGGGTTGTAGCCCGACACATTGAGCTGGCGCGGGTCGATCAGCTCGCCAAGGCGCACCGGGCGATCGGTCGGCAGCCAGTTGGGCGCGTCATACGGCTGGCGTGGCTGCAGCGCATTGACGGTGTCGATCTGCACGCTGGGGCCGGAGAAGCTGCGGTAGCCGATCACCAGGGCGGTGGCGGCGCGCTTGAGTTCGGCGCTGTCGCGTCCGGCGATGACCAGCAGCTTGCCGTGCGGGTCGTTGGGGTTGCTCACCAGCGACAGGGTCGGGCCCTTGAGGTCGGGCAGCGTCAGGCCCTCGACCTGGTTGGCCTCGGCGGTGTTGACCAGCACCACCGCGTTGCCGCTGGCGGGCAGGCTGTGCAGGTTGGTGGGGAAGTTTGCGCCACGGTAGCTGGCCAGTGCACCGATCCACGACGACACCGCGCCCGCCGCTTCGAGGGTGGTGTTGTCGGGGGCCACGGCAAACACGAACGGCAGGCTCAGGGCGCGTGGGTCGCGACGATCGAACAGCGGCAGCGGCAGCAGGGCCAGGTCGTTGGGCAGCACCACCGGCTTGACCTGCAGGCTCAACTGGCTTTCGTTGCTGATCTTGGCCCACAGGCTCGAATGCAGCGGGTCTTCGCACTGCATGGTGTAGTGGCCGATCAACTGCACGCCGAGCCGGTTGAACTCGGTGATCAGGTACGGCGGAATGTCGATCACCTGCTTTTGCAGGACGCCGGCGTTTTCCTTGGGCAACGGCAGGCTGGCGGCCACTTCGTCGTTGACCATGATGTTGATCTGCGAGAGGTCGCTGAGCAGCGCTGGCGAATAGGTGTATTGCAGGGTCAGTTGCGCGCCGGTCACCACCTCGTCGGCCCGCACGTCGAAGTTGACCGTGTCGGTCGACTCCACGCCACGCAGGCTCATGGTGTAGTTCTTGCCCAGCTGCTTGAGGCTGAGCTGGTACTTTTCGCCGGCCGCATCCGGTGCCGCCGGCGCCGTTTCGCTGGCGGCGGGCTCCGTGGCGGGCGCCGCTGCGCTGGCCGCGACCTCATCGGCCTGGGCAGGTTGCAGCAGGCTGCCCAGGCACAGCAGCGAGCCGGCGAGCAGACGGCGAGAACGGCGCGACAGGTTCACTTGTTGGTCGGTATGAAGCATGACGGTCATTGCGAGTCCAACGAAGGTTCGAGGTGGGTGGGGGCTTGCTTGCGCTTGTAGCGACGATGGCGCAGGGCGCTGAGGGTCGCCTGGGCCAGGTCCATGATGCCGCGCACGCCGATGCGGCTCACATCGTGCAGGGCGCTCAACGGGGTGTCGGGCTTGCTGCCACCCCAGGTTGCGGCCCAGGTATCGGCCCGCGAGAAGGTCAGGCGCACGAAGTCGCTTTGCTGGCGCAAGGTCAGCGGCTTGAACTGCACCCCGACCATGGCGCCACGGCTGAACACCACGGTGGCCGGCAGTACGCAGGCCTGCTGCTTGCGCATCAGGATCACCTGGATGTCCTGGCCCTTGTGCAGGCTCTGGCCCTCGGGAAGCTTGAAGCCCACGCCCTTTTGCGAGAAGTCCACGGTGGTGCAGTCGATGGTGGTGCCGTCGGCGGTCTGCACCTGAATCGGCAGCTCGGCGCGCACGCGCGGCTCGGAACGCACCTGGCGGGTTTCACTGGCAACCGCAACGGCAGCGCTGGTGATGATCACGTTGTAGATCGTCCAGGCCAGGTTGATGATGATGGTGATGGCTGCGGCCGGGTCGCCCCAGATCAGTTGCACCACACCGAACACCATGCCGATCAGGTTCAGGGTCAGCAGGATGATGTAGGGGCGCGCCAGCTCCCAGTCGAAGTATTCCTTGTCGATGATGCCGCCCTTGTCGGTCACGTTGAAGCCGCCAAGCTTGGGGTTGATCAGCGCCACCAGTACCGGGCGCATGATGTACCAGGCCAGCACCGACTCGTAGACCTCGTTCCAGAACGAATGGCGAAAGCGCCCCTGGATACGCGAGTTGGTCAGGCTGGCGTGGAAGATGTGCGGCAGTACGTAGGCGGTGATCATCAGCGCCGAGGCGTGGAAGATCTGCGCGCCGAAGATCAGGTACGCCAGCGGCGCGGTCAGGAAGACCAGGCGCGGCAGGCCGTAGAAGAAGTGCAGCATGGCGTTCACGTAGCACACGCGTTGGCCGAAGCTCAGGCCCTTGCCGATGAACGGGTTGTCGGTACGGAAGATCTGCGCCATGCCGCGTGCCCAGCGGATGCGCTGGCTGATGTGCCGCGACAGGCTCTCGGTGGCCAGGCCCGCAGCCTGGGGGATCGCCAGGTACGCGGTGTTGTAGCCCTTGCGGTTGAGCTTGAGCGCGGTGTGCGCATCTTCGGTCACCGTCTCGATGGCCACGCCGCCCACTTCCAGCAGGTGGCTGCGGCGGATCACTGCACACGAGCCGCAGAAAAAGGTGGCGTTCCACAGGTCGTTGCCGTCCTGCACCAGGCCGTAGAACAGCTCGCCCTCGTTGGGCACCGAGCGGAACGTGTCGAGGTTCTTCTCGAACGGGTCGGGCGAAAAGAAGAAGTGCGGGGTCTGCAGCAGGGCCAGTTTCGGGTCCTTGAGGAACCAGCCCATCGCCACCTGCAGGAAGGAGCGCGTGGGCACGTGGTCGGCGTCGAAAATGGCGATGTACTCGCCGTCGGTGACCTTCAGGGCCTCGTTGAGGTTGCCGGCCTTGGCGTGGACGTTGTCGGCGCGCACGATGTAGTTGACCCCGATCTGCCGGCAGAACTCGCGAAAATCGTCGCGGCGGCCATCATCCAGCACGTGCACGCGCAGCTTGTCGCGCGGCCAGTCGATGGCCTGGGCGGCGAAGATCGTCAGCTTCACGATGCTCAGCGCTTCGTTGTAGGTGGGGATGAACACATCCACCGTGGGCCAGTCCTTGGGGTCCTGGGTAAGAATCTTGGGCTTGCGCTGCAAGGGCCAGGCGGTCTGCATGTAGCCGAACGCCAGCACCACCAGGGCATAGAACTCTGCTGCCACCAGGCCGTAGCCGAACACGATATCCAGCCAGCTGTCGAAGCCCAGCGTGTCGGTGACGCGCCA
Source organism: Pseudomonas sp. VE 267-6A (assembly GCF_024126555.1). NCBI lineage: Bacteria > Pseudomonadati > Pseudomonadota > Gammaproteobacteria > Pseudomonadales > Pseudomonadaceae > Pseudomonas > Pseudomonas sp. VE 267-6A. The sequence continues at coordinate 45,563 of NZ_JAMYBY010000021.1, forward strand.
GTACACATAACGCAGGGTGGCCACCAGCGACAACACCACCATGGCCAGCACTGGCAGGCGCCCGGGCAGCTTGCGCAGTATCAGCAGGCAGGCGAAGCACAGGGCGGCGAAGGCGAACTGGCGCTCCAGCTCCAGGGGTGCGGTGACCACGGCCACCAGCAGCAGGGCGCCGATCAGGCCGGCACCGATCTTCAGCGCGCGCAGCACCGGGGCGGGCCATTGCCCGAAGCGTTCGAGCCAGACATTCAAGCGCGCAACCGTGTTGGGCGCCTGCACTGCAGACGCCTGGTCTAAGGGGGCGGTCATGGGGTACCGGACTGTTGGTGGTGATGGGCGAGGTGGGCGCCAAGGGTATGCGCCACGTCGCGCAGGTCCTGGCAGGCAGGGCTGTCGGGCACCTTGACGAACGGATCGAATTCGAAGGCCTGGGCTTCGTCCAGGCTGTGGTCGAGACGGACCATCCCCAGCAGCTCGCGACCGATGCGCTGGCGCAGTACCTGGCACATGTCCAGGTCCAGCGCGCGGGTGGGGTCGACCTTGTTGATCAGGTAGCTGCAGCGCGGCGCGGGGCTGCGCTGGTGCAGGGGCGCAAGCCAGGCCTGCAGTTCATCCAGCACGCGGTAGGCGGCTGGAGTCGGCAGGGTCAGGGCCACCACCTGGTCGGCCATCTCCAGCACTGGCGCAAGCCATGGGGTGGCGCCGGTGGGCATGTCGATGATCAGTACGTCAGCGGGTGTCAGTGCCAGCGTTGCCAATTGCTGCAGCAGCCAGCCAGGCTGGTTGGCCAGGCGCTGCTCCAGGCTGCGCAACTGGGTGGCGTCGGCGTGCCCGAATGGCAGGCATTCGGCGGTCGAGTCGGGCACTGGGTGGCAGTGGATGCTCCAGGGTTCGTCGCTGTCGGTAGCCTGGCTCAGACCGGGGGCGGTACGCGGCAGCATCAGTTGGCTGGCGAGGCTGTTCTGCGGGTCCAGGTCCAGTGCCACCACGCGACCGTGCGGGCGCTCCAGCAGCTTGGCCAGCGCGGCGGCAAAGGTGGTCTTGCCCACACCACCCTTGGCCGAAACCACAGCGATGATGCTGGCCTGGGGGCGTGTCGGTGCCGGTTTGTGCATGGCATGCTCCAGTGCACCCTGATTCAGCCCCTGGGCCGTGGCATGGCGCAGGCGAGCCGCCGCTTCGAGTTGTTCACGCAGCGACAGGGGGGCGCCGGCGGGCTGTGCAGCCGGTTCGGGAGCGGGCGGTATACGCTTCACGGGCGCGGGCACCGCAACGACTGCCGGCGCAGGAGCTGGTGCCTGTACCGGCGCAGGCACCGATGCCAGGGTCGGCGGCAGCTTCAGGGCCGCCAGGGTCGCTGCCACCGGGGCAACCGGCTCGGGCGCGGCAGCAGGTGTGATCGGTTCAGCCACCGTCAGCGCGGGTTCGAGGTATTCGAACTCGGTGTCGATTTCTTTATAGCTGTCCGCACTTGCCCCAAACCTGGTGAACAGATTTCCAATGTCGTCTGCATGACTCATATGTGTAATCCCGGCCTACGGCTATCTGATCAACTGCTGGGGCAGATAAGGTCTGTCACACTGCTAGGATGCTAATGTGTGATATCAAACTGATAGTGTCAATATTTTGTTTATTTCTGGGCTGGTTTTTCGCATTTTCGCCGAGTTAAAAAAATACCGCCATAAGTTTGACTGTTTTGTCGCTGCCTGTGCAGCGCATCTGTACGATGGATGCCGTTCTTGAACAAGGTCGGCACGAACGGCATAAAGCTTAGCCTAGCTTGTAGGAAATGACTGATAAGTCGTGCTGACATATATCAGTTTGTTTCACGATTGGCACATAGGTTACCAAGCTTTGCCTGGCGCGTGTTCAGTCAGAGGACAGGCAACCGGCCAGCCCGGGCCGTTGTCCGATCAACGGTGACTGGCCGGCGTGCCCATGCACGGCGGATGCATTTTTGCCCCTGCTCCGCTAGGATTAGCGGTCTTTGGTCTATCTATCCGACGGTTTTCGATGAGTTATCAGGTTCTTGCACGTAAATGGCGTCCGCGCTCGTTCCGCGAAATGGTCGGCCAGACCCATGTGCTCAAGGCCCTGATCAACGCGCTGGACAACCAGCGGCTGCACCACGCCTACCTGTTCACCGGCACCCGCGGGGTGGGCAAGACCACCATCGCGCGCATCATCGCCAAATGCGTCAACTGTGAAACCGGCATTACCTCGACACCGTGCGGCACCTGTTCGGTGTGCCGCGAGATCGACGAGGGGCGCTTCGTCGACCTGATCGAGATCGACGCCGCCAGCCGCACCAAGGTCGAGGATACCCGCGAGCTGCTCGACAACGTGCAGTACGCGCCAAGCCGCGGGCGCTTCAAGGTCTACCTGATCGACGAAGTGCACATGCTCTCCAGCCACTCGTTCAACGCCTTGCTCAAGACGCTTGAAGAGCCGCCGCCCTACGTCAAGTTCATTCTTGCCACCACCGACCCGCAGAAGCTGCCCGCCACCATCCTGTCGCGCTGCCTGCAGTTCTCGCTCAAGAACATGACCCCCGAGCGGGTGGTCGAGCACCTGAGCCATGTGCTCGGGGTCGAGAACGTGCCGTTCGAAGACGACGCCCTGTGGTTGCTGGGTCGCGCCGCCGACGGTTCGATGCGCGATGCCATGAGCCTCACCGACCAGGCCATCGCCTTTGGCGAAGGCAAGGTGCTGGCGGCGGATGTGCGCGCCATGCTCGGCACCCTCGATCACGGCCAGGTCTATGGCGTGCTCCAGGCCCTGCTCGAAGGGGACGCACGAGCCCTGCTCGAAGCCGTGCGGCACCTGGCCGAGCAGGGGCCGGACTGGAACGGCGTGCTGTCTGAAATGCTCAATGTGCTGCACCGCGTGGCGGTGGCCCAGGCGCTGCCCGAGGCGGTGGACAACGGCCAGGGTGATCGTGACCGTGTGCTGGCGCTGGCCGGCGCTCTGCCGGCCGAAGATGTGCAGTTCTATTACCAGATGGGCCTGATCGGCCGGCGCGATCTGCCGCTGGCCCCCGACCCGCGTGGCGGCTTCGAGATGGTGCTGTTGCGCATGTTGGCGTTCCGCCCGGCCGACACCGTCGATGCGCCGACACCGACGCTAAAGTCGACGGGGATCAGCCAGGCCACAGCTGACTCCCCACCCGCGGTGGCAGCGGTCGCCGCGCCGGTGGTGGCTGCACCAGTCGTGCCCACGCCCGTTGCCGAACCTGTTGCCCGCCCGCAGCCCGAACCCGAGCCGCCGGTGCAGGCTGCGCCAGTACTGCAAGCGCAGGTTGCCGAGCCGCCCGTGCCCGAGGTCGACCTGCCCTGGAACGAGCCGGCCGCGCCTGCGCCCGAGCTCGCTGCGGCGCCTGAACCCGAACCGGAACCCGAGCCGCAGCCCGAACCTGAACCCGAGGCGATTGCTGCGCCCGTGCCAGCCGCGCCCGCGCCGGCCATCGCGCATCACGATGAGCCACCGATCGCCGACCACGCCAGCTATAGCCCGGCGGGCATGGAGCGCGACGACGAGCCACCGCTGGACGAAGATTACTACGACGCCGAGATCGACCCGGTGGGCTACAGCTACCTGGACGAGCTGGCCAGCGAGACCGCGCCGGAGCCTGCACCGGAGCCCGAGCCAGAGCCTGCTGCGCAACCGGCCACCGGTCTGGCGTTGCAATGGCTGGAGATGTTCCCGCTGCTGCCGATTTCGGGCATGACCGGCAGCATCGCCGCCAACTGCACGCTGATCGCGATGGACGGCGACAACTGGCTGCTGCACCTGGACCCGGCGCACAGCGCCCTGTTCAACGCCACCCAGCAGCGGCGCCTGAACGATGCGCTCAACCAGCACCTTGGGCGTACTCTTAACCTGAGCATCGAGCTGATCCGCCCCGAGCAGGAAACCCCGGCCCAGGCCGCGTCGCGCAAGCGTGCCGACCGTCAGCGCGAGGCCGAGGCGTCGATCGAGAACGATCCGTTCATCCAGCAGATGATCCAGCAGTTCGGCGCCACCGTGCGTCACGATACTATTGAACCTGTCGACGCCCTGGTGGCCCAGGGCGAATAACCCGTTTACCCCAGCACCGCGGTCTGCCGCGGTGTGCCAAGTAACTTGATACCGAGGTGATTCCCATGATGAAAGGTGGCATGGCCGGCCTGATGAAGCAGGCACAGCAGATGCAGGAAAAAATGGCCAAGATGCAGGAAGAGCTGGCCAACGCCGAAGTGACCGGCCAATCGGGCGCCGGCCTGGTCAGCGTGGTGATGACCGGTCGCCATGACGTCAAGCGCATCAGCCTGGACGACAGCCTGATGCAGGAAGACAAGGAAGTGCTGGAAGACCTGATCGCTGCGGCCGTGAACGATGCGGTGCGCAAGGTCGAAGCCAACAGCCAGGAAAAGATGGGTGGCATGACCGCCGGCATGCAACTGCCGCCGGGCTTCAAGATGCCGTTCTGAGGCATTGCCTGCGTGACCCTCGGTGGGAGCACAGCCAGTCGGTTGTCGCTCCCATCGTCGTTTTTCCGTTCAACCGATGATCTGCCAGGCCTTTTACCATGAGCTTCAGCCCCTTGATTCGCCAACTGATCGACGCCTTGCGCACGCTGCCGGGTGTGGGTCAGAAAACCGCCCAGCGCATGGCCCTGCAACTGCTGGAGCGTGACCGCAGCGGCGGCGTGCGCCTGGCCCAGGCGTTGAGCCAGGCCATGGAGGGGGTGGGGCATTGCCGTCAGTGCCGCACCCTGACCGAGCAGGAGCTGTGCCCGCAGTGCGCCGACCCACGGCGTGACGACACCCTGCTGTGCGTGGTGGAGGGGCCGATGGACGTGTACGCGGTGGAGCAGACCGGTTATCGCGGCCGCTACTTCGTGCTCAAGGGGCATCTGTCGCCACTGGACGGCCTGGGGCCGGAGGCCATCGGGATTCCGCAGTTGCTGGCGCGCATTGCCGAGCAGGGCAGCTTCACCGAGGTGATCCTGGCCACCAACCCCACGGTGGAAGGGGAGGCCACGGCGCATTACATCGCGCAGCTGCTGGCGGACAAGGGGCTGGTGGCTTCACGCATCGCCCATGGTGTGCCGCTGGGCGGGGAGCTGGAACTGGTAGATGGCGGAACGCTGGCGCATTCGTTCGCGGGGCGTAAACCAATCGCGCTGTGAGCGTGCGGGGCCCCTTCGCCAGCAAGGCTGGCTCCTACAAGAGCATGCGGCCTTTGTAGGAGCCAGCCTTGCTGGCGAAGGGGTCAGTGCGCGCTCAATATTCGCTGAGCGAAAACTCGGTCAGGCAGAACGTCTGCACCCCTGCCGCCTGCAGCTTCTGCGAGCCGCCCAGCTCCGGCAGGTCGATGATCGCCGCCGCCTCGAACACGGCCGCCCCCATGCGCCGTATCAGGCTGGCCGCTGCCAGCAGGGTGCCGCCGGTGGCGATCAGGTCATCCATGATCAGCACCGCATCGCTCTCGCACAGGCTGTCGGCATGCACTTCCAGAAACGCCTCGCCATATTCGGTCTGGTAACCCTCGGCCAGCACATCGGCCGGCAGCTTGCCCTGCTTGCGAAACAGGATCAGCGGCTTGTTGAGCTGGTGGGCAATGATCGAGCCGATCAGGAAGCCGCGCGCATCCAGCGCCCCGACATGGCTGAAGTCAGCCTCGACATAGCGTTCGATGAATTGGTCGGCAACGTGGCGCAGGCCCCGAGGGGACTGGAACAGCGGGGTAATGTCGCGAAAGATCACCCCCGGCTTGGGAAAGTCCGTTACCGGGCGGATCAGGGATTTGAGGTCGAACGCATCGGTCGGCATGGGGCAGGTATCCTGAAGGGCAAACGCCAGCCAGTATACCTGCTGCGCCAGGTGTCAGCTGTCCAGCGAGCCGCCGGCCAGGGCGCACAGCTGAATCGGGTCGATGATGCGTACTTCCTTGCCTTCGGCTTCGATCAGGCCGTTCTGCTGGAAGCGCGTGAACACCCGTGACACGGTTTCCACCGCCAGGCCCAGGTAGTTGCCGATCTCGTTGCGCGACATGCTCAGGCGGAACTGGTTGGCCGAGTAGCCGCGTGCGCGAAAGCGCGCCGACAGGTTGACCAGGAAGGTGGCGATGCGCTCGTCCGCAGTCTTCTTGGACAGCAGCAGCATCATCTGCTGGTCGTCGCGAATCTCGCGGCTCATCACCCGCATCAGTTGGCGACGCAGCTGCGGCAGTTGCACCGACAGCTCGTCCAGGCGCTCGAAGGGGATCTCGCACACCGAAGTGGTTTCCTGGGCCTGCGCCGATACCGGGTAGGCCTCGGTGTCCATGCCCGACAGCCCGACCAGCTCGCTGGGCAGGTGGAAGCCGGTGATCTGCTCCTCGCCCGCGTCGCTCAGGCTGAAGGTCTTCAGGGCGCCGGAGCGCACGGCGTAAACCGAGCCGAAGTTGTCGCCCTGGCGGAACAGAAACTCGCCTTTTTTCAACGGACGCCCGCGCTTGACGATTTCGTCCAGTGCGTCCATGTCTTCCAGATTCAGCGAAAGAGGCAGGCACAAGGGCGCCAGGCTGCAATCCTTGCAATGGGCCTGGTTGTGAGGGCGCAGTTTAACTGGCTCGGACATTTTCATTCGATCCTTCTGGGGAAAGCACACATAAGCCGTAAGGGTAACTCAGACGGCCGGGTTCAGGCCAGCGTGCGCGCTTTTGGTGCGTGCTGGGCTCAAGATCGGCGATGTTTGGCCGATGACCTGGAATAGTGTCCTTAACAGGAAAGACTGTCCATGCTCTCTATCGATTCAAATCCTCTGAATAGCGCTGCAACCCAACTCAAACCCCCTGTCGCCAAGACCAATGTCGACGGTGCCCAGAGCGCCCAACCGGCCGAGGCTCCTGCCAAGGAGGGGGTCAGGGTCAACCTGTCCCTGGCGGGCCTGCAGGCGTCCAAAAGCAGCGGTGGCAACAAGGACATCGAGGAAAGCGGTCTGCCCCAGACCATCCAGCAGACCCTCAAGACCATCCGCAAGCTGCAGCAGCAACTGGCTGAAAAGATGCAGCAGATGCAGGCCGTCATGCGAGACAACTCCCTGACCCCCGAGCAGATGCGGCAAAAGGTCTCATCGCTGCAGGGTGAGATCGCCACGCTGACGGGGGCAATCACCACCGCCACCGCCAACCTGAACAAGGCCATGAAGCAGGAGAACCTGAGCCTTGATCAGGTCGCGAAGGTGTTCGAGTTGATGGGCTGATTCAAATCACCCGCGAAAACCGCTGGCGGTTGTGCAGGTCCAGGTAGGCATCGAACACCATGCATACCGAGCGTACCAGCAGGCGCCCCGCCGGCAACACCTTGATCCCGTTGGCATCCAGGCTGATCAGGCCGTCCTTGGCCATGCCCAGCAGGGCAGGCCACTGCGCGTTGAAGTAACCGCGAAAATCGAGGGTGAAGGCGCGCTCGATGGTCTCGAACTCCAGTTCGAAATGGCAGATCAGCTGCTGGATCACCGCGCGGCGGATGCGGTCGTCCTCGTTGCAGATCAGGCCGCGACTGGTGGGCAACTGCGAGGCGCCGAGGGTGTTCTGGTATTCGTTCAGATCACTGCTGTTCTGGCAGTACAGGTCGCCGATCTGGCTGATGGCCGACACGCCAAGGCCGATCAGGTCGCAGTGGCCGTGGGTGGTGTAGCCCTGGAAGTTGCGCTGCAGGGTCGACTCTTCCTGGGCAATGGCCAGTTCGTCGTCGGGCAGGGCGAAATGGTCCATACCGATGTAGCGATAGCCTGCCTCGGTCAGTTGCTCGATGGTGTTGTGCAGCATTTCCAGTTTCAGCGCAGGCGCCGGCAGGTCGCTGCTGTCGATGCGCCGCTGGGGCATGAAACGCTCGGGCAGGTGCGCATAGTTGAACACCGAGAGGCGGTCGGGCTGCAGCTTGATCACTTCCTCGACGGTGCGTGCAAAGCCTTCGGTACTCTGCTTGGGCAGGCCGTAGATCAGGTCGAGGTTGATCGAGCGAAACTGCAGGGTGCGCGCGGCCTCGATGATCGCGCGGGTCTGCTCCAGGCTTTGCGGGCGGTTGATGGCCCGTTGCACCACGGGGTCGAGGTCTTGCACGCCCAGGCTGACACGGTTGAAGCCCAGTTCGCGCAGCAGCCCCATGGTCGACCAGTCGGCCTCGCGCGGGTCGATCTCGATGCCGTAGTCGCCCGAATCATCATCCAGCAGGTTGAAGTGCTGACGCAGGTGCGTCATCAGCTGGCGCAGTTCGGCGTGGCTGAGAAAAGTCGGTGTACCGCCGCCCAGGTGCAGTTGCTCCACGGTCTGGCGCGGGTCCAGGTGGCAGGCGATCAGCTGGATTTCCTGCTCCAGGCGCTGCAGGTAGGGCTGGGCGCGACCGCGGTCCTTGGTGATCACCTTGTTGCAGGCGCAGTAGTAGCAGATGTTGGCGCAGAACGGCACGTGCACGTACAGCGACAGCGGGCGCGCGGCGCGGCGGCTGTCACGCAGGGCGTGCAACAGGTCGAACGAGCCGACCTGGCTGTGCAGTTGCACGGCGGTCGGGTAGGAGGTGTAGCGCGGGCCCGCCAGATCGTAACGGCGAATAAGGTCGGGGTCCCAGTGGAGGGCGTCGAGCATGGTGGCAGTCCCTGGAATGGCGGCAGTGTCCGGAGTCTAGGGAGCGTTGTGTCAGGGCGTGTTGATTTGTATCAACGGGTGTTCAGTGCCCCATGAGCCAGTGCTGGTGCGGCCCCGGCAGGGTCCACAGGCCGAACAGGATCACCAGCAGGCCCCCTGTCACGCGTACCCCGCGCTTGCGCAGCAGGGCGCTGGTGCGCTCGGCAGCCAGCCCCGTGGCCAACAGCACCGGCCAGGTGCCCAGGCCGAAGGCCAGCATCAGCAGGGCGCTGTGGGTGGCGTTGCCCTGGCTGGCGGCCCACAGCAGGGTGCTGTAGACCAGCCCGCACGGCAACCAGCCCCACAGCGCGCCCAGCAGAAGCGCGCGCGGCAGGCTCGACACCGGCAGCAGGCGATTGGCCACCGGCTGTATGTGCCGCCACAGGCCGCGCCCCAGGCTTTCGATGCGGGTCAGGCCGCTCCACCAGCCGGCCAGGTACAGGCCCATGCTGATCAGCAGCAGCGCCGCGAGCACGCGCATGCCGGTGGCCAGCGGGCCGCCCGCCACCGCCCAGCCGGCCAGGCCCAGCAGCAGGCCGGCAGCGGCATAGCTGAGGATGCGCCCCAGGTTGTACGCCAGCAGCAGCTGAAAGCGCCGGCTGCGCTGCGCCTTGGGGATGGCCAGGGTGAGTGCGCCCATCAGGCCGCCGCACATGCCCAGGCAGTGGCCGCCCCCCAGTAGGCCGAGGATCAGCGCCGAACTCAGCAGCGGCAACAGGTCAAGCATGGGGCGGGGCGCCGCTGTCGTCGGGCTTGCGCGGCTCGGCCTGGTCCAGGGCGGCCTGGTGCTTGGGGTCCTGGTCGTCGAACAGGATACTGTGGGCCGGGCCTTCGAGGTCGTCATACTGGCCGCTGTCCACGGCCCAGAAGAAGATGTACACGGCGATCGCGACGATCAGCAGCGCGGCGGGAATCATGACGTAGAGCGCGGGCATGGGGTCTCCGGGTCAGGCCGTCGCGGGGTGTGCGGCGTCGACGATAGGGGCGGTGGCAGGCAGCTCGCGGATGCGCGTAAGGCGCAGGGCGTTGAGCACCACGATCAGCGAACTGATCGACATGCCGACCGCCGCCCAGATCGGAGTGATCCAGCCCAGTGCGGCGAACGGCAGCATGAGGCCATTGTACAGGCCAGCCCACAGCAGGTTCTCGATGATTATCCGGCGCGTGCGGCGCGCCAGGCCGAAAGCCTGCACCAGCGCCTCCAGGCGGTTGGACAACAGCACCGCATCGGCGCTGGTCTTGGCCAGGTCGGTGGCCGAGCCCATGGCAATGCTGATGTCGGCCGCGGCCAGCACCGGCACGTCGTTGACCCCGTCACCCAGCATCAGCACCTTGTGTCCCTTGGCCTGCAGGGCCTTGAGCCGTTGCAGCTTGTCGTCCGGGCGCAGGCCGCCGACGGCCTGGTCGATGCGCAGCTCGGCGGCGACGCTGGCCACCATCGGCGAGCTGTCGCCCGACAGCAGAAGGGTCTGCCAGCCGCGGGCACGGCAGGCTGCCAGCAGGTCCGCGGCGTCGTGGCGCAGGCGGTCGTCGAGCACGAACCAGGCCAGCGGCCCGTGGCTGTCGCCCAGCAGCAGCCACTGCCCGGGTTCGTCGGGCATCGCCGGCACTGCGCTGTGGCTCAGGGCGCACACGAAGTCGGCCTGGCCGATGCGCAGGCGGCGGTCCTCCACCTGCCCCTCAAGACCCAGCCCCGGCGTGCTCTGCACGTCGTCGGCGACCGTGATGGTGCGCCCGAAGGCGCGGGCGATCGGGTGCTCGGAGCGGCTTTCGAGGGCGGCGGCGAGGGTCAGGCACTGGTCGGCGTCCAGCGTCCCCAGGGGGCGGATGGCGCGCAATGTCAGGCGCCCCTCGGTGAGGGTGCCGGTCTTGTCGAAAATCACCGTGTCGATCTGGTTCAGGCCCTCCAGCACATGGCCGCGGGTGAGCAGCAGGCCGAGCTTGTGCAGCGTGCCGGTGGCCGCGGTGAGCGCGGTGGGGGTGGCCAGCGAGAGTGCGCAGGGGCAGGTGGCGACCAGCATGGCCAGCACGATCCAGAACGCCCGCGAGGGGTCCAGTTCCCACCACAGCAGGCCGATGGCCGCGGCGGCCACCAGCGAGAACAGCAGGAACCACTGCGAGGCACGGTCGGCGATCTCGGCCAGGCGAGGTTTTTCCGACTGGGCGCGTTCGAGCAGGCGCACGATGGCCGACAGTCGGGTGTCCTGGCCCAGGGCCTGCACCTGCACGGTCAGTACGCTCTCGATGTTCAGCGTGCCGGCCGTCACCGCATCGCCGCGCTGGCGCGGTTGCGGCAGGTACTCGCCGGTCAGCAGCGATTCGTCGACGCTCGACTGGCCGTCGATGATGCGCCCGTCGGCGGGCAGCACCGCGCCCGGGTGTACCAGGACCCGGTCACCGGTCTGCAGCTCGCGCAGCAGGATGCGCTGGCTGTTGCCGTCGGCATCCAGGCGCAGGCACGAGGCCGGCAGCAGGTTGACCAGTTGCGCGGTGGCTGCGGCGGTGCGCTCGCGGGCACGGCGTTCCAGGTAGCGCCCGGCCAGCAGGAACAGCGCGAACATGCCCACTGCATCGAAATACAGCTCGCCGCTGCCGGTGATGGCGGTCCAGATCCCGGCGAAGTAGGCCAGGCCGATGGCCAGCGACACCGAGACGTCCATGGTCAGGTGGCGGGTGCGCAGGTCGCGGGCGGCGCCCTTGAAGAACGGCGCGCAGCTGTAGAACACGATGGGCGTGGTGAGAAACAGTGCCACCCAGCGCAGGATGGTGTGCAGCTCCGGGCTCAGGTCGATGTTGAACTCGGGCCAGGTGGCCATGGTTGCCATCATGGCCTGGAACCACAGCAGGCCGGCCACGCCGAGCTGGCGCAGGGCGGTGCGGTTCTCGCTGGCCAACTGCTCGGCGGCGCGGTCGGCCTGGTAGGGGTGGGCGGCGTAGCCGATATGGCGCAGTTCACCCAACAGTTGCGAGAGCGGCAGCTGGCTGTCGGCCCATTGCACCTGCAGGCGATGGTTGGACAGGTTCAGTCGCGCCTCGGCCACCGCCGGCAGGTTGCGCAGGTGCTTTTCGATCAGCCAGCCGCAGGCGGCGCAACTGATGCCTTCGATCATCAGGGTGGTTTCAGCGAGTTCGCCGGTGTGGCGCACAAAAGGCTTCTGCACGTCGCTGCGATCGTACAGGGCCAGTTCGTCGACCAGTTGCACGGGCAGCGCGTCGGGGTTGGCGCTGGCTTCGCTGCGGTGCTGGTAGTAGCTTTCCAGGTTGCCGGCGACGATGGCTTCGGCCACGGCCTGGCAGCCGGGGCAGCAGAATGCACGGGGTTCGCCGAGTACCACGGCGGTGAAGTGGCTGCCGGCCGGGACGGGCAGGGCGCAGTGGTAGCAAGGCGTGGGGCTGGTCATTGTTATCTATCGCAGATGGGTGGTGACCTTGTCGCGGGTCAAGCCCGCTCCCACAGGGTGTCTGAGCACCGAGAACCTGTGGGAGCGGGCTTGACCCGCGATTGCAGTCGACTCATTTCTCGAGGTGTTCAGCCCCTTGCAGCGCCTCGTCACCCAGCATCAGCGTGGTGTCGTGCGCCACTTGCTCTTCTTCGAACAGGCGCCATACCTGGCCCTTTTCGGTACCCAGCAGCTCGACGAAACGCCGGCCCTCGACCTTGTCGCTCAACTGCCCCAGGTAACGTCCGGGCTCGCTTTCGCTGCGGGTCAGCATGATCTTGCGGTCCTTCTCCGGCTGGGTCGGCGAGATCAGGTTCAGCTCCAGGGTCTGCGGCTGGCTGTCACCGCTCAGGCGCAGGTCCACTTCGCCGGTCAGCTCGTCCAGGTGCACGCTGGCCTTGAGCTTCAGGCTCTGCCCCAGCAGCTCGCGGTCCAGCGAGCGGTTGATGCCCTTGCCAGCCTCGTAGTAGTTGTCGTTGACCAGGTTGTCCGGGTTGTTCACCGCGATGGTCACCATGGTCAGGCTCAAGGTCACCGACGTGGCCAGCACGCCGATGATGATCCACGGCCAGAGGTGGTGGTGCCAGGGGCTGGAGGCGTTTGCAGGCATGTCTCTACTCTCTTAGCGAATGTTGGGGCCGATGAAACGGCTCTTGGCTTCGACCTGGGTGCCGTTGTCGTCGGCGTCCTTGAGGGTGAAGGTGACTTCGTTGGCAGTCGAAGGCAGATCTTCCGGTGCCATCGACAGTTGTACCGGCAGGCTGACGATATCGCCGGCCGCCACGCGGATCTCCCGCGCGCCTTCGAGCTTGAGGTCCGGCAGGCCGGAGGCATCGAGCACGTACACGTGGTCGCGCTGGTCCTTGTTCATCACCTTGAGGCTGTACACGTTCTCGATGCGGCCCTGGGCGTTCTCGCGGTACAGCACGCGGTCCTTGCTCACGTCGAAGCCCACCAGCGGGCGCATGAGGAAGGCGGTGGCCAGCAGGCCGATCATCACCAGCAGCACCACGAAGTAGCCGATCAGGCGCGGGCGCAGCATGTGCGTCTTCTGCCCCGACAGGTTGTGCTCGGTGGTGTAGCTGATCAGCCCGCGCGGGTACTCCATCTTGTCCATGATGGTGTCGCAGGCATCGATGCAGGCGGCGCAGCCGATGCACTCGATCTGCAGGCCGTCGCGGATGTCGATGCCGGTCGGGCACACCTGCACGCACATGGTGCAGTCGATGCAGTCGCCCAGGCCCTTGGCCTTGTAGTCCATGTCCTTCTTGCGCGGGCCGCGGGTTTCGCCGCGACGCGGGTCGTACGACACGATCAGCGTGTCCTTGTCGAACATCACGCTCTGGAAGCGCGCATACGGGCACATGTAGATGCACACCTGCTCACGCAGCCAGCCGGCGTTGCCGTAAGTGGCCAGGGTGAAGAAGCCGACCCAGAAGTAGGCCCAGCCGTCGGCCTGGCCGGTGAAGAATTCGATGCTCAGTTCGCGAATGGGGCTGAAGTAGCCGACGAAGGTCATGCCGGTGACGAAGCCGATGCTCAGCCACAGGCTGTGCTTGGCCAGCTTGCGCACCAGCTTGTTGGCACTCATGGGCGCCTTGTCGAGCTTGATGCGCTGGTTGCGGTCGCCTTCGGTGACCTTCTCGCACCACATGAAGATCCATGTCCACACGCTTTGCGGGCAGGTATAGCCGCACCACACGCGCCCGGCGAACACGGTGATGAAGAACAGGCCGAAGGCCGCGACGATCAGGATGCCCGAGAGCAGGATGAAGTCCTGGGGCCAGATGGTGGTGCCGAAGATGTAGAACTTGCGCTCGGGCAGGTTCCACCACACGGCCTGGTGCCCGCCCCAGTTCAGCCAGACGGTACCGAAGTACAGCAGGAACAGGAGGGCCCCGCCGGCCATGCGCAGGTTGCGGAACAGGCCGGTGAAGGCGCGGGTGTAGATCTTTTCCCGTGCGGCATAGAGGTCGACGCCGCCGGCATCTTTCTTGGCAGGTGGGGTGACGTCATGTACTGGAATCTGTTTGCTCATCATTGAGTCCCACGGCAGTGGAAAAGTGCCGCGGCCAGTACATGCCGACCGCAGTCAGAAGTTGTTGCTGCTCTAGGGCGCATGATACGCCTGTCATTGCGGTACAGGGTGCAGTGCGACCTTTGGTCGCGTTGGTTAGTGGCGGGCGATAGTGTAGTGGAGCTTGTCAATTGACCTGAGTCACGTGGGTGGCAGATCCGGCCCCTTGGCCGGCTAGCCGGCAGAAGGGGCCTGCGCCAATAAAAAGGCCCCGCCAGCAACACTGGCGGGGCCTTTTCACAGCCGGGGCATGTTCACTGCGCTTCGGCGGTTTTCTCTGGCTGGTGCGACAGGCTGTAGACATAGGCCGCCAGCAGGTGGACCTTGTCGTTGCCCTGAATGTCCTGCTGCGCCGGCATCTGGCCCTGGCGGCCGTAACGGATGGTCTGCTGCAGCTGGGCGTAGCTCGAGCCGTAGATGAACGCCTGCGGATGGGTCAGGTTGGGCGCGCCCATCGCCGGGGTGCCTTTGCCTTCCGGCCCGTGGCAGGCCACGCAGTTGGCGGCGAACAGCTTCTTGCCGTTTTCCACGTCGGCCTTGGCGTCCTTGGGCAGGGTGCGGCCATCGAGGTTGGTCAGCACGAACCCGGCCACATCGGCCACGCCCTGCTCGCCGATCACTTCGGCCCAGGCCGGCATCACGCCGTGACGACCGCCCATGATGGTGGCCTTGATGGTCTCGGGCTCGCCGCCCCAGCGCCAGTCGTCGTCGGTCAGGTTGGGGAAGCCGTAGGAGCCCTTGGCGTCGGAGCCGTGGCATACCGAGCAGTTGGAGGCGAACAGGCGGCCACCCATCTTCAGGGCTTGCGGGTCCTTGGCCACTTCTTCAATTGGCATCGCTGCAAATTTGGCGAAGATCGGCCCGAACTTGGCATCCGAACGCGCCATTTCCTTTTCCCACTCGTGCACGCCGGTCCAGCCCGACTCGCCGTTGGCAAAGGCCACCTTGTTTTCGTTGTCCAGGTACTGGTAGCCCGGCAGCAGGCCTTTCCAGTTGCCCAGGCCCGGGTACAGCACCAGGTAGCCCAGGGCGAACACGATGGTGCCCACGAACAGCATGAACCACCACTTGGGCAGCGGGTTGTCGTATTCCTCGATGCCGTCGTAGGCGTGGCCCACGGTTTCTTCGGTGGTTTCGCTGCGCTGGCCCTTGCGGGTGGACAGCAGCAGCCAGGTCAGGGCAAAGATGGTACCCAGACTCAGAACGGTGACGTACAGACTCCAGAAGGTAGTCATTCTTTGTTACTCCTAGAAGCGCTCGCTTGCGCTTGCTCGACGTGCTTGCTGGCTTCGGGATCATCCGCGAAGGGCAGCATGGTCGCTTCGTCGAACTCGGACTTGCGCCGAGAACTGAATACCCACAACGCCAGGCCGATGAAGGCCACCATCACCACGACGGTGCCCAGGCCACGAATCATCCCGATATCCATCAAGGTCACCGTTTGCTTTTGATGATGGTGCCCAGCCCTTGCAGGTAGGCAACCAGAGCGTCCATTTCAGTCTTGCCCTTGACCGCGTCGCGGGCACCGGCGATGTCCTCGTCGGTGTAGGGCGTGCCGAGGGTACGCAACACTTCCATTTTCCTGGCGGTCAGCTTGCCGTCGAGGGTGTTCTCCACCAGCCACGGGTAGGCCGGCATCTTCGACTCCGGCACCACGTTGCGCGGGTTGTACAGATGCGCGCGGTGCCAGTCGTCGGAGTAGCGGCCGCCGACGCGGGCCAGGTCAGGCCCGGTACGCTTGGAGCCCCACAGGAACGGGTGGTCCCACACGCTCTCACCGGCTACCGAGTAGTGGCCGTAGCGCTCGGTTTCGGCGCGGAATGGACGGATCATCTGCGAGTGACACTGCACGCAGCCTTCACGGATGTAGATGTCGCGGCCTTCCAGCTCCAGCGCGACGCGGGGCTTCATGCCCTCGACCGGCTTGTTGGTGACGTCCTGGAAGAACAGCGGGACGATCTGGGTCAGGCCGCCGATGCTCACGGCGATGACCATGAAGAAGGCCAGCAGGCCGATATTCTTCTCGACTACTTCGTGCTTCATCAGTGAGCTCCAACGACAGCGATCTGAGCGGCGGCTTCAGCTTCGGCCGGCTGCGAGGCGCGGACGGTGCGCCAAACGTTGTAGGCCATCAGCAGCATGCCGGAGGCGAAGAACGCACCGCCCAGTGCACGCACGATAAAGCCCGGGTGGCTGGCCTGCAGCGCTTCGACGAAGGAGTAGGTGAGGGTGCCGTCGTCGTTGATGGCGCGCCACATCAGGCCCTGGGTGATGCCGTTGACCCACATCGAGGCGATGTACAGCACGGTGCCGATGGTCGCCAGCCAGAAGTGCGCGTTGATCAGGCCCACGCTGTGCATCTGCACGCGGCCATAGATTTTCGGAATCATGTGGTACAGCGCGCCGATCGAGATCATCGCTACCCAGCCCAGAGCGCCGGCGTGTACGTGGCCGATGGTCCAGTCGGTGTAGTGCGACAGCGAGTTGACGGTCTTGATCGCCATCATCGGGCCTTCGAAGGTCGACATGCCGTAGAACGCCAGCGATACCACCAGAAAGCGCAGGATCGGGTCGGTGCGCAGCTTATGCCAGGCGCCCGACAGGGTCATCATGCCGTTGATCATGCCGCCCCAGCTCGGGGCCAGCAGGATGATCGACATCGCCATGCCCAGCGACTGCGCCCAGTCGGGCAGTGCGGTGTAGTGCAGGTGGTGGGGGCCTGCCCAGATGTACAGGGTGATCAGCGCCCAGAAGTGCACGATCGACAGGCGATACGAGTAGATCGGGCGTTCGGCCTGCTTGGGTACGAAGTAGTACATCATGCCCAGGAAGCCGGTGGTCAGGAAGAAGCCCACGGCGTTGTGGCCGTACCACCACTGGATCATCGCGTCGGTCGCGCCCGAGTAGGCCGAGTACGACTTGAACAGGCTGACCGGCAGCGAGGCGTGGTTGACGATGTGCAGCATCGCGGTCACCACGATGAAGGCACCGTAGAACCAGTTGCCCACATAGATGTGCTTGGTCTTGCGCTTGACGATGGTGCCGAAGAACACCGCACCGTAGGTAACCCACACGATGGCCAGCAAAATGGCGATAGGCCATTCCAGTTCTGCGTATTCCTTGGTCGTGGTGTAGCCCAGCGGCAGGGTGACCAGCGCGCCGACGATCACCGCTTGCCAGCCCCAGAAGGTGAAGGCCGCGAGGCTGTCGGAAATCAGTCGCGTCTGGCAGGTTCGCTGCACGACATAGTAGGAAGTGGCAAACAGTGCGCACCCACCGAAGGCGAAGATCACCAGGTTGGTGTGCAGGGGGCGCAGGCGTCCAAAGCTCGTCCACGGCAGGTCCAGGTTCAGCTGAGGCCAGACCAGTTGCGAGGCGATGAAGACACCGAGGCCCATGCCAAGGATCCCCCAGACCACCGTCATGATGGCGAACTGGCGGACGACCTTATAGTTATAAGCAGTCGGACTGATTGCTGTGCTCATTCTAAGGTTCCACGGTTTGGGTGTTTTTGTTGGTTAAAAAATCGGCGCAAGTATGTATAAACCGTGTGGTTATTGCAACGCGATGGAAATCGCGCCGCACCTTGCGAAGGCCGATTTTACGGCGTTTCCAGCCGATTGGCGGTGGGAAGTGTACACAATCGCAAGGCGATAATGTGCACCATTATTCCGCTTTCGTTGTGCACGCATTAAGCTGCCTTGGCACTATCGTCCTGCGTGGTCAGGGCAGGCAATTCGCACTTGGGCCGGGATCCATCAGCCTTTGGTGGTGGCTCGCGAACAGAAAGTGCGCCAAAAAGGTGCATTCAGGTGCAAGACTTCAAGCCACTGTGGCAACAAGCTTAGTCTCGATCAGGGGGGGTGCAAGGCGGGTGTGCGGCGGGGTGCGACACTTGGTCGCAAGGGGCGGTGGGAACCGCCGCACCGTTGTCGATGCGGCGGTTTGAGTCAAGGCTCAGTTACATCATCGTTTCACTTGGCAGTTACGTTCTCTGCCGGTTGCGACAGGCTGTAGACATAGGCCGCCAGCAGGTGGACCTTGTCGTTGCCCTGAATCTCCTGCTGCGCCGGCATCTGGCCCTGACGGCCGTAACGGATGGTCTGCTGCAGCTGGGCATAGCTCGAACCGTAGATGAATGCCTGCGGGTGGGTCAGGTCAGGTGCGCCCATCGCCGGGGTGCCTTTGCCTTCCGGTCCGTGGCAGGCCACGCAGTTGGTGGCGAACAGTTGCTTGCCGTTTTCCACGTCGGCCTTGGCGTCCTTGGGCAGGCTGCGGCCATCGAGGTTGGTCAGCACGAACCCGGCCACATCGGCCACGCCCTGCTCGCCGATCACTTCGGCCCAGGCCGGCATCACGCCGTGACGACCGCCCATGATCGAAGCCTTGATGGTTTCCGGGTCACCGCCCCAGCGCCAGTCATTGTCGGTGAGGTTGGGGAAGCCGTAGGCACCCTTGGCGTCCGAGCCGTGGCACACCGAGCAGTTGGAGGCGAACAGGCGACCGCCCATTTTCAGCGCCTGCGGGTCCTTGGCCACTTCTTCCACCGGCATGGCGGCGAACTTGGCGAAGATCGGCCCGAACTTGGCGTCGGCGCGGTCCATTTCCTTTTGCCACTCGTTGGCGCCGGTCCAGCCGTTCTCGTAGCCGGGCAGGATGCCTTTCCAGTTGCCCAGGCCCGGGTACAGGATCAGGTAGCCCACCGAGAACACCAGGGTGCCCACGAACAGCCAGAACCACCACTTGGGCAGCGGGTTGTCGTACTCCTCGATGCCGTCGAAGCTGTGGCCCATGGTCTGGTCGGTGGTGCCCTTGCTCTGGCCCTTGCGGGTGCTGAGCAGCAGCCAGGTCAGGCCGATCAGGCTACCGATGGTCAGTACGCAGATGTACGTACTCCAGAAGGTGGTCATTGCCCGTTACTCCTCGATTCGGATTCTTTGGCGGCAGGTACAAGGCGATCGTCGGCGAACGGCAGCAGGCTCGCTTCGGCGAACTCGCGGTCACGCCGGCCGCTGAACACCCACAGCGCCAGGCCGATGAAGGCGATGGCTACCAGCAGGGTGCCCAGGCCGCGCAACTGGCCGATATCCAGTGTGAAGTCCATGGCGCTTACCTCTTGTTCTTGATCGCGGTGCCGAGCACCTGCAGGTAGGCGACCAGCGCGTCCATCTCGGACTTGCCCTTGAGCGAGGCCACGGCGCCGGTGATATCGTCGTCGCTGTAGGGCACGCCCAGGGTGCGCATCACGCGCAGCTTGGTCTCGGTATGGCTGCTGTCGACCGGGTTGGCCACCAGCCACGGATAGGCCGGCATCTTCGACTCGGGTACCACGTTGCGCGGGTTGTACAGGTGCGCACGGTGCCAGTCGTCGGAGTAGCGGCCGCCGACGCGGGCCAGGTCAGGCCCGGTACGCTTGGAGCCCCACAGGAACGGGTGGTCCCACACGCTTTCACCGGCTACCGAGTAGTGGCCGTAGCGTTCGGTTTCGGCGCGGAACGGACGGATCATCTGCGAGTGGCACTGTACGCAGCCTTCACGGATGTAGATGTCGCGGCCTTCCAGCTGCAGCGCGGTGTAGGGCTTCATGCCTTCGACCGGCTTGTTGGTGACGTCCTGGAAGAACAGCGGGACGATCTGGGTCAGGCCGCCGATGCTGACGGCAAACACCATCAACAGCACCAGCAGGAAGACGTTCTTCTCGATTACTTCGTGTTTCATCAGGTTCTCCTCAGGCCAGCTGCGCAGTGGCGTTGGCGGTCTCGCCCGCTGGGGCACGCACGGTGCGCCAGGTGTTCCAGGCCATCAGGAACATGCCGGTGAGGAAGATCGCACCGCCCACGAACCGCACGATGAAGCCAGGGTGGCTGGCCACCAGGGTTTCGACGAAGGAGTAGGTCAGGGTGCCGTCGGCGTTGACTGCACGCCACATCAGGCCCTGGGCGATGCCGTTGACCCACATCGAGGCGATGTACAGCACGGTGCCGATGGTGGCGAGCCAGAAGTGCGCGTTGATCAGGCCCAGGCTGTACATCTGCTCGCGGCCGAACACTTTCGGGATCATGTGGTACAGCGCGCCGATCGAGATCATCGCTACCCAGCCAAGGGCGCCGGCGTGTACGTGGCCGATGGTCCAGTCGGTGTAGTGCGACAGGGCGTTGACGGTCTTGATCGCCATCATCGGGCCTTCGAAGGTCGACATGCCGTAGAACGCCAGCGACACCACCAGAAAGCGCAGGATCGGGTCGCTGCGCAGCTTATGCCAGGCGCCCGAGAGGGTCATCATGCCGTTGATCATGCCGCCCCAGCTGGGCGCCAGCAGGATCAGCGACATCACCATGCCCAGCGACTGCGCCCAGTCGGGCAGGGCGGTGTAGTGCAGGTGGTGCGGGCCGGCCCAGATGTACAGGGTGATCAGGGCCCAGAAGTGCACGATCGACAGGCGATACGAGTACACCGGGCGCTCGGCCTGCTTGGGCACGAAGTAGTACATCATGCCCAGGAAGCCTGCGGTCAGGAAGAAGCCTACGGCGTTGTGGCCGTACCACCATTGCACCATCGCGTCGGTGGCGCCGCCGTACAGCGAGTACGACTTGGTCAGGCTGACCGGGATTTCCAGGTTGTTGACGATATGCAGGATCGCCACGGTGATGATGAACGCACCGAAGAACCAGTTACCCACGTAGATGTGCTTGGTGGTGCGCTTCATCAGGGTGCCGAAGAACACCACGGCGTAGGCCACCCAGACGATGGTGATCAGGATGTCGATCGGCCATTCCAGTTCGGCGTATTCCTTGGAGCTGGTATAACCCAGCGGCAGGCTGATGGCCGCGAGCACGATCACCAGTTGCCAGCCCCAGAAGGTAAAGGCGGCAAGGCGTGGCGAGAACAGCACGGTCTGGCAGGTACGCTGTACCGAGTAGTAGGAGGCGGCGAACAGTGCACAGCCCCCGAAGGCGAAGATCACCGCGTTGGTGTGCAAGGGGCGCAGGCGCCCGAAGCTGGTCCACGGGAGGTCGAAGTTGAGTGAAGGCCAGACGAGCTGCGCGGCGAGAAAAACGCCGAGCCCCATCCCGACGATTCCCCACACCACCGTCATAATGGCGAATTGGCGGACCACCTGGTAGTTGTAGGCGGTACTGCTGGTTGTGTTCATGTATGGGTTCCCATCCACGGTTATAGGCAGGCTAAACAGCGAGGCAAGCATGAGTAATGGGCAAGTGGCCGGTATTGACGGGGATCAATGGGCGCAGTGGGTCGAACAACGCGGCTGGTTGTACGATGCCCCGCAAAATCAGGCAGATGCGTCGCCCCTGGGGTGCCTGATCCTGGCCCACGGCGCGGGCGCACCCATGGACAGCGCGTTCATGACCGACATGGCGCAGAGGCTTGCCGCGCAAGGGCTGGCGGTACTGCGCTTCGAGTTTCCCTACATGGCCCAGCGCCGGCTCGATGGTGGCAGAAGGCCGCCAAACCCCCAGGCCCGCCTGCTCGACTGCTGGCGCGAAGTGGTGGCCCAGGTGCGACCATTGGTCGCTGGGCCGCTGGTGATCGGCGGCAAGTCCATGGGCGGGCGCATGGCCAGCCTGGTGGCGGACGAACTGGGGGTGGATGCGCTGGTGTGCCTGGGGTATCCGTTCTATGCCGCAGGCAAGCCCGAGAAGCCGCGGGTGGCGCACCTGGCCGAACTGAAGACGCCAACCCTGATCGTGCAGGGCGAGCGTGATGCGCTGGGCAATCGCGAGACGGTGGAGGGGTATGCACTGTCGTCAGCCATCGAGCTGTGCTGGCTGGTGGCAGGGGATCATGACTTGAAGCCGCTGAAGGCCTCGGGGTTCAGCCATGCGCACCACCTGGGGGCGGCGGCGGACAGCATCGTGGCGTTTTTACGCTGATGGCCGCTTCGCCGGCAAGGCCGGCTCCTGCAACGACCGCAGTCCCCTGCAGGAGCCGGCCTTGCCGGCGAAGCCTTTGAATCAGTCGCGGTATTCGCACAGGTAGGCGGTATCGACCTTCACCTGCAGCTGGAACTTGCTGTCGGCCGGCACATTGAACTGGCTGCCGGCGGTAAAGGTTTCCCAGTTGTCGCTGCCCGGCAGCTTGACGATCAGGGCGCCGGACACCACGTGCATGATCTCGCGCTTGGCCGTACCGAACTCGTACTCGCCCGGGGCCATCACGCCGACAGTGGCCGGGCCTTCGGCGCCGGTGAAGGCGATCGACTTGACCGTGCCATCAAAGTACTCGTTGACCTTAAACATGGGCGACTCCTGAAAGGGGCAAAAAAGGGCTGGCCAGTATGCCCAAGCCTCCCGGTGGCGTCATCCGCTTTCAGGCGCCCTGGGCCGGCAGGCTCAGCGGCAGCAGGCGTGCGGTATTGCGCGCATCTTCCAGGGCGCGGTGCTGCTGCCCGACAAACTGCAGCCCGGCCAGGGCCAGCGCGCCCTTGAGCCCGGGCGGGCGTTTCAGGTGGCGGGCCTTGGCGAAGCGCTGCTTGAGGTTGAGGTGGCAGGTGTCGGCCAGCAGGCTGTGCACCTGGTGCACCTGCCATTCCTGCAGCAGCTGGCGGCGATCGTAGTCGCCCCAGCTGACCCAGCCCTGCAGGTGCGCCTGCTGATGCTGCAGCCAGTGCTCGAACCCGTCCCACACCTTGGCAAAGGAGGCGGCGGCGTCGATGTCCGCCTGGGCGATATGCGTCAGCTCACGGCAAAAGGGCGTCAGCAGCGGGCGCCGCCGGGGTTTGACGAAGCGCTGGAAGTGGTCCACCTCGCGGCCTTCGCGGTTGACCAGGCTGGCGCCGATCTCGATGATTTCCATGTCTTCGATCGGCCAGCCACCCTCGTCGGTGGTAGCTTCCAGGTCGATCACCAACCAGTGGCCCATGGCAGGCTCCTTGACAGATACTCGCCTGAGCGTAGCCAATCTGTGGCCTGTGCGGTATCCCGTGGCCATTTGCCTGATGGTTCTGCCAGTTGTGCAAGCGTAGGAAAACGCCTAGTTTAGGCGCGAACCCGTAAAGAGTGTGTTGCCTTGAGTTCAGCGTCACTGCCACAGGTCGTGCTCTCCCTGTCGATGCTCGCGGTGGCGTGGCTGACCACACCGGCGTGTGCCCAGGAGCAGATCAGGATCGGCGCAGCGCACTTTCCCCCGTACACCGTCAATCCCGAACGCGATACCGGCAGCGGCCTGCTGGCGCAGTTGATCCAGGCCTTGAACGCGCTTCAGGACACCTACCATTTCACGCTGGTGCCCACCTCCATACCGCGACGCTTTCGCGACTTCAACGAGGGTCGCATCGACATGGCGATCTTCGAAAACCCTGACTGGGGCTGGAAAGGCATCGACTTCGTCAAGGTCGATCTCGGCCTCGAAGATGCCGAAGTCTTCGTCACGCACAATATCGAAGGCCGCGGCCAGGGCTACTTCGACAGCCTGCAGGGCAAGCGCCTGGCGTTGTACAGCGGCTATCACTACGCCTTCGCCGGTTTCAATGCCGACGCCAGGTACCTGCAGCAAACATTCGGCGCCACCCTGACCTATTCCCACGACAGCAACCTGATGATGGTGCAGCGCGACCGCGCCGACGTGGCCTTGGTGACCCGTTCGTACCTGTACGACTTTCTGGCGCGCCACGAGGATTACCGAGGCCAGTTCCTGGCCTCCGAGCGTACCGACCAGACCTATCACCATTATGCACTGTTGCGTCCCCAGGCACCGATCAGTGGCGAGGCCTTTGCCCGTCTGTTGCAGCAACTGCACGAGAACGGTCAGTTGCAGGACATCTTCGGGCCTTACCAGATCGGTGTCAGCGCGGCCCATTCGCCCTAAATTCGCCCACGGTTTTCACGTCAACAGCAGTGAGATTGTCTCTTCCACTTCGTGAGCCCAAGACCATGCCTTCCGATACCGCAACCTGCGCGTTGTCCCTGCCGCGCTGGCGCAGCCTCAGCGCCGATGAAACCGACTGCCACCTGAGCCTGGTGCTCGAAGACACGCCATTGGTGCGCCTGCGTCTGGAGCGCGGTGATGACCTCAACGTGCACCTGCAATACACCTGCCCCGAGCGCCCACAGCAGGCGTTGTGGGCCGCGTGCTACTGGCTGTTTTCCCGCGATCCGGGGTGTCAGCGCCTGTGCTGGCATCTGGCGCAGGTGCCCGAGGCGGCACTGGCCAGCGGCCTGCTGGTGGCCGACGAACAGGCGGGGCGCTACCGCTGCGAACGCACGCTGTTCTGGCAGTTGCCGCAACCGTGGCTGGGCGAATCGCTGTCGGGCGTGTACCCGCAGCAGATGCAGATCAGTGCCGGCAAGCGTCATCCGCGCCGTGCGCCCAAGCCGCGGGGGGAAGTATATCGGCGCTTCGATGCGCGGCTGGGGGCCTGGATCTCGTTGCGGACCCTGGAAATCGACCACGACCTGGAGCGCTTCAACCGTTGGCAGAACAACCCGCGGGTGCTGAGCTTCTGGCAGGAGGGCGGCAGCCTCGAACAGCACCGCGACTACCTGAGCAAGCTTGAGGCCGACCCGCACACACTGACCCTGATCGGCTGCTTCGACGACCAGCCGTTTGCCTACTTCGAAGCCTACTGGGCCAAGGAGGACCGGATTGCACCGTTCTATGCGGCCGACGACTACGACCGCGGCATTCACATGCTGGTAGGGGAGCAGACGCACCGCGGGCCGCACAAGGTGGCCAGCTGGCTGTCGGCGCTGGTGCACTACCTGTTCCTGGACGACCCGCGCACCCAGCGCGTGGTGGCCGAGCCTCGGGCCGACAATGCCAAGATGATCGGCTACATGCACGACCAGTGCTTTCACTGCGAGAAGGAATTCGACTTCCCGCACAAGCGCGCGGCGCTGATGATCCTGGGACGCGAGCGCTTCTTCGAGCGCTGCAGGCTGGTATAGGCCGGCAACCGATCCTGTAGGCGCCGGCGTTGCCGGCGAACCAGCACAAGGCGCTCGTGCTGCCGGACACCCGGCATCTGGCCTGGAGGGAGGATCGCCGGCAACGCCGGCTCCTACAGGGCAGCAGCGGCGCAGGGTGGCCCCTTCAGGCCACCTCACCCCGCGCCAGCGACACCTTGCGGCAATGCACCAGCGCATCGCGAATCATGAAGTTCACCAGGGTCGGCGACACGCCCAGCTCCTTGGCGATGTCCTTCTGCGGCACGCCATGCAGGCGGTACATCTCGAACGCATAGCGGGTGCGCTCCGGCAGCTCGCTCAGCGCATCGGCAATGTGCTCAAGCGTCGCGAAATTGATGTGCGTGGCTTCGGGCGAGGCACCATGGATGACCACATTCAGACCTTCCTCTTCGCTGCCGGAATACTTCAGCTCCATCGCCTGCTTGCGGTAATGGTCGATGGCCAGGTTGCGCACGATCTGGAACAGGTAGCTCAACTGCGCCTTGAACGACGAGGTGATCTGCGGGGCTGCACTGAGCCGGAAGAAAGCGTCCTGCACGACATCCTCGGCGCGTGAGCGACACCCGGTGATCCGGGCGGCAATTTTCACCAGAATGCTGCGATTGTCGACGAACGCTTGGAGTAACGGTGAATCGCACTTACTTGTGGACAGTTGTTCCGCCATGGAAATTTCACCTTGTTCTCGAAGAGGGAAGCGAAGCACTCCGCGAGGAGATGCTTCCTACGACGTGCGACAAGCTATTCTTAATGATAATTATTGTCAAATGCGAAAAGTAATACTTCAAACTGTTTTTTGGTTCTAAGCACCACCCCGTGATCCGCTTCGAAAATCACCGGTCGCCGCGCCACAGTGGCGCCTAATTATTTCACCCGTTCATCCGTTCCCCTGTGTACATCCTCGGCCCCTGAAGGGCGTGTGCCGGTGCCCGAACACCCGGCTCCCTGCGCCCCGCGATGCCGATTTTCACGTACAGACACTGGCAGGAACTTTCCATGACGGACGCCTTCGAACTCCCGGTTACGCTGGTCCAGGCCCTCACCCAGCGTGCTGCGCTGACCCCTGAGCGGGTGGCCTTGCGCTTTCTCGCCGAAGACGCCCGCGACCAGGCCGTGCTCAGCTACCGTGACCTGCACCTGCGTGCATGCAGCATCGCCGCCGCATTGCAGGCGCGTGCGGTGCCGGGCGACCGCGCGATCCTGCTGTTCCCCAGTGGCCCGGACTACGTCGCCGCGTTCTTCGGCTGCCTGTATGCCGGGGTGATCGCCGTGCCGGCCTATCCGCCGGAATCCTCGCGCACCCACCACCAGGCCCGCCTGCTGTCGATCATCGAGGACGCCCAGCCGCGCCTGCTGCTGACCGTCGACAACCTGCACAACAGCCTGCTGGCCCTGGATGCACTCAAGGGCGAGGATGCGCCGCAGCTGCTCAGCGTCGATCACCTCGACGCCGGCCTGGGCGAGCAGTGGCAGGCCCCGTCGCTCAAGCCGGACGACATCGCCTTTCTGCAGTACACCTCCGGCTCCACCGCGCTGCCCAAGGGCGTGCAGGTCAGCCACGGCAACCTGGTGGCCAACGAAGTGCTGATCCGCCACGGCTTCGGCATCGACGTGAACCCCGACGACGTGATCGTCAGCTGGCTGCCGCTGTACCACGACATGGGCCTGATCGGCGGCCTGCTGCAACCGATCTTCAGCGGCGTGCCCTGCGTGCTGATGGCCCCGGCCTACTTCCTGGCGCGGCCGCAGCGCTGGCTGCAGGCGATCAGCGATTACCGCGGCACCATCAGCGGCGGGCCGGACTTCGCCTACCGCCTGTGCAACGAGCGCGTCAGCAGTGCGGCGCTGGCCAGCCTCGACCTGAGCTGCTGGCGCGTGGCCTATTCGGGCTCCGAGCCGATCCGCCAGGACAGCCTCGACAGCTTTGCCGACAAATTCGCCGCGTGCGGTTTCGTGCCCTCGAGTTTCTTCGCCAGCTACGGCCTGGCCGAAGCCACCCTGTTCGTCAGTGGCAGCGTGCGCGGCGGCGGTATCCCCGCGCTGGCGCTGGACAGCGCGGCACTGGCGCACAACCGCGCCGAAGCAGGCGAGGGCAGCGTGCAGATGAGCTGCGGCTTCAGCCAGCCGCTGCACGCGGTGCAGGTCGTCGAACCGCACACCCTGGCTGTGCTGGGCGACAACCAGGTGGGCGAGATCTGGGCCGCCGGCCCGAGCATCGCCCACGGTTACTGGCGCAACCCCGAGGCCAGCGCAAAGACCTTCGTCGAGCACGGCGGGCGCACCTGGCTGCGCACCGGCGACCTGGGCTTCATGCGTGACGGCGAACTGTTCGTCACCGGGCGCCTGAAGGACATGCTCATCGTGCGCGGGCACAACCTCTACCCGCAGGACCTGGAAAAGACCCTGGAGCGCGAAGTCGACGTGCTGCGCAAGGGGCGCGTGGCGGTGTTCGCCGTTGACGACCAGGGCGAGGAGGGCATCGGCATCGCGGTGGAGATCAGCCGCAACGTGCAGAAGGTCATCGAGCCGGCGAACCTGATCCGCACCCTGCGCCAGGTCATCGCCGATGCCTGCCAGCAGGCCCCGGCGGTGGTGCTGCTGCTCAACCCCGGTGCGTTGCCCAAGACCTCCAGCGGCAAGTTGCAGCGTTCGGCCTGCCGCCTGCGCCTGCACGATGGCAGCCTGGACTGCTACGCCCGCTTCCCGGAGGCTCAGGCGCCTGCCGCACGCCACGCGGCGCCGAGCGGCGACGGGTTGCAGGCGCTGATCGCGCGGCTGTGGTGCGAGCAACTGAACGTGGCCGAGGTGGGCGACGACGATCACTTCTTCCTGCTCGGCGGCAACTCCATCGCCGCCACCCAGCTCACGGCGCGCCTGCGTGACGAACTGGGGCTGGAACTGAGCCTGAGCCTGCTGTTCGAAGCGCCGACCCTGGCCGGCTTCACTGCCCAGGTGGCCCGCCTGCACATCGACGGCGGGGTGGCCCAGGGCGCCATCGCGCAATTGCCCCGCGAACAGGCGCTGCCGCAATCGCTGGCTCAGGCCCGGCTGTGGCTGCTGTGGCAACTGGAGCCTGGCAGTGCGGCCTACAACATCCCGGGTGGCCTGCGCCTGCGCGGCGAACTGGACGAGGCTGCGCTGCGCAGCAGCTTCCAGGCGCTGGTGGCCCGCCATGAAGCGCTGCGCACGGTGTTTGCCGACCACCACGGCCAACCGGTGCAGCGCGTGCTGGCGAACCTGGCGTTGCAGGTGCACAGCCTGGACCTGGGGCACGAAACCCCGGCCCGCGTTCAGCAGTTGCGCGAAGACGAGGCGCGTCAACCCTTCGACCTGGAGCGCGGGCCGCTGCTGCGGGTCACCCTGGTACGCCAGGGCAACGAAACCCATCAGCTGTGGGTGACCCTGCACCACATTATCGCCGACGGCTGGTCGATGAACATTCTGCTGGACGAATTCGCGCGCCTGTATGCCGCCGCCTGCCAGGGCCAGCAGGCGCGACTGAATACGTTGCCGGTGCATTACGCCGACTATGCCAGCTGGCAGCGCCAGTGGCTGGCCCAGGGGGAAAGTACCCGCCAGCTCGCCTACTGGAAGGCCTTGCTCGGCGATGCGCAGCCGGTGCTCGACCTGCCCACCGATCACCCGCGCTCGGTGCAGCAGCGCAACAGTGCCACGCGCCTGAGCCTGCGTCTTGAGCCGGCGCTGGGCACTGCACTGCGCCAGGTGGCCCAGGCCCACGATGCCAGCCTGTTCATGCTGTTGCTGGCGGCCTGGCAAACCCTTCTGCACCGCTACAGCGGCCAGCGCGACATCCGTGTCGGCGTGCCCAATGCCAACCGCCCGCGCCTGGAAACCCAGGGCCTGGTCGGCTTCTTCATCAACCCCCAGGTGCTGCGTGCCGAGCTTGACCCGCGCCAGCCCTTCAGTGCCTTGCTGGCCCAGGTGCGCCAGCGCACCCTTGAAGCCCAGGCCAACCAGGACCTGCCGTTCGAGCAGTTGGTCGAAGCCTTCCCCGAGGCCCGCGAGCAGGGCCTGTTCCAGGTCATGTTCAACCACCAGCAGCGCGACCTCGGCGCCTTGCGCCGCCTGCCGGGGCTGTTGGCCGACGAACTGGCGTGGCACAGCCGCGAGGCCAAGTTCGACCTGCAACTGCACAGCGAAGAAGACCACCAGGGCCGCATCAGCCTTTCCTTCGACTATGCCGACGAGCTGTTCGACGCTGCCAGCATCGAGCGCCTGGCCGCGCAACTGGTCAGCCTGCTGCAGCAGGTGAGCAGCGCGCCGCAGCTGCCGCTGGCCGAGCTGAACCTGCTCGACGCCCCGGGCCGCGCCCAACTGCTCGACTGGGGCCAGGCCCCGGCAGCGGCCCCCGGCCAGTGGCTGGTGGAGCAACTCAACGAACAGGCGCGCAGCACCCCGCAGCGCACCGCGCTGGTATGGGCCGGCGGCAGCCTGGACTACGCGAGCCTGCACACCCAGGCCAACCGCCTGGCCCATTACCTGCGCGACAAGGGCGTGGGCCCGGACGTGTGCGTGGTGATTGCCGCCGAGCGTTCGCCGCAGCTGCTGGTGGGCCTGCTGGCGATTCTCAAGGCCGGTGGTGCCTACGTGCCGCTGGACGTCGACTACCCGGCCGAGCGCCTGGCCTACATGCTCGCCGACTGCGGCGCAAGCCTGCTGCTCAGCCACAGCGAGGTGCTCGAACGCCTGCCCCAGGTCGAGGGCGTGAGTACCATCGCCATGGACACCCTGCACCTGGACACCTGGCCCAGCCAGGCGCCGGGCCTGCACCTGCACGGTGACAACCTGGCCTACGTGATCTACACCTCCGGCTCCACCGGCCAGCCCAAGGGCGTGGGCAACACCCATGCGGCCCTGGCCGAGCGCCTGCACTGGATGCAGGCCACCTATGCGCTGGACGAACACGACGTGCTGCTGCAAAAAGCCCCGATCAGCTTCGACGTGTCGGTGTGGGAATGCTTCTGGCCGCTGGCCCAGGGCTGCACGCTGGTGCTGGCCGGCCCCGGCGAGCACCGCGACCCGCAGCGCATCGCCGAACTGGTGCAGCAGCATGGCGTGACCACGCTGCACTTCGTGCCGCCGCTGTTGCAGGTGTTCGTGCAGGAGCCCCTGGCGGCCGCCTGTACCAGCCTGCGCCGGGTGTTCTCCGGCGGCGAGGCGTTGCCGGCGGCGCTGCGCGACCGTGTGCTGCAGGTACTGCCGCACGTGGCACTGCACAACCGCTATGGGCCGACCGAAACCGCGATCAACGTCACCCACTGGCACTGCCGCCGTGAAGACGGCCTGCGCTCGCCCATCGGCCGGCCCCTGGCCAACGTGCAGTGCCAGGTGCTCGATGAGGAGCTGGCGCTTTCGCCTGTGGGGGTGCCCGGTGAGCTGTGCCTGGGCGGTGCGGGCCTGGCCCGTGGCTACCTGGGCCGGCCGGGCCTCACCGCCGAACGCTTCGTGCCCGGCGCCGACGGCCAGCGCCTGTACCGCAGCGGCGACCGTGCGCGCTGGCTGGCCGACCTGGGGGCACTGGAATACCTGGGCCGCATCGACCAGCAGGTCAAACTGCGCGGTTTTCGTGTAGAGCCCGAAGAGGTGCAGGCCTGCCTGCTGGCCCAGCCGGGCGTGGAGCAGGCCGTGGTGCTGGTACGCGACACGGCGGCCGGCCCGCAACTGGTCGGCTACTACACCCACGCGCACGACTGCGGCGAAGCATTGCTGAGCGCACTGGCGGCGCAATTGCCGCCCTACATGGTGCCCGCGCAACTGGTGCACCTGGCGCAGATGCCGCTGGGCCCCAGCGGCAAGCTCGACCGCAAGGCGCTGCCCGAGCCGAGCTGGCAGCAGCGCGTGCATGTTGCCCCGGTCACGCCGCTGCAACAGCAGATCGCCGCCATCTGGCGCGATGTGCTGGGCCTGGCGCGGGTCGGCCTGGACGATGACTTCTTCGCCCTCGGCGGGCACTCGCTGCTGGCCACCCAGATCATCGCCCGCACGCGCCAGGCCTGCGACGTCGAACTGCCACTGCGCACCCTGTTCGAAGCCAGCGCGCTGGGCGCCTTCGCCGCGCGCATCGAGGCCCTGCAACTGGCCGGGCAGCACAACCTGCAAGGCGAAATAACGCGCATCGACCGCAGCCAGCCGGTGCCGCTGTCGTACTCGCAGCAGCGCATGTGGTTCCTCTGGCAGATGGAGCCGGACAGCCCGGCCTACAACGTCGGCGGCATGGCACGCCTGAGCGGGGTGCTGGACGTCAGCCGCTTCGAACAGGCCCTGCAGGCGCTGATCGTGCGCCACGAGACCTTGCGCACCACCTTCCCGAGCATCGATGGCGTACCGTACCAGGCCGTTTCGCCCGACACCGGGCTGGTGATGAACTGGCTGGATTTTTCGGCCCACGACCAGGTGCAGCGCCTGCAGGCCCTGGCCGACGAGCAGGCGCACCAGCCGTTCGACCTGGAGACCGGGCCGCTGCTGCGTGCCTGCCTGGTCAAGGCCGGCGAGCAGGAGCACTACTTCGTGCTCACCCTGCACCACATCGTCACCGAAGGCTGGGCCATGGACATCTTTGCCCGCGAGCTGGGCGAGCTGTACGAAGCGTTTCTGGACGACCGCGATTCGCCGCTCGAACCGCTGCCGGTGCAGTACCTGGACTACAGCGTGTGGCAGCGCCAGTGGCTGGAGGCCGGCGAGCGCCAGCGCCAGCTGGACTACTGGCGCGCACAGCTGGGCGATGAACACCCGGTGCTGGAATTGCCCGCCGATCGTCCGCGCCCGGCGGTGCAGAGCCACCGCGGCGAGCTGTACCGCTTCGACCTGAGCGATGAGCTGGCCGCCAGGGTGCGCGCCTTCAATGCCGAGCATGGCCTGACCCTGTTCATGACCATGACCGCCACCCTGGCGCTGCTGCTGTACCGCTACAGCGGGCAGACCGACCTGCGCATCGGCGCACCGGTGGCCAACCGCATCCGCCCGGAAAGCGAGGGGCTGATCGGCGCCTTCCTCAACACCCAGGTGCTGCGTTGCCAGCTGGACGGGCAGATGCGCGTGGCCGACCTGATCGAGCAGGTGCGCCAGACCGTGATCGACGGCCAGTCGCACCAGGACCTGCCGTTCGACCACCTGGTCGAAGCCTTGCAGCCACCGCGCAGCGCCGCCTACAACCCGCTGTTCCAGGTGATGTGCAACGTGCAGCGCTGGGAATTCCAGCAGAGCCGCCAACTGGCCGGCATGCAGGTGGAGTACCTGGTCAACGACGCCCGGGCGACCAAGTTCGACCTCAACCTGGAAGTCACCGACCTCGACCGTCGCCTGGGCTGCTGCCTGACCTACAGTTGCGACCTGTTCGACGCGCCGCGCATCGCGCGCATGGCGGCGCACTGGCAGCGGTTGCTCGACGCCTTGCTGGCCGACCCGCAGCAACGCCTGTGCGAACTGCCGCTGCTGGGCCAGGGCGAGCGCCAGGCCCTGTTCGACAACCTGGCCGGCGACCCCGCAGCGCCGGGCCTGAACCGCACCGTGCATGACCTGTTCAGTGCACAGGCCCAGCGCACCCCGGATGCACTGGCACTGACCTTTGCCGGCGAACACCTGAGCTACGCCCAGCTCGATGCCCGGGCCAACCGCCTGGCGCGGGTGCTGCGCGAACGTGGCGTGGACCCGCAGGTGCGGGTGGGCCTGGCGCTGGAGCGTTCGGCGCAGCTGGTGATCGGCCTGCTGGCGATCCTCAAGGCCGGCGGCGCCTACGTGCCGCTGGACCCGGAATACCCCCTCGAACGCCTGCAGTACATGATCCAGGACAGCGGCATCGGCCTGCTGCTGGGCCAGCGCGCGCTGTTCGACAGGCTGGGCGAGCTGCCGCCCGGCGTGGCCCGCTGGTGCCTGGACGACGACGCGGCGGCGCTGCACGGCTACAGCGCCGAGGCCTTGCCGTCACTCAGCCTGCCGGGTCACCAGGCCTACCTGATCTACACCTCCGGCTCCACCGGCAAGCCCAAGGGCGTGGTGGTCAGCCATGGCGAGATCGCCATGCACTGCCTGGCGGTGATCGAGGCGTTCGGCATGCGCAGCGACGACTGCGAGCTGCACTTCTATTCGATCAACTTCGACGCGGCCACCGAGCGCCTGCTGGTGCCATTGCTCAGCGGCGCACGGGTGGTGCTGCGCGCCCAGGGGCAGTGGGGCGCCGAGGAAATCTGCACGCTGATCCGCCAGCAGCAGGTCAGCGTGCTGGGCTTCACGCCGAGCTACGGCAGCCAGCTGGCGCAATGGCTGGCCAGCCGCGACGAACAGCTGCCGGTGCGCCTGTGCATCACCGGCGGCGAAGCACTGACCGGCGAGCACCTGCAACGCATTCGCGAGGCGTTCAAGCCGGCGCAGTTCTTCAATGCCTACGGCCCCACCGAAACCGTGGTGATGCCGCTGGCCTGCCTGGCACCGCCGGCCCTTGAAGCGGGCGTCGGCAGCGTACCGATCGGCCGGGTGATCGGCGCCCGCGTGGCGTACATCCTCGATGCCGACCTGGCGCTGCTGCCGCAGGGCGCCATCGGCGAGCTGTACATCGGTGGCGCAGGCCTGGCCCAGGGCTACCATGATCGACCTGGGCTGAGCGCCGAACGCTTCGTCGCCGACCCGTTCAGCCAGCGGGGCGGGCGCCTGTACCGCACCGGCGACCTGGTGCGCCAGCGCGCCGACGGGCTGGTGGAGTACATGGGGCGTATCGACCATCAGGTGAAGATCCGCGGCTTCCGTATCGAACTGGGTGAGATCGAAAGCCGCCTGCTGGAACATGCCGACGTGCGCGAGGCCGTGGTGCTGGCGCTGGACATGCCCGGCGGCAAGCAACTGGCTGCCTACCTGGTGTGCGAGCAGGCACAGGCCGGCGCCGAACAGCAGGCGGCGCTGCGCGACAGCCTCAAGGCGCAACTGCGGGTGAACCTGCCCGACTACATGGTGCCCGCCCACCTGGTGCTGCTGGATCAGATGCCGCTGACCGGCAACGGCAAGCTCGACCGCCACGCACTGCCGCTGCCGGACAGGGAGCAGAGCCGCGAGCACTACGAGGCGCCACGCAGCGAGGTGGAGCAGCAACTGGCCGCGATCTGGCGCGATGTGCTCAACGTCGAGCGCGTGGGCCTGCAGGACAACTTCTTCGAACTGGGCGGCGACTCGATCCTGTCGATCCAGGTGGTCAGCCGCGCCCGCCAGCTGGGCCTGCACTTCAGCGCCCGCGACCTGTTCCAGCAGCAGACCGTGCAGACCCTGGCCACGGTGGTCAGCCGCAGCCAGGTCACGCTGATCGAACAGGGCCCGCTCAGCGGCGCTGCAGCGCTCACGCCGATCCAGCACTGGTTCTTCGACAGCGACGTGGTGCAACCGCAGCACTGGAACCAGGCCGTGCTGCTGGCGCCTGCCGAACGCCTGGCCAGCGACGCGCTGGAACAGGCCCTGCAGGCGCTGGTGGCGCATCACGATGCACTGCGCCTGCGCTTTTGCGAGGGCCGCGCCAGCTACGCCCCGGCCGATACGCGCGCACTGCTGTGGCAGGCCTCGGTGGCCGATCTGCAGGATTGCCAGGCCCTGTACAGCGATGTGCAGCGCAGCCTCGACCTCGCCGACGGCCCGCTGCTGCGTGCGCTGCTGGTGGAGGACGGGCAGGGCGCCCAGCGCCTGCTGCTGGCGATCCATCACCTGGTGGTGGATGG
Organism: Pseudomonas sp. VE 267-6A; assembly: GCF_024126555.1. Taxonomy (NCBI): domain Bacteria; kingdom Pseudomonadati; phylum Pseudomonadota; class Gammaproteobacteria; order Pseudomonadales; family Pseudomonadaceae; genus Pseudomonas; species Pseudomonas sp. VE 267-6A. The sequence goes on from NZ_JAMYBY010000021.1 coordinate 80,361, forward strand.
CGTGTCGTGGCGCGTGCTACTCGAAGACCTGCAGGCGCTGTACCGTGGCCAGCCGCTGGCGGCCAAGACCAGCGCGATGAGCCACTGGGCCGCACGCCTGGCCACCTATGCCGGCAGCGACTCGCTGCGTGACGAGCAGCACTGGTGGCAGGCGCAGCTCAGTGCCGCCACCCGCGAGCTGCCGTGCGACCACCCCCAGGGTGCCAACCTGCACCGCCAGGCGCACACCGTCAGCGCGCAACTGAGCCAGGGGCAGACGCGCCAGTTGCTGCAGCAGGCCCCCGCGGCCTACCGCACCCAGGTCAACGACCTGTTGCTGACCGCGCTGGCCCGGGTGCTGTGCCGCTGGAGCGGCGATACCTCGGTGCTGGTGCAGCTCGAAGGGCACGGCCGCGAAACCCTGTTCGACGAGATGGACCTGAGCCGCAGCGTCGGCTGGTTCACCAGCGCCTACCCGCTGCGCCTGAGCCCGCTGAACATCGAGGAGGCCGCCGGGCAGGCGGCCTCGATCAAGGCGATCAAGGAGCAACTGCGCAGCGTGCCGCACAAGGGCCTGGGGTATGGGGTACTGCGCTACCTGGCCGATGACGCCACCCGCGAAGCCATGGCCGCGCTGCCCCAGGCGCGCATCACCTTCAACTACCTGGGCCAGTTCGACCAGCAGTTCGGCAGTGCGGCGCTGTATCAGCCGGTGGACGAACCCGCGGGCCTGGCCCACGACCTCGACGCACCGCTGCCCAACTGGCTGAGCGTCGACGGCCAGGTGTACGGCGGCCAGTTGCAGCTGCGCTGGACCTTCAGCCGCGAGCGCTTCGACACCCAGACCATCGAAGAGCTGGCCCGCGCCTACCTCGGCGAGCTGGCGAGCCTGATCGTCCATTGCCTGGATGACGCCAACGGCAGCTTCACGCCGTCGGACTTCCCGCTGGCGCGCCTGACCCAGGCACAGATCGACAGCCTGCCGGTGCCCGCCGCGCAGATCGAGGACGTGTACCCGCTGACCCCGATGCAGGAGGGCATGCTGCTGCACACCCTGCTCGAACCGGGCACCGGCATCTACTACATGCAGGACCGCTACCGCATCAACAGCGAGATCGACCCGCAGCGCTTCGCCCAGGCCTGGCAGGCGGTGGTGGCGCGGCACGAAGCCCTGCGCGCCTCGTTCTGCTGGAATGCCGGCGAAGGCATGCTGCAGATCATCCACAAGCCCGGCACCACGCCCATCGACTATCAGGACTGGAGCGCCGACCCGCAGGCCGATCACGAAGCACGTCTGCAGGCCCTGCACAAGCAGGAGCGCGAGGCCGGTTTCGAGCTGTTGCAGCAGGCGCCGTTCCACCTGCGCCTGATCCGCGTGGGCCAGGCGCAGTACTGGTTCATGATGAGCAACCACCACATCCTCATCGATGCCTGGTGCCGCTCGCTGCTGATGAACGACTTCTTCGAGCTCTACCTGGCCCTGGGCGAGGGCCGTGAGGCGCAGCTGGCGACGCCGCCGCGCTACCGCGACTACATAGGCTGGCTGCAGCACCAGAGCCTGGACGAGGCGCGCCAGTGGTGGCGGCAGAACCTGCAGGGCTTCGAGCGCACCACCTACCTTCCAAGCGACCGCCCGCTGCTGCGCGAGCACGCGGGCGATCACGGCGGCATGCAGGTGGGCGACTGCTACACGCGCCTGGCGGTGGAGGACGGGGTACGCCTGCGCGAGCTGGCCCAGGCCCATCAGCTGACCGTCAACACCTTCGCCCAGGCGGCCTGGGCGCTGGTGCTCAGCCGCTTCAGCGGCGAGCGTGACGTGGTGTTCGGCGTGACCGTGGCCGGGCGCCCGGTCAGCCTGCCGCAGATGCAGCACACCGTGGGCCTGTTCATCAACAGCATCGCACTGCGTGTCACCCTGCCGGCCCCCGGCGAGCGGTGTTCGGTGCGCCAGTGGCTGCAGGGCCTGCTGGAACGCAACATGGAGGTGCGCGAGTACGAGTACCTGCCGCTGGTCAACATCCAGGAATGCAGCGAACTGCCCAAGGGCCAGCCGCTGTTCGACAGCCTGTTCGTGTTCGAGAACGCCCCGGTCGAAGTGGCGGTGCTGGACCGCGCCCAGAGCCTGAATGCAACCTCCGACTCGGGCCGCACCCACACCAACTTCCCGCTCACGGCGGTGTGCTACCCCGGCGACGACCTGGGCCTGCACCTGTCGTTCGACCAGCGCTACTTCGACCGCGCCACAGTCGAACGCCTGCTGGGCGAATTCAAGCGCCTGCTGCTGGCGCTGATGGAGGGCTTGCACGGCGATGTGGCGCAGCTGGCACTGCTGGGCGAGCAGGAACAGCGCTTCCTGCTGCAGGACTGCAACCGCAGCGAGCATGCCTATCCGCTGCAGCAGAGCTACGCGGCGTTGTTCGAGGCGAGGGTGGCGGCGCATCCCGATCGGGTGGTCGCACGCTGCCTCGAACAGCAGTGCAGCTACGCCGAGCTGAACTGCCAGGCCAACCGCCTCGGGCATGCCCTGGTGGCGGCCGGGGTGCAGGTCGACCAGCCGGTGGCACTGCTGGCCGAGCGCGGGCTGGCGCTGCTGGGCATGATCGTCGGCAGCTTCAAGGCCGGCGCCGGCTACCTGCCGCTGGACCCGGGCCTACCCGGCGCGCGTCTGCAACGCATCGTCGAGCTCAGCCGCACCCCGGTGATCGTCTGCACCCGGGCCTGCCTGGCCCAGGCACAGGCCCTGATCGACGAACTGGGGTGTGCCGGGCGGCCGCGCCTGCTGGTGTGGGAGGACATTCAGGCCGGCGACGGCAGCGAAGCCAACCCGGGCATCTACAGCGCGCCGGACAACCTCGCCTACGTGATCTACACCTCCGGCTCCACCGGCCTGCCCAAGGGCGTGATGGTCGAGCAGCGCGGCATGCTCAACAACCAGCTGAGCAAGGTGCCGTACCTGCAACTGGGCGAAGCGGACGTGATCGCGCAGACCGCCTCGCAGAGTTTCGATATCTCGGTGTGGCAGTTCCTTGCCGCGCCGCTGTTCGGCGCGCAGGTGGCGATCGTGCCCAATGCCATCGCGCACGATCCGCAAGGGCTGCTGGAGCATGTGCAGGCCGCCGGCATCACGGTGCTCGAAAGCGTGCCGTCGCTGATCCAGGGCATGCTGGGCAACGAGCGCCAGCACCTGAGCGGCCTGCGCTGGATGCTGCCCACCGGCGAGGCGATGCCGCCGGAGCTGGCCTGGCAGTGGCTGGAGCGCTACCCGCAGGTCGGCCTGGTGAATGCCTACGGCCCGGCCGAGTGCTCCGATGACGTGGCGTTCTTTCGCGTCGATGCGGCCTCCACCCAGGGCAGCTACCTGCCGATCGGCACGCCGACCGACAACAACCGCCTGTACCTGTTCGGTGAAGATCACGAGCTGGTGCCGCTGGGCGCGGTGGGCGAGCTGTGCGTGGCCGGCACCGGGGTAGGGCGCGGCTACGTGGGCGACCCGCTGCGCACGGCCCAGGCGTTCATCCCGCACCCGTTCGGCGCCCCGGGCGAGCGTCTGTACCGCACCGGCGACCTGGCACGCCGGCGTGCCGACGGGGTGCTGGAGTACGTGGGGCGCATCGATCACCAGGTGAAGATTCGCGGCTACCGCATCGAACTGGGCGAAATCGAGGCACGCCTGCATGAACAGGTCCAGGTGCGTGACGCGGCGGTGGGCGTGCAGGAGGGTGCCAACGGCAAGCACCTGGTCGGCTACCTGGTGGCGGCCGACAGCCGTGCCGACACGGCGCCATTGCTGGAACAGGTTCGCCAGCGCCTGCGCGCCGAACTGCCGGAGTACATGGTGCCGCTGCACTGGGCGTGGCTGGCCGAGTTGCCGCGCAACGCCAACGGCAAGCTCGACCGCAAGGCGCTGCCGGCCATCGAGTTCGGCCAGCAGCACAGCCAGGCCTACCTGGCGCCGCGCAGCGAACTGGAGCAGCAACTGGCTGACATCTGGGCCGATGTGCTCAAGGTCGAGCGGGTGGGGGTGCGCGACAACTTCTTCGAGTTGGGCGGGCATTCGCTGCTGGCCACCCAGATTGCTTCGCGGGTGCAGAAGGTGCTGCAACTGAACGTGCCGCTGCGGGCCATGTTCGAATGCAGCAGCGTGGAGGAACTGGCGATCTATGTGGAGGGCCTCGAGGCCACGGTGCTGAGCGACGACAAGGTCGACCGGCTGAGTGACCTGATGGCTTCGCTGGAGGCGTTGTAGGCAGCCGAGCGGGGCATTTTGGTTTAGCATCCATGCTTCGCTCATGCGCGCCAGCCTTCGGGCTGGCGCGCTGCTGTTCATCTGCACACGGTCGGTATCGATGCGCCTTTTCCCTGCTTTGTTTCGTGGTTGTTCCTGTCTGTCGCTGCTGGCGGCCCTCTTGTTGCTGTGCCTGCCGGGCATCGCCAGCGCCGCCGAGGTCGATGGCGCGCGCATGGGCCTGCTGTGGGGCGTGCCGTTTGCCGGCATCCTGCTGAGCATCGCCTTGCTGCCCATCGTGGCCGCACCGCTGTGGCATCACCATTTCGGCAAGATCACCCTGGGCTGGACGCTGCTGTTCGCGCTGCCGTTCTGCTTTGCCTTCGGCTGGCACGCCAGCCTGGGGCTGGGCGTGCACGTACTGCTGGCCGAGTACCTGCCGTTCATCATCCTGCTGTTTGCGCTGTTCACCATTTCGGGCGGGATCGTGGTGGAGGGCAACCTGCATGGCTCGCCGTGGCTCAACACGCGGTTGCTGGCGCTGGGGGCGGTGCTGGCCTCGGTGATGGGCACCACGGGGGCGGCGATGCTGCTGATCCGCCCGCTGCTGCGTGCCAACGACAACCGCAAGCACACCGCGCACGTGGTGGTGTTCTTCATCTTTCTGGTGGCCAACGTCGGCGGCGGCCTGACCCCGTTGGGCGACCCGCCGTTGTTCCTGGGTTTTCTCAAGGGTGTGAGCTTTGCCTGGACCCTGCAGCACATGGCCTTGCCGGTGGTGCTGCTGGCGGTGCCGTTGCTGGGCGTGTTCTACCTGATCGACCGCTACTACTATCGCCGCGAAAACGAAATGCTGGCCGAAGACCCGACGCCGGATGCGCCGTTGCGCCTGCTGGGCAAGCGCAACTTCCTGCTGTTGGCGGGCGTGGTGCTGGCGGTATTGATGTCGGGCCTCTGGAAACCGGGGATTGGCGTCGAGCTGATGGGCACGCGGGTCGAGGTGCAGAACCTGTTGCGTGACGGCCTGCTGGTGGTACTGGCCTTGCTGTCGTTGTGGTTCACCCCGCGCGGCCTGCGGGTTGCCAACGAGTTCGACTGGGGGCCGATCGTCGAGGTGGCCAAGTTGTTCGCGGGCATCTTTCTCACCATTGCCCCGGTGATTGCGATATTGCGGGCCGGCAGTGACGGCCAGTTGGCGTGGTTGGTGGCGAGCGTGAGTGGTGCACAGGGCGAGCCGATCGACAGCATGTACTTCTGGTTGAGCGGGACCTTGTCGAGCTTCCTGGACAATGCGCCGACCTATTTGCTGTTCTTCAACATGGCGGCTGGGGATGCGCAGGTGTTGATGGAGCGCATGCCGCAGACCTTGCTGGCGATCTCCATGGGTTCGGTGTTCATGGGGGCGATGACCTACATTGGCAACGCGCCGAACTTCATGGTCAAGGCGATAGCCGAGCAGCGCGGGGTGAAGATGCCGAGCTTCTTCGGGTACATGGCGTGGTCGTGTGCGGTGCTGTTGCCGTTGCTGGTGGTGTTGACGCTGGTGATGCTGTAAAGCCACCCCAACCCCCAAAGGCCATGATGGCCCTACTGCGATCTTCGGCCGAACAAACAAGGCTGACAACACCGATCCTGCAGGCCATGGCCTGTGGGATTTGCGTCGCCAGCCCTGGTGCCCGGCTTCAGATTTTTGTCGTCCCAACAACCTCAACGCTTGCCCAGTATCTTCCCCAACATCTCTGGCCGCGGCGCACCCTGCTGGGTCTGCAACTGCCCCTTGTCATCCAGGTAGAAGATCGCCGGCGTAGCCGACAACCCCAGCTCCTCCATCAGCGCCAGGTTCGCATCCAGCTTGGCCTGCACCTGCGCCGGAATCTTCGCCAGCGGCTTGAGGGTGCTGGCCTTGCCCGCGCTTTCATGGGCCTGCAAGGCCTTCTGCGGGTCGGCGCTGGCCAGCAACGCGGCCGACTTGGCCGGGCTGTCGGCGCGGATGATGCCGACCATGATGTGGCGCAATTGCACCTTGCCCGAGTCCACCCACGGCCGTGCCTGCTGCCAGAACATGTTGCAGTACGGGCAGTTGGGGTCGCTGAACAGGTACACCACCCGCGGTGCATCGGCCTTGCCATCGGCAATCCACGCGGTCTTGTCGAGCTTGGCCCACACCTGCTTGGCCATGGGTGCATACACCAGCTTCTCCAGCGGCGCCTCGCTCAGGTCCTGGCCCTGTTCGTCGAACAGGCTGCCAACCAGCACGTGCTTGCCGTCCGGGGTCAGGTACAGGGCCACGCCACGGTTCTGGAACTGCGCGGCATAGCCTTTCAGGCCATTGGGCGCATCGAAGCTGCCGGTGACCTTGGCGCCCTTGGCCTCGATCTGCTGCACGGCCTTGGGCAATTCTTCGGCGACGGCCAGTTGGGTGGCGAACATGCCCAGGGCGAGGGTAATGGCGGAAACTTTCATGGTGTCGTCCTTGCTGGAACGGTGGGAGCGAGCGCGGTATCGCGGTCGAAGGATTCGAGGGCATGGCGCAGGCTGGCACGGGACAGCTCCCCCAGGTGGCTGCCCACCAGGCGCCCCTCGGCGTCGTAGAACAGGGTGGTGGGCAGCGCCATGGAGCCGACCTGCTGGGCCAGCTGGCCACCGGTATCGAACAGTACATGGGACAGGTTCAGGCCGGTGGTGGCCAGGAAGTTGGTGACGATCTGCGGGGTTTCGCCCTGGTTGACGAACAGGAAGGTCACGTCCGGATAATCATGCTGGGCCTGTTGCAGCACCGGCATCTCGCGCCGGCACGGCGGGCACCAGGTGGCCCACAGGTTGATCACCAACGGCCGGCCGCGGTGGCTGTGCAGCGCCACCGAATGGCCCTGGGCATCGCGCAGGGCCAGGTCCGGCAGTTGCGTGCCCTGCTCGTAGAGGTGGCTGGCCCAGCTGGCCAGCAACCAGAACAGCGTGCCGCTGAACAGGCCCCAGCCCAGTGGCCGGCGCAGGCTCGCCTGGCGCCAGGCGTACCAGGCCGCCCCCAGCAGCACCGCCACCAGGCCGGCCCAGGGCAAAAAGCCGCCATCGCGGATGTCGATGATCTGCACCGGGTCTTCGGCATACATCGACCAGTAGCGCGCTACGAACCCCAGCCGGGCGCACAGCAGGCCGAGCAGGAACAGGCGAAACAGTGCGGCCTCGGGGTTGTCGCCGCCGCGCCTGGCCACCCGCCAGCCCACCAGCGTGGCCAGGCCCAGGGCGCAGAGCAGCAGCAGGTGGTCGAGGGCGATGGTCAGGGGGCCCAGGTTAACGGTCAGCATCAGCCTTGGCTCCGGGTGGCGGTCCAGTGTTGCAGGAAGGTGGCGGCGTTGACTTCACCGGTGATGCGCCTGGCCCGGCGCTCGTCACCCTCGGGGCCGATCCACAGCATGCTCGGCGGGCCGGGCACCTGGTAGCGCTGCAGCAGCTGCTGGCTGGCCGGGGCATCGGCGGTCACGTCCAGGCGTACCAGGCGCACGCCTTCCAGCGCGGCGAGCACGTCGGGGCGGGCGAACACCTGTTTTTCCATGACCTTGCACGACACGCACCAGTCGGCGTAGTAATCCAGGAACACCCACTGCCCCTGGGCCTTGGCGGCGTCCAGCTGCGCCTGCAGCTCGGCCGGGGTGCGCACCGTGGTGAAGGCGTCGGCGTGGGGCGCAGCCACGGCATTGCCGGTGCCACCGGCATAGGGTTGCAGGGGCTGCAGCAGGTTGCTCGCGCCACCGGCCGCGCCCACCACCAGCAAGACGCCCCACAGGCCCGCCAGCAGCACGGCCGGTTGCAGGGCGCGCAGGGTGTGAACCGCGGACCAGGCGCCCCAGGCCAGCGCAATCAGCCAGGCCCCGCACAGGCCCAGCCACAGCGTAGGGTCGAGCACCGCGCGCAGGGTGTACAGCGCCATGCCCAGGAACACGAAGCCGAACACCGCCTTGACCCGGTTCATCCAGGCCCCCGGACGTGGCAGGTAGCGGTTGCCCACGGTCACCAGCAGCAACAGCGGCAGGCCCATGCCCAGCCCCAGGCTGAACAGCACCAGCGCGCCATGCACGGCATTGCCGCTCTGCGCGATGTACAGCAGCGCGCCGGCCAGCGGGGCGGTCATGCACGGCCCCATCAGCAGGCCCGACAAGGCCCCCAGCAGTACCGCGCCATACAGATTGCCGCCACGGGTGTTGCGGCCTGCGCGCTCCAGGCGGTCGCGCACGAAGGTGGGCAGCTGCAGCTCGAAGGCGCCGAACATCGGCAGGGCCAGCAGCACGAACAGCGCGGCCAGGCTGCCCAGCAGCCAAGGCTGCTGCAGCCATGCCTGCAGGCTGGCGCCAAGCAGTGCGGCAACCACGCCCAGGGCGGCATACACCAGCGCCATGCTCAGTACGTAGGCGCCTGCCAGCACCAGCCCGCGGCGGGTGCTGGCGCCGTTGCCCATCACCAGCCCGGCCAGGATCGGCAGCATCGGCAACGAACAGGGGGTAAAGGCCAGCAGCAGTCCCAGGCCGAAGAAGGCCAGCAGGCTCCAGGCCAGCGGGTGTTCGCCGAGGCTGCCGGCCAGGGCCTGGTCGCTGGCCTGTTCGGCGCCTGCGGCCTGCCCGCCCAGGTCGACCGGGCTGGTTTGGGGCGGGTAGCACAGCCCCGCGTCGGCACAGCCCTGCCAGCCCATGCGCAACTGGCCGGTGGCGTTGGCCGGTATCAGCAGCTCGAGTTCGCCGCGGTACACCTGGGTTTCGCCGAAGTACTCGTCGCTGTGGGGCAGGGCCGGCGGCAGTGGTGGTAACGCCTCGGGGGCCAGGCCATCGAACTTCAGACGCTTCTGGTACAGGTAGTAGCCGTCGCTGATCTGCCAGTGCAGGCGCATCTGCCCCGAGGGCAGGCGCTCGCTGCTGAACACGAAGGCCTTTTCCACGGGCAGGAATTCGCTCTGGGCAAAAGGGTTGTTGAAGGGCTGGGCCTGGCTCAGCGAACTGAACAGCCACAGCAGGGCTAGCAGAAATACGCGCATGTCGACGCCTTGGCAGTGCGATAAGCCCGCAAGACTGACCGGCATGGATTAACCCAGGGTTAACCGATGGGCAGCCGTCGCCTTGCAGGCGACGTGTGCGCCTGGGCGCGGCATAATCCCCGGTTAATCCGCCTGTGGCCCACTGGGCCTTTCTGCCAACGACCGAGCCCGCCCCATGCACGTACTGCTCTGTGAAGACGATGACCTGATCGCCAGCGGCATCATTGCCGGCCTGAGTGCCCAGGGCCTGACCGTCGACCGCGTGGCCAGCGCCAGTGCGGCGCGGGCGATGCTGCAGGCCGCGCATTTTGACGTGATGGTGCTGGACCTGGGGCTGCCCGACGAAGACGGCCTCAAGCTGCTGCAACGCCTGCGCCAGCAGGGCCACAGCCTGCCTGTGCTGATCCTGACCGCGCGCGATGCGGTCACCGACCGGGTCGACGGGCTGCAGGCCGGCGCCGACGACTACCTGCTCAAACCCTTCGATCTGCGCGAGCTGGCCGCGCGCCTGCACACCCTGCTGCGCCGCGTGGCCGGGCGCTGTGTCAACGTCATCGAACACGGCCCGTTGAGCTTCGACCCCTCCAGCTGCGAAGCGCACCTGGCCGGTCAGCCGGTGGACCTGTCGCGCCGCGAACAGGCGCTGCTCCAGGCCCTGCTGCAGAACCGCGGCCGGGTGTTGTCCAGCGAGCAGCTCAAGGACAGCGTCTACGGCTTTGGCGACGAGGTCGAAAGCAATGCCCTGAACGTGCACATCCATCACCTGCGCCGCAAGCTGGGCAACGGCATCGTCGAGACCGTGCGCGGCCTGGGTTATCGCCTGGGGCCGGCCCAGGTGCCGCAGGCGTTGCAACGATGAGCCTGCGCCTGCGCCTGAGCCTGATTCTGGGCACTGCCTTCATCCTGATCTGGGCCCTGGCCGCGACGTGGATGCTGTGCGACCTGCGTCAGCAGATGATGTTCTCCCTCGACCAGCGCCTGGTGGCGTCGGCGCGCATGGTCGCCGGGCTGATCGACCAGTTGCCGCAGCCGCTGACCAGCAAGGGCGAGGGCACGCGCCTGAGCACCGACCAGTTCAGCATCCCCGATGGCATGGCCTGCCAGGTCAGCTCGCTGCGCGGCGAGATCCTGGCGCGCAGCCACAACCATGCCGACCAGACCCTCGACGATCAGCGCAGCGGCTTTCACGACCAGATGATCGATGGCGCACTGTGGCGCAGCTTCACCTATGCACGCGGTGATGTGCGCATCACAACTGCCGACCGGCACCTGGAGCGCGAGGCGCTGAACCGCTCGATCCTGCTGGCGGCCTCGGCACCCGTGCTGGTGGCGTTGCTGGGCAGCCTCGGGCTGCTGTGGCTGGGGGTGGGCAAGGGCCTGGCGCCGCTCAACCGCATGCGCGACGCGCTGCGCAGGCGCAGCCCCGACTCGCTGGAGCCGTTGCAGGTGCGTGCCCTGCCCAGCGAATTGCAGCCGTTGCTCGAAACCCAGAACCAGCTGTTCCAGCGCATCGGCCAGACCATCGAGCGCGAACGGCGCCTGACCGGCGATGCCGCGCATGAGCTGCGCAGCCCGCTGACGGCGATCAAGACCCACCTGCAAGTGGCCCGCATGACCGATGGCAAGGTGCGCGAGCAGGCCCTGGAACATGCCGAGCAGGGCGCCGATCGCCTGCACCGTACCCTGGAGCAGCTGCTGTTGCTGGCGCGGGTGGAGGGCAGCCTGTCGTTCGATGATGGCGTGCAGTACAGCGCCGAGCAGATCGCCCGCCAGGCCATCCAGGATGCGGGCCTGGGCGACAACCGGCGCATCGTGCTGCAGGCTGCGGCGCCGGCGGCCCAGGTGTTTCCCGACATGCCCGCGGCGCTGGCGGTGGCGGCCTTGCGCAACCTGCTGGACAACGCCCTGCGCCACAGCGCCGCCGATGCGCCGGTGGAGCTGCATGTTCAGGTCGAGGCGAACACCGTGGGCTTTCTGGTGCGCGACCATGGGCCGGGCATCGATGCACAGAACCTGCAGCATGTGACCCAGCGTTTCTGGCGCAATGGCCATAGCGAAGGCTGTGGCCTGGGCCTGGCGATCGTGCAGGCGATCGTGCAGCGCTGCGCCTGCTCGCTGACGTTCGACAGCCACGCCGACGGCTTGCGCGTGTTGCTGCAGATGCCGTTGCGTGCACATCAAATGTAACCCCGCCGGCCTCGTCAGGCGCCGGTCGCCCCCGTAAGGTGTGGACCGCACAGCACCAGGGAGCACTCATGGACGAACGGATTCGCATTGCCAGGGCCCGGCCGGCCGAGGCCGCCCTGATCGAGCGGCTGATGCAGCAGAGCATCGCCACCACAGCCGACCAGGACCATCACGGCGACCTGCAGGTGATCGACGCCTGGTCGCGCAGCAAGCAGCGTGCGCAGATCACCGACTGGCTGGGCGACCCGGCCCTGTACCTGAACCTGGGGCGCTGGCGGGGTCGCCCGGTGGCTACCGCGCTGGCCTTGCGCAGCGGCGAGATCTGCCAGTGCTTCGTGCAGCGCGACTACACCGGGCATGGCGTCGGTCGGGCACTGGTGCTGGACCTGGAACACGCCTTGCGCCGCTGGGGCTGTACCCATGCATCGCTGTACAGCACCGCCTCGGCCCAGGATTTTTTCGCACGCCTGGGTTATTCGCCCAGCGGTGAGGCGCTGGGATTTCATGGCCTGCACCTGCAACTGATGCACAAAACCTTCTAGAAGACCGCCCCGCGCGCTAAATCCGCAGGGAGTTGATGCGTCTTTCAAGCGAGTACACATCCCGACACAACGCTGGCCATCGGCGCGTGGCGGGACCATCCGCTTGCTTGCGAGGGTTACTTCCGATGTCAGTCGCTACCTGCCTTGCCCAGGCACAGCCGGCTTCTTCAGCCGACGAGCCTGGCGAAACGCTTTATCACTTCGAAGATTCGCCGCTGCTGACGCGACAGAAGCAGCAGGAGTCCAATGCACGCAGTTACCCGCGGCGCATTCCGCTGGCGCTCAAGCATGCCCAGGGGCTTTACGTCGAAGACGTCGAGGGCCGCCAGTTCATCGACTGCCTGGCCGGCGCCGGCACCCTGGCCCTGGGCCACAACCACCCGGTGGTGATCGAGGCGATCCAGCAGGTGCTGGCCGACGGCCTGCCGCTGCATACCCTGGACCTGACCACGCCGGTCAAGGACCAGTTCGTGCAGGACCTGTTCGGCCTGCTGCCACCGGCCTTCAGCGCCCAGGCCCGGATCCAGTTCTGCGGGCCGACCGGCACCGATGCGGTGGAGGCCGCGCTCAAGCTGGTACGCACTGCCACCGGGCGCAGCACGGTGCTGTCGTTCCAGGGCGGCTACCACGGCATGAGCCTGGGCGCGCTGAGCCTGATGGGCAGCCTGGGGCCTAAGAAACCGATGGGCGCACTGCTGGGCAACGGCGTTCAGTTCCTGCCATACCCCTACGACTACCGCTGCCCGTTCGGGCTGGGCGGCGAGCAGGGCGTGCAGGTCAACCTGCGCTACCTGGAAAACCTGCTGAGCGACCCCGAAGGCGGCGTGCAGTTGCCGGCGGCGGTGATCGTCGAGGTGGTGCAGGGCGAGGGCGGCATGATCCCGGCCGACCTCGACTGGCTGCGCGGCGTGCGGCGCATCACCGAGCAGGCGGGCGTGGCGCTGATCGTCGACGAGATCCAGAGCGGCTTTGCCCGTACCGGCAGGATGTTCGCCTTCGAGCACGCCGGCATCGTGCCGGACGTGGTGGTGCTGTCCAAGGCCATCGGCGGCAGCCTGCCGCTGGCAGTGGTGGTGTACCGCGACTGGCTCGACACCTGGCTGCCGGGTGCCCACGCCGGCACCTTCCGTGGCAACCAGATGGCCATGGCTGCAGGCTCGGCGGTGATGCGTTATCTCAAGGAACACGACGTGGCCGCCCACGCCGAGGCCATGGGCGCACGGCTGTGCGAGCACCTGGCGGTGCTGCAGCGCGACTTCCCGCACCTGGGCGACATTCGCGGTCGCGGGCTGATGCTCGGCGTCGAGGTGGTGGACCCGCAAGGGGCCGCCGATGCGCTGGGGCATGCGCCGGGGTTCGGCAAGCTGGCCTCGCTGATCCAGAACGAATGCCTCAAGCGCGGGCTGATCATCGAACTGGGTGGACGCAACGGTTGCGTGGTGCGCTTTCTGCCGCCGCTGATCATTACCGCCGCGCAGGTGGACGACGTGGCCGAGCGCTTTGCCCGCGCCGTGCCGGCGGCCCTGCAGCGTCTGTAAGGCGCGCGGGTGCGATCAGCCCTGGCCGGTGCGCAGGGCCTCGATGTAGCGCATCACCGCGGGCGCCTTCTCGAAACGCCGATGCAGCACGGTGAGGCACGAGGTGGGTTGGCTGTCGGCGATGCGCCGGTAGCTGACCTGCGGCAGGGTGATGTGTTGCAGCACCGACTCGGGCACCAGCGCCACGCCCTGGCCCAGCGAAACCAGGGTGATGACCGCCACCAGGCTACCCGGCTGCGGCCCCAGGCGCGGCACGAAGCCACCCTGGGCGGCGACGGCCAGGGTGCCGGAGATCTGCTCGGGCAAGATGAAGGTTTCGGTGGCCAGGCGTGCGGCCATGATCTGCGGCAGCTCGTTCAATCGCGAGCTGGCCGGCAGGGCCAGGACAAAGCCTTCTTCGTGCAGGTCCATCGCGACCAGTTCGTCGGGCAGGTCCATCGGCGTGCGCACGTAGGCGATATCCAGCACACCGTCACGCACCAGCGCGGGGGACTCGGCCATGGGTTGCTCGCGGATGTTCAGCACCACCCCCGGGTGCGACTGGCTGAAGCGCGTCACCTGCTGCTGGAGCAGCCCCGAAAAGGCCGCCGAGGCCACATACCCCAACTCGATACGCCCCACGTCACCGCGCCCGGCCCGTTGTGCGCCCAGCTGCGCGGCATCGAACTGGCGCACCGCCTGTTCGGCCTCGGGCAGCAGCGCCTCGCCGGCGGCGGTCAGGCACACCTCGCGCTGGCTGCGCTCGAACAGGCGCACGCCCAGCTGCCTTTCCATGTCCTGGATCTGCCGGCTCAGGGTCGGCGGGGCGATGCCCAGTTGCTCGGCGGCGCGGGTGAAGTGGCCGAGGCGGGCGACGCTGAGAAAATAGCGGAAATGGCGGATTTCCATGGGGTCTCGTTAGCTGCAGGCTAATGACGCAGGCGATCCTGGCTAACAAGGCCAGGCCGTTGCGGCGGTAATGTGTAGTAACACTACAAGATGCGTGACGTGGCGGCAAAGCCGCTGCGCCTATGAGCATCCGGTGGCTACACCGGCCCTGTCGCGGCAGCCTGCTCGGCCACTGCGACACCGGCCCCAGATCGCCTTGCACGGGAGCCTTGCAATGTCCTCCGCCCGTTTCACCCTGTTCACGGCTTCGGCCGTGTGCGCCCTGATCATCCTCGACACCAATATCGTCGCCGTCAGCCTGCCGAGCATCGCCCGCGACCTGTCCGGCTCGTTCGCCGACATCGAATGGGTGGTCAGCGCCTACCTGCTGGCCTTCGCCGCACTGCTGCTGCCCGCCGGCAGCCTGGCCGACCGTTTCGGGCGCCGGCGCATGCTGCAACTGGGCCTGGGCCTGTTCGGCCTCGCCTCGCTGGCCTGCGGCGCGGCGCCCACCCTGGTGTTCCTCGACATCGCACGGGCCGCCAAGGGCGTGGGCGCGGCGTTGCTGCTGACCTCGGCACTGGCTGCCATCGGCCACCGCTTCCACGAGCCCGAGGCGCGCATGCGGGCCTGGGCGTTCTGGGGCGCGTGCATGGGCGCGACCATCACCTTCGCGCCGCTGCTGGGCGGGCTGATCGCCAGCACCCTGGGCTGGCGCTGGATCTTCTACATCAACCTGCCGCTGGTGGCGGTGCTGGCGGTGATGGTGCGGCGCAGTGTCGAGGAGTCCCGCGACAGCGCCGCCGCGCGGCTGGACCCGTTTGGCAGCCTGACCTTCGCCGGCAGCCTGGGCTACCTGATCTGGGCGCTGATCGATGCCAACCAGGTCGGCTGGGGCAGTGCCCAGACCCTGGGGCGCCTGGTGATCGCAGCGTTCCTGTTCGGCCTGTTCATTCTGGTGGAGCGCAACCAGGCGCGGCCGATGATCGACCTGCAACTGATGCGCAGCGCACGCTTCATCGGTGCATTGCTGGGCATGTTCGCCTACGCCGCCTGCGCCCAGGTGATGATGACCCTGCTGCCGCTGTACCTGCAGAACGGCCTGCAACTGTCGGCCTTGGCCGCCGGCGCGGGCATGCTGCCGTTTGCCCTGGCGATGCTGCTGACCCCGCGCCTGGGCATGCGCCTGTCGGCGCGGCTGAGCAGCGCCCAGGTGTTCGCCCTGGGCCTGCTGCTGGTGGGCGCGGGCAACCTGCTGTGCGGCGCGGCGGCCAGCTATGGCGGCTACCTGAGCTTCGCCCTGGCCAGCATCGTGCTGGGCGCCGGGGCCGGTCTGCTCAACGGTGACACGCAGAAGAACATCATGGCCTGCGTGCCGCGAGAACGCACCGGCATGGCCTCGGGCCTGAGCACTACCACGCGCTTTGGTGCCATCGTGCTGGCCATCGGCATTCTGGGCGGTATCCTGGCGGCGCGCAGCGGGCAGTTGCTGCGCGAGGCGGTGGCAGGGGTGGCGCCTGGGCAACTGGACAAGGTCGGCGACATGGCCACCCGGGTTGCCGCCGGTGACCTGCCGGCAGCGCTGGCTATGGTCGACCCGGCACTGCGCGAAACCCTCGCGCCGCTGGCGCAGCACGCCTTCATCGGCGGCTTCGAGACGGTGCTGCAAAGCGCCGGGGTGGCGGCGCTGGTGTTCGCCGTGGTGGTCGGTGTGCTGCTTGGCAGGCCGCTGCCGGTGCCGCAACCGCTGCCGGCGCGCTGATCGCGCGCACGCTGGCGTTCGGCGCAACTGAAAAGCCCCAGGCGTTGCGCACTGGGGCTTTGCTTTTACCGGCCTTCAGGCCTTCGCGGCGAGTGCCTTGATCACTTCATCGATACTGCCCTGCAGTTCGCTCACCGGGTTTTCGCCGCCGCCCTCCAGCACCAGCAGGCGGCTGCCGGCCTTGGCGACTGCCGCAGCTACCGCCTCGCTCGGTTGGCGGTGGTCGAGCACCAGCGCCACGTCGTTGTCCTTGAGCAGGGCGGTCAGCTGTTGCAGTGCCTCGGGGGTCCACTGGTCTTCGGCGGGTACGCTGTAGGCCACCTGCTCCAGGTTCAGCCCGCCGATCAGGTAACCGAAGCGCTCCGACAGGCTTACCACGCTGAGGTTGTCGACTTCGCCCAGGCGCGCTTCGCTGTCGGCACTGAGCTTGAGCAACTGCTGCTTGAGCGTGGCCAGGTTGGCCTCGATTTTCGGCTTGGCGGCCGGCGCCAGGCGCACCAGGTCGGCGGCGGTCACGTCGGCCATGCGCCCCAGGTTGTTGCTCGACAGCCACGGCTGGCTGTTCAGGCCGTCCTTTGGCGCCCCCGGCTGCACCGCAATGCCGGGCAGGCTGCCATCCACCGGGCGTGCGGCATCCACTTCGACGATGCGGATATTGCTGCGCCGCGCCATCGGGTACAGCGGGTCGTCCGCCCATACCGAGCGCAGACCGATCACCGCATCGGCGTTCACGGCCAGCTTCTGCAGGGCCGGCGCCCCACGCCCGCTGAAGTAGGCGGTCTGGCGCGAGCCGGGCAGGTTGGCCGCGGCGGCGCGTTGCAGCTTCACCTCGCTGCCGTCGAGCAGCAATTGGCCAAGGCCGTAGGTGATGGGCAGGGACGCCAGTACCTGCACCGGGCGCGCGGCTTCGGCGGCCTGTGCGGCAACACTGAAGGCGCCGCTCAGGGCCAGTACCAGGGTCAGTTGGCGAAATGTCGGCTTCATCCGATGTTTCCTTTCAGGCTGGGCAGGGTGCCACGGGCGATGGCGGCCAGGGCGAAGGCCATGCCGGCGACCAGGATGATCGCGGCGCCCGAAGGCAACGGCAGGTCGAACACGATCGGCAGCAGGATGCCGCTCAGGGTGCTGAGGGTGGCGATCACCACCGAGGTCCAGAAAAACCCCTTGAGCGACTGGCTCAGCAGGCGGGCGGCAGCGGCCGGGATCACCAGCAGTGCGCCCACCAGGATCGCGCCGATGACCTTCACCGCGGCCACGGTGATCAGCGTCACCAGCACCACGAACAGGTAGTCCAGGGTTTTCACTGCCACCCCGCGCACTGCCGCCAGCTGCGGGTTGAAGCTGGCCAGCATGATGCGGTTGTACAGCGGCAGGCTCAGGCCCAGCACCAGCGCGCCGACGATGGCCAGCACCAGCAGGTCGTTGCCGTTGACCGTCAGCACCGAGCCGAACAGCACGTTCTCCAGGATGTGCACGTTGATCTTGCCCGCCAGTATCAGCAGCAGGCTTGCGCCCAGCGCCAGCGACACCGACAGGAACACCCCGATCAGGGTGTCCGGGGCCAGCCCGGTGCGGTTGCGCAGGTAGTTGAGCAGCACGCCGAACAGCAGGCAATAGCCGAACAGGCTGCCGTAGGGGCCGGTATAGGGTTCGCCGAGCAGGATGCCGATGGCCACCCCGGTCAGGGCCGCGTGGCCCACCGCCTCGGAGAAGAACGCAAAGCGCTTGACCACCACCAGCGTGCCCAGCCCGCCCAGCACCGGCCCGATCAGCAGGCCGGCGAGCAGCGCGTTGACCACGAAGCCATAGGCCAGGGCTTCGGGCAGGTAGCCCGAGGACGCCAGGCCCTGGATCATCAGGCGAAATTCTTCATAGTTCATCAGGCGTGGCTCCCGGTCACCGCAGCGCTGCGCGGGTGGGTGGAAAACAGTTGCAGCAGCGCCTCCGGGCGCAGGGCCTGCTCGGGCGGCGCGTCGAACAGGATGCGCCGGTTGAGGCCGGTGACGTGATCGGCCAGGCGTTTCACCGCCTCCAGGTCGTGTTCGATCCACAGCACGGTGGTGCCGCTGGCGCGCCAGTCCAGCAGCAGTTGTTCGAAGATGCGGATGCCGGCTTCATCCAGCGCCGACATCGGTTCGTCCAGCACCAGCAGTTGCGGCGCCGGAATCAGCCCCTGGGCCAGCAGCACGCGCTGACGCTCGCCGCCGGAGAGGGCGCCCATGCGCCGCTTGCGCTTGTCCTGCATGCCCACGCGCTCCAGCGCCTGGCCGATGCTCGCCGCGTAGTGGCGCGACAGCCCCAGGAACGCCGGGCGGCGCTGGCACATGGCGGCCATGAAGTCGTCCACGGTCATCGGCAGGCCACGGTCGAATTCCAGGGCCTGCGGCACGTAGCCGATGCAGCCGGGGGCGCCGGCCCAGTGCAGGTTCAGGCGGCCGTGGTGGGGCATCTGGCCGAGCAGGGTCTTGATCAGCGAACTCTTGCCGCCGCCGTTGGGCCCCACCAGCGCATGCACGCTGCCAGGGCGCACCTTGAAACTCACCTGGTCGAGGATGGTGGTGCGGCCCAGGGTCAGGCCAACGGCGTCGAACTCCACGCCGGGGCCCTGGCTGGCAAGGGTGATCGGCTCGATGGCGCTCATGCCCCGGCCTCCTGGATCGCGCGCACCACGGTATCGAGGTTGCTGGTCATCTCCTTTTCGTACTTTTCGGCGCTGTAGTCGCCGTAGGAGATGTGCGACAGCGGGTACAGGCGCACGCCGGACTCACGCTGGATGGTGTCCACATAGGTGGACGGGAAGTCGAGCTCCGAGAAGATCACCTTCACGTCCAGGTCGCGCAGCTGGTTGATGGTCTTCTTCAGCTGGCTGGGGCTCGGTTCGATGCCATGGGCGGGCTCGACCACGGCGGTGACTTCCAGGCCGAATTCACGCAGCAGGTAGTCGTAGGCCGCGTGCACGGTGGCCACGCGCAGGTCGGCATTGGGCGCGCTGGTGAGCTTGGCCAGGGCCTCGGCACGCAGCTGGCGCAGGCGCTTGCCATAGGCGCGGGCATTGGCGGTGTAGGCCTTGGCGTTGGCCGGGTCGAGCTTGCCCAGCTCGCGGGCGATGTTGTTGACCTGGGCGATCGAGGCGCTGATCGACAGGAAGGTGTGCGGGTTGACCACCTTGCCCGCGCCGCGTGCGGCGATGCCGGTGGCCGCCAGCAGCGGCACGTTGGCGTTGGCCTCGATGGTGGCCACGCCAGGCTTTTCGCTGGCCTCGATCATGCGGTCGGCAAAATCGTCATGCCCCACGCCGTTGAGTACCACCACGTCCAGCGTGCCGATGCGCTTGATGTCCTCGGCGCGTGGCTCGTAGGCGTGCGGGTTGAAGCCTGCCGGAATCAGCGGTACCACCTCGGCCTTGTCGCCGACGATGTTGGCCACGTAGCTGTAGTAGGGGTGCAGGGTGATGCCGATACGCAGGCGCTTGGCCTCTTCGGCGTGCGCCAGGGGCGCCAGGCACAGGGCGAGCACGCCGGCCAGGATGCGTCGGCGGTTGACCAGAAACGATGAAATAGACATGGGCAGGCGGTCTTCTCTCAGGTGTATCCGTGGGTTCAGTGCCGATGCTGGCGAGTGACCCCGGCATCGAATTGCGCGACGACCTGTTGCCAGCCCGCAGCGCTCAAGGCGGCGTCGCTGAGGTCGTGGGGGGCGGTGAGGTCGGTGCTGCGGTTGAGCCAGATATCGGCCGGGCTGTCGGGCTGTGCGCCCAGGCGCATCAGGAACGAGCCGGCCACTTCGCTGGCCTGGCTGAGCCCCAGGTAGGCGCCGCCTTCGAGCAACTGCCAGGTGTGGCCGCCACGGCTCACGGCGCTGGCGTCGCGGGCGAACGGGGCGTAGCCCTCGGCATCCAGCTCGGCCGGGGTGGGCAGGCGCTGTTCTTCCTGCTGACGCAGCTGGATCTCCTCCAGGGTAACCCGCAGGTCGGCGTATATCCCTTGCTCGCCGGCCGTGAGGTCGCGGCGCGCATCGAACTGATGGGCCGCCACTTCGCTGGTTTCGGTGGTTTCGCCGCGCCAGCTGACCACCGCGCCGGCCACCAGCAGCACCAGGGCGCAAAACAGCAGCACATACAGCGTTTCATGGCCGGCACCGGCCGGGCGGATGGTCTGGGTCGTGGTCGGGGTGCTCATGGTGCCTCGATGTCGGCCTGGTCGATTTCCACCACATGACCGGGGCCTGCGTCGAACAGCACGTAGAACTCGGCATCGGGGCGCTTGAAGGTGAGCTTGGAGTCTTCGCCCAGCTTGCCGGGCACCAGGATGCTTTCGTCGTAGCCGATCACGTCGAGGGTTACGCCGGGGGCGCCGCTGCCGTCGGAAAAGCCGCCGGTGCACTGGATCTGGCCGCCTTCGATCTGCTTGCATTCGCAGATCGGGTTGTGGGCCAGCGCCAGGTTGCTGAAGGTGGCGAGCGAAGTGAGCAGTGCCGCGCCACCCAGGCGACGCAGCAGGTCAGAAACAGGCATCATTTGCCTCCTTGTTTTTGAAGCCAGGCGACAGTGCTTGGCGAGGCCTTGCTGAGCGGGACCGAACCCTGGTGCATGCTGCCGTCCCAGCCTTCCATGGTCACCCACAGTTCGGCGTCGGGGCTGGTCTTGAGCGGCATTGGCACCGTGGCGCCCATGCGGTAAGGGGAACCGAAGAAGATCCCGCCGGCGGCGCGCAGGCTGCGCGGCTTGCCAATACGCAGGTAGGTGGCCTTGACCTGTGGGATACAGGCTTCGCACAGGCTGGCGTTGAAGCTCTTCATGTAGCCGGCTGCGCCATCCAGGCGCGGTGCCTCGTTGCGCAGCTCGGCCAGCTTCAGGCTCCAGGGGCCGACCTGGACCTCGCCGATCTCGCGTTCGCCCAGGCCCACGTCACCGCGAAACAAGGCCGCATCAGCAAAGTACTTGGGCATGAAACCCAGCGGTACCAACAACAGCAGTATGTTGATGTGAAAACGCCATTTCAGCCAGAACTGGCGCAGGCGCGAAGGCGGTTGTGCAGCGATTGCCTTGCTCATGCCTGGCTCTCCGAAGGGGTAGGGGTGGCAGCGGCGGCGCGCTTGGCGCGTGCCGGTTTTTCGCTGCGCTTGAGGGCGGTGGCCGTGGCGATGGCGGTGCGCTTGGTCCAGATCAGCAGGCCGCTGAGCACCATCATGCTCAGCAGCAGGCCGAACACGAACCAGATCAGCTTGATCCAGATACCCCCGAAATCGCCGGTATGCAGCGGGCGCATCGACTCGGTGACGAATTCGAGCTTGCTGCGGTCGGACAGCAGCTCATGGGCCTCGACCACGCCACTGTAGGGGTTGACCGATGCGGTCTGGAACATCAGCGGGTACCAGCTGCGCCCCCCCACCGAGGTGTGGCTGTAGGCGTTGCTCGGCAGGCTGATGAAGCTCACGTCCAGCCCCGGGATCTTTTCGATGGCGATCTTTTCGATGGCATCCAGGCTCAGCACCGGGGCCGGCTGGCCGGCGGGCGCGGTGGGCACGTTCTCGCGGGCGATCACCGGCAGCACCTGGTTGCTGGAAATCGAGATCTGGTTGTCGAACAGAATCGCCTGGATCAGGAACCAGGTACCGGTGATCGAGATGACCGCGATGAACCAGATCGACCAGATCCCGCTCAGGCGGTGGAAGTCGCCCCAGAAAATCCGCGCACCGTGCTTCAGGCGCAGGGTTGGCTTGAGAAAGCCCTTCCAGAAGCGCTTGTACACCACCAGCCCGGTGACCAGCGAGGCCAGCATCGGCAGCCCCAGCAGCGACACCAGGTACCAGCCCCAGCTGTAGCCATTGGTGAACGGCACCAGCCACCAGCCGTGCAGGGCGCGGGTAAAGGCCTGGAAGTTGAACTGCGCCGCCTCGCCCTGGACCACCCCGGTGTACGGGTTGACGTAGAGCGTGGTGGAGCGCGAGTCGGGGTAGGTGACGCTGACGGTCAGGGCGAAATGCGATTCGTCCGGGCGCACGATGGTGCTGACATACACCCCCGGCTGCGCGGCCTCGACGGCGGCGCGCACCTGGTCGAAGCCCAGCATCGGCGGGTCGCCGTCGGGTTTGGAGGCGCGGACCTCGGGCTGCGCCAGCCAGACGATTTCCTGGCTGACCACGGCCAGCGTCCCGGTGAAGCAGACGATCAGCACGAAGAACCAGATCGGCAGGGCTAGCCAGCTGTGGACCAGAAACCAGAGTTTTGAACGTGACTTTTTCGACATTGGGCAGGCAACTTCGATTCGGAGTGTGGTGAGCATGAGGTTCCGGAGCACGGGGTGTCTGGGCTCAGGCTCGCTCGAAAGGGTGCAGTGGTAATTGTTAGGACGAATGAGAAGCAGAAATCCTGCACTAAAAAATGCAAGCAAATGTTTCCAAGGCTCCCGACCTGCCGCCGGGAGCCCTGTTGAACCCCGCTGGCGCTACTCGAACGTACGCCCGGCGCGCCAGTAGCCCATCAGGGTCAGCGCGTTGCGGTCCAGGCCCTGTTCGTTGATCAGAAAGCGCCGGATCTGCATCACCGCAGCCGATTCCCCGGCCACCCAGGCGTAGAAGCTCTGGTGGCTGGCGCTGGCACGTTCCCAGAGGATCTGCTGGTCGATGTCCACCTCCTCGAGGCGCGTGTCGGCGGGCGGGCGTCTGGCGGGCAGGGTGGCCAGCTGGGTCACGGCATGCACCATGGCCTGGCCCTGGATGCGCTGTTGCTGGTCGCGTGGCAGCCAGTGCAAGGTGGTGCTGGCATTGCAGCGCAGGGCCAGGCAGTCCTGTTGCAGCGGCACCTCGACATAGGCTTCGACCTGGGGCTGGTCATCTTGCCCGGCGAGGGTTTCAAGAATGCCGGCAATGGCTGGCAAGGCGGTTTCATCGCCCACCAGCAGAATGTTGCGCACCCCGGCGGGCGGGTTCCATTCGTAGCCCCCGGGGTCGCCGGCGAAGGCCAGGTTGGGTGCCAGGATCTGCAGACGGTCGCCTGTGCGGGCGTGGGTGGCCCAGGCCGAGGCGGGGCCGTTGACCCCGTGCAGTACGAAATCGATATCCACCTCGGCCTGTTCGCGGCGCAGGGCACGGATGGTGTAGGTGCGCATGGGCGGGCGGCTGGCCTCGGCCAGGGCGCGGCGGGCTTCATTCCAGTGCAGGTCGTTGGGCAGTTCGGGCGGGCTGCCGTCGGCGGCGGGGAAGAACAGCTTGACCCGTTGATCGGCAGCCAGGGTGTGCATCCGGGCCACGTCCGGGCCGGTGAACACCAGGCGGCTCAGCGACGGGCTCAGTTGGATGCGTTGCTTGAGGGTGACATCGAACAGGCGGTAGGCGCGCTCGGGCTGTGCGCCGGCCAGCTTGCGCAGGCCGCGCCCGACGGCGCGGGTCAGGGAGGAGGCGGAAGTCATGGCATGCACCTTCTTGCTACGGGTTCCCTAGATAGACGGCTAGCGGCACGGCTGATTTAGCCGCGAGCAATGAACGGGGGCCGTGGCGGTGTTTAATTTTTCCTGGGGTGTATCCGTTTCGTAGGGATAACCGGGGCGCTGCCCGCTATCCACCCTGCACGGAAACCATTCGATGAATGCTGAGAAGTCCCTCCAACTGGCCTGTCGTTTCATCGAGCTGGCGCCGGAAAAGCGCAGCCTGTTTCTGCAGGCCCTGAGCAAGGAAGGCCTGGACTTTTCGCAGTTCCCGATTCCTGCCGGGGTCCAGGTGCCGGACCGCCAGGCGTTGTCCTATGCGCAGCAGCGCATGTGGTTTCTGTGGCAGCTGGACCCGCACAGCGGCGCCTACAACCTGCCGGGTGCGGTACGCCTGAACGGCGTGCTGGATGTGGCGGCCCTGGAGCGTGCGTTCAGCCTGCTGGTGGCGCGTCACGAGGTGCTGCGCACGGTGTTCCGCTCGCAGCCCGATGGCAGCGTGCAGCAGGTGCCGTTGGAGCATGCGGTGCGCCTGGAGCAACTGGACCTGAGCGCGGTGCCGGCCGCTGCGCGTGAAGCGCGGCTGCAGCACGAGGCGCAGCAGGAGTCGCTGCGTGCATTCGATCTGGCACAGGGCCCGCTGCTGCGCCTGCGCCTGCTCAAGCTGGATGAACAGGCGCACGTGCTGTTGCTGACCTTGCATCACATCGTCGCCGATGGCTGGTCGATGAATATCCTGATCGACGAGTTCGCGCGCAGCTATGACGCCTGTGCCCAAGGCCTTGCGCCGCAGTTCGAGGCGCTGCCGATCCAGTACGCCGACTACGGCCTGTGGCAGCGTCGCTGGCTGGAGGCCGGCGAGCAGGCGCGGCAACTGGCGTACTGGCGTGAAAAACTCGGCGACGAGCATCCGGTGCTGGAACTGCCGCTCGATTGCCCGCGCCCCTCGTCGCCCAGCTTCGACGGCGAGCGCCATTGCCTGACGCTGGACGCAGGGCTGGCCGAGCAGGTGCGTGGCTTTGCCCGGCAACACAACGTGTCGTTGTTCATGGTGCTGCTGGCGGTCTTCAACGTGCTGCTCTATCGCTACACCGGGCAGACCGACGTGCGCTTCGGCAGCCCCGTGGCCAACCGCAATCGCAGCGAGCTGGAAGGCCTGGTCGGCTTCTTCGTCAACACCCAGGTGTTGCGCACCCCGCTGGCAGGGCACATGAGTTTTCTCGAGTTGCTGCAGGCTACCCGCGACACGGTGAGCGGCGCGCAGTCGCACCAGGACCTGCCATTCGAGCGCCTGGTCGAAGGGTTGCAACTGGAGCGCAGCCTGAGCCATTCGCCGTTGTTCCAGGTGATGTTCAACCACCAGCCGCACGTGGCCGATGTGTCCGCGCTCAAGCTGGCCGGGGGCCTGCAACTGTCGATGCTCGACTGGCGCAGCCGTACCACCGAGTTTGACCTGAGCCTGGACACCTACGAGCAGGGCGGCCAGTTGCAGGTGGCCTGGACCTATGCCAGCGACCTGTTCAAGGCCGCGACCATCGAGCGCATGGCACGCCACTGGGTGGCCCTGCTGCAGGCCGTGGTCGCCACCCCGACGTGTCGCCTCGACGAACTGGCGTTGCTCTCGAGCGAGGAGCGCGAGTGTCTGCTCGAGCAATGGGGGCGTGCACCGCTGACCTGTCCCGACCTGCGCGTGCACCAGCGTTTCGAGGCGCAGGTGGCGCAGCGCCCGCAGGCCCTGGCGCTGATCTTCGAGTCGACGCAACTGAGCTATGCCGAGCTCAACCAGCGTGCCAACCGCCTGGCGCGCCACCTGGTGGCGTGCGGGGTAGGGCCGGAGGTGCCGGTCGGCATCGCGGTGGAGCGCGGCATCGACATGATCGTCGGGCTGCTGGCGGTGCTCAAGGCCGGTGGCGCCTATGTGCCGCTGGACCCGCAGTACCCGCAGGACCGCCTGCTGTGCATGATCGAGGACAGCGCCACGCCGCTGGTGCTGACCCAGACCCCGTTGCTGGCGCGCCTGGGCCTGCCGTGCGGGGTGCGCAGCCTGTGCCTGGACCAGGATGCGGCCTGGCGCCAGCTCGACGCCAGCGACCTGGCCAATACCGCCCATGCGCACAACCTGGCGTATGTGATGTTCACCTCCGGCTCCACCGGGCGCCCCAAGGGGGTGGGCATCAGCCACCTGGCGCTGGCCGGGCATGCGCAGGTCGCGCGTGAGTTCTCCAGGCTCGGGCCGGACGACCGGATCCTGCAGTTTGCCACCTTCAACTTCGATGCCTTCGTCGAGCAGTTCTACCCTGCGCTGATCTGCGGCGCTGCCGTGGTGCTGCGCGGCCAGGAACTCTGGGACAGCGAACGCTACTACCACGAGGTCATCGACAAGCAGGTCAGCGTTTCCGATCTGTCCACCGCCTACTGGAACCTGCTGGCCAAGGACTTTGCCGCCGCTGGCCCACGCGATTACGGCAAGCTCAGGCGCGTGCACATCGGCGGCGAGGCAATGCCACCTGAAGGGGTGGCAGCCTGGCGCCAGGCCGGATTGTCGCAGGTGGCGCTGCTCAACACCTATGGCCCCACCGAGGCCACGGTCTGTGTCACCACCCTCGAATGCGATGATTATGTCAGCGGTGTGCGCAGCACCCCGTTGAGCATGCCGATCGGTCGGGTGCTCGGCGGGCGCAGCCTCCATGTGCTGGATGCAAGCGGCGCACCGACGCCGGTAGGGGTGGTGGGGGAGCTGGTGATCGGCGGCGAGTTGCTCGCCCGTGGCTACTTCAACCGCCCGGGCCTGACGGCCGAGCGTTTCATCCCCGACCCGTTCGCCGCGCAGCCGGGTGGGCGCCTGTACCGCAGTGGCGACCTGGCCCGCTTCAATGCCGAAGGGGTGCTCGAGTACGCCGGGCGTATCGACCATCAGGTCAAGATTCGCGGGTTTCGCATCGAGTTGGGCGAAGTCGAGGCGCGCCTGCTCGAACAACCGGGCATTCGCGAGGCGGTGGTGCTGGCCCAGCCCGCTGCCGACGGCCTGCAGCTGGTTGCCTATGTGGTGCCCGGCGACAGCCGCCAGGCACTGGAGGCGCAGGCCAAGGCGGCGTTGCGCGAAGCGATCGGCGCACACTTGCGCGCGGTGCTGCCCGCCTACATGGTGCCGGCGTACCTGCTGTTTCTTGAGCGTTTGCCGCTGAGCCCCAACGGCAAGCTGGACCGCAAGGCCTTGCCACCGGTCGATGCCAGCCAGGCCCAGCACACCTACGTGGCGCCGCAAAGCGCGTTGGAACAACAGGTGGCGGCGATCTGGCAGGACGTGCTCAAGCTGGAGCGGGTAGGGCTGGACGATGCGTTCTTCGAGATCGGCGGGCACTCGTTGCTGGCCACCCAGGTGGTGTCGCGGGTGCGTCAGGTGCTGGGGCTGGAGGTTGCCTTGCGTACCCTGTTCGAGCGCAGCCGGCTGGGCGACTTCGTGGCAGCGCTGGGGGGGCGGCAGACCGCCGGCGAGCCCGCGTTCACCTGTGTCGAGCGCGGCCGGCCATTGCCGCTGTCGTATGCCCAGGAGCGCCAGTGGTTCCTCTGGCAGCTGGACCCGCAGAGCAGTGCCTATCACCTGCCGGCCGCCCTGCGCCTGCGCGGGGCGCTGGACGTTGCGGCGCTGCAGCGCAGTTTCGACAGCCTGCTGGCGCGGCACGAAAGCCTGCGCACCACATTCGTCGAGGTGCAGGGCGAGCCGCGTCAGCTGATTGCCGAGCAGGCCCGTGTCGATATCGACCTCCAGGTGCTGTATGCAGGGGACGATCCGGCGGCGCAGATCCAGGCTTGTATCGAGGCCCAGAACGGCCGCCTGTTTGCCCTGGACCAGGGGCCGCTGCTGCGGGTCAGGCTGCTGCGGCTGGCGGCGCAAGACCATGTGTTGGTACTGGTTCAGCACCATATCGTTTCCGATGGCTGGTCGATGCAGGTGATGGTCGACGAGCTGATCGCCTTGTATGCGGGCTACAGCCAGGGGCGCGAAGTTCAGTTGCCGGCCCTGCCGATCCAGTACGCCGACTTTGCCCAGTGGCAGCGCCAGTGGATGGAGGCCGGCGAGCGCGAGCGCCAGCTCGGTTACTGGTGCCGGCAACTGGGCGGCGAGCAGCCGGTGCTGGAGCTGCCGAGCGATCGACCGCGGCCGGCCACGCGCAGCTTCAAGGGCGCGAAGCTGAACATCGTGCTCGATGCCGCACTGGCCCGTAGCCTGCGCGCGCTTTCCCAGCGCGAAGGAGTGACCCCATTCATGCTGTTGCTCGCTTCGTTCCAGACCCTGCTGCACCGCTACAGCGGCCAGGCGCAGGTGCGGGTCGGGGTGCCGGTGGCCAGCCGCAACCGTCTTGAAACCGAGCGCCTGATCGGCTTCTTCGTCAATACGCTGGTGCTGGAGGCGAGGATTGGTGCCGATCTGTCGTTCGCCGAACTGCTGCAGCAGGTGCGCCAGACCACCCTGCAGGCCCAGGCCCACCAGGACCTGCCGTTCGAGCAACTGGTGGAAGCCCTGGAACCGGGCCGCAGCCTGTCACACAGCCCGCTGTTCCAGGTGCTGTTCAACCACCACAGCGAAGATGCCGGTGAACTGCGCGCCATCGAGCGACTGCCGGGCCTGGAGGTGGAGCGTCTGGACTGGGACAACCACACTGCACAGTTCGACCTGACGCTGGACACCACGGAAACGGCCGATGGCCTTTCGGCGATTCTGGTCTACGCCACCGACCTGTTCGACGCCGCGACCATCGAGCGTCTGGCCCGGCACTGGCAGAACCTGCTGCAGGCGATTGTCGCTGACCCGCAACAGCGCGTCGGCGAACTGCCGTTGCTCGACGCCAGCGAGCAACAGGCCAACCTCCAGCAATGGAACCCGGCGCCTGCGCAGTTCGCCAGCCAGCGCTGCCTCCATGAACTGATCGAAGCCCAGGCTGCGCGTGCGCCGGGCTCCATCGCGCTGACCCTGGGTGACGCCCAGCTCAGCTACCGCGAACTCAACGAGCGTGCCAACCAGATGGCCCATGCGTTGATTGCCCAGGGCATCGGGCCTGAGGTGCTGGTGGGCCTGGCCTGCGAGCGCAGCCTGGAAATGGTGGTCGGTCTGCTGGCGATCCTCAAGGCTGGCGGCGCCTATGTGCCACTGGACCCGGCGTACCCCGAGGACCGCCTGGCCTACATGATGGAGGACAGCGGCCTGAGCGTGGTGCTGGCCCAGTCGCACCTGCAACTGCCAGTTCCGCAAGGCGTGCGCACGTTGCTGCTGGACGATGACTTCGGCGCCTTCGCCATGCACAACCCGGCACTCTCGCTGGACCCTGCCAACCTGGCCTATGTGATCTATACCTCCGGCTCCACCGGCAAGCCCAAGGGCGCGTTGCTCGCGCACCACAACGTACTGCGCCTGTTTGCCGCCACCGAACACTGGT
>NZ_JAMYBY010000022.1:0-106833 GCF_024126555.1 Pseudomonas sp. VE 267-6A
TGCCCAGAAGAAGACTCGAACTTCCACGACCGTAAGGTCACCAGCACCTGAAGCTGGCGTGTCTACCAATTTCACCATCTGGGCAAAGTTGAAGCATTGAAACATGAAACGGTGTAGCGTGTGTTGCGTAAATTCCAGACAGGCAAGCTAATCTGAAACTTGAAAATTGGTGCCCAGAAGAAGACTCGAACTTCCACGACCGTAAGGTCACCAGCACCTGAAGCTGGCGTGTCTACCAATTTCACCATCTGGGCATATCGTCGAGGCTTCATGATGCTTCACATCGCGCCGCTTCTCAACTATAACGACGCTGTCCGTCGTTGTGGTGCGCACTATACGGATGCCCTCGAAGGCTGTAAAGCCCCGTTCAGAAAAAATCTCAAAAATTTCAAGTCGTTGTTCCTTGGGCTGTTTTGGCATCACTCAAGGGCCCTGACGGGGCTGTCAAAGCCTCGGATTTCCGGTTTCAATACGGCTATGCCAAACTAACCCTATATAGACAAGGTGAACCCCTACTAATGGCCGATTGGCAGACCCTCGACCCCGAGGCCGCTCGTGAAGCGGAAAAATACGAAAACCCCATTCCTAGCCGTGAGCTGATCCTCCAGCGCCTTGACGAGCGCGGCTCTCCCGCCGCCCGCGAGCAACTGGTGGAAGAGTTCGGCCTGCAGACCGAGGACCAGATCGAGGCCTTGCGTCGCCGCCTGCGCGCCATGGAGCGCGACGGCCAGCTGATCTACACCCGGCGCGGCACCTATGCCCCGGTAGACAAGCTGGACCTGATCCTGGGTCGCATCTCGGGCCACCGCGACGGTTTCGGTTTTCTCGTCCCCGACGATGGCAGCGACGACCTGTTCCTGAGCCCGGCGCAGATGCGCCTGGTGTTCGATGGCGACCGAGCGCTGGCGCGCGTGTCCGGGCTTGACCGGCGCGGCCGGCGTGAAGGCGTGGTGGTCGAAGTGATCTCCCGTGCCCACGAAAGCATCGTGGGGCGCTACTTCGAGGAAGGCGGGGTGGGCTTCGTGACCCCCGACAACCCCAAGGTCCAGCAGGAAGTGCTGGTGACCCCGGGCCGCAATGCCGGCGCCAAGGTCGGCCAGTTCGTCGAGGTGAAGATCACCCACTGGCCGACCCAGCGCTTCCAGCCGCAGGGCGATATCGTCGAAGTGATCGGCAACTACATGGCGCCGGGCATGGAAATCGACGTGGCGCTGCGCAGCTACGACATTCCCCATGTATGGCCCGAGGCGGTCATCAAGGAAGCGCGCAAGCTCAAGCCTGAAGTCGAAGAGAAGGACAAGGAACACCGCATCGACCTGCGTCACCTGCCGTTCGTCACCATCGACGGCGAAGACGCACGGGACTTCGACGATGCCGTGTACTGCGAAAGCCTGGGCAAGTTGCGCCTGTTCTCCGGTGGCTGGCGCCTGTTCGTGGCGATTGCCGACGTGTCCAGCTACGTGCGCCTGGGCTCTGCCCTGGACAACGAAGCCCAGGTGCGCGGCAACTCGGTGTACTTCCCCGAGCGGGTGATCCCGATGCTGCCCGAGGAACTTTCCAACGGCCTGTGCTCGCTGAACCCGAACGTCGACCGGCTGGCGATGGTCTGTGAAATGACCATCAACAAGTCCGGCCAGATGGTCGATTACCAGTTCTACGAAGCGGTCATCCACTCCCACGCGCGCCTGACCTACAACAAGGTCAGCAGCATGCTCGAACATGCCCGTACCCGTGAAGGCAAGGCGCTGCGCGAGCAGTACAGCCACGTGGTGCCGGACCTCAAGCAGCTGTATGCGCTGTACAAGGTGTTGCTGGCGGCCCGTCACACCCGTGGCGCGATCGACTTCGAAACCCAGGAAACCCGCATCATCTTCGGTGCCGAGCGCAAGATCGCGGAAATTCGCCCGACCGTGCGCAACGATGCGCACAAGTTGATCGAAGAATGCATGCTCGCGGCCAACGTGGCGACGGCCGAGTTCCTCAAGAAGCACGAGATCCCTGCGTTGTACCGCGTGCACGACGGTCCGCCGCCGGAGCGCCTGGAAAAACTGCGCGCCTTCCTCGGCGAGCTGGGGCTTTCGCTGCACAAGGGCAAGGATGGTCCGTCGCCCAAGGACTACCAGGCGCTGCTGTCGCAGATCGCCGGTCGCCCTGACTTCCACCTGATCCAGACCGTGATGCTGCGCTCGCTGAGCCAGGCGGTGTACAGCGCCGACAACAACGGCCACTTCGGCCTGAACTACGAGGCGTACACCCACTTCACCTCGCCGATCCGGCGTTACCCCGACCTGCTGACCCACCGTGCCATCCGCAGCGTGATCCGTTCGCGCCAGGAAACCCCGCACGTCAAGCGGGCCGGCGCGATGAGCATTCCCAAGGCGCGCATCTACCCGTACGACGAGGCGGCCCTGGAGCAGCTGGGCGAGCAGTGCTCGATGAGCGAGCGACGCGCCGACGAAGCCACCCGCGACGTGACCAACTGGCTCAAGTGCGAGTACATGAAGGATCGCGTGGGCGAAAGCTTCCCGGGTGTGATCACCGCGGTGACCGGTTTCGGCCTGTTCATCGAGCTGACCGACATCTACGTCGAAGGCATGGTGCACGTCAGTGCCTTGCCGGGTGACTACTACCACTTCGACCCGGTACACCACCGCCTGGCGGGCGAGCGCACCGGTCGCAGCTTCCGCCTGGGCGACACGGTCGAAGTGCGCGTGATGCGCGTGGACCTCGAACAGCGCAAGATCGATTTCGAGATGGCCGAAAACACCCTGAATGCGCCGATCGGTCGCAAGCAGCGTGGTGCCGAGCCTGCCGCCAAGGGCAAGACGGGCGCTGCCTCGGCCAAGTCCAATGGTGCCGCCAAGCCCTACAGCGCGCCGGCCAAGGCCGCCAAGGTCGAGGCGGCGCCGGCCGAGCCGCCGCGCCGCAGCCGCAAGAACGAAACCTCCGAAGCCTATTTCCCGGCCGATGCCGCAGCCAAGAACGCCGAAGTGCGCAAGAGCCGGGAAATGAAGAAGGCGTTGCTGTCCGATGCCGAGAACGCCGTGGGCAAGCCTGCGGCCAAGGGCTCGAAGACGTCTTCGGAGAAACCGAGCAAGCACCGCAAGGGGCCGCCAAAAGCCGGTTCCGCTTCACGTAAACCCAAGGGCAAGTCATGAGTCAGCTGGAAAAGATCTACGGTGTGCATGCGGTGGAGGCCCTGTTGCGCCACCACCCCAAGCGGGTCAAGCAGATCTGGCTGGCCGACAGCCGCAGTGAACCGCGGGTGCAGGCCCTGCTGGAGCTGGCCGCACAGAACCGAGTGACGGTCGGCCAGGCTGAACGCCGCGAGATGGACGCCTGGGTCGAGGGCGTGCACCAGGGCGTGGTCGCCGAGGTCAGCCCGAGCCAGGTGTGGGGCGAGGCGATGCTCGAAGAGCTGCTGGACCGCACCGAAGGCGCGCCGCTGATTCTGGTGCTGGACGGTGTGACCGACCCGCACAACCTGGGCGCCTGCCTGCGCACCGCCGATGCGGCCGGTGCGCTGGCGGTGGTGGTGCCCAAGGACAAGTCGGCGACCCTGACCCCGGCGGTACGCAAGGTGGCGTGTGGCGCTGCCGAGGTGATTCCGCTGGTGGCCGTGACCAACCTGGCGCGTACCCTGGAGAAGCTCCAGCAGCGCGGCCTGTGGGTGGTGGGCACGGCGGGGGAGGCCGAGCAGGAGCTGTATCAGCAGGACCTGACCGGCCCGACCATCCTGATCATGGGCGCCGAGGGCAAGGGCATGCGCCGCCTGACCCGCGAGCACTGCGATTTTCTGGTGAAGCTGCCGATGGCCGGCAGCGTCAGCAGCCTGAACGTGTCGGTGGCCACGGGCGTGTGCCTGTTCGAGGCGGTGCGTCAGCGTCAGGCCAAGCGCAAGGCCTGATAAGGCGTTGCCACTTTCGCGGGTCAAGCCCGCTCCCACAGGGCTTTCGGTGGCCTGTGTGGGGGCGGGCCTGGCCCGCGATGCTTTCAAGGCTGTTCAAATAATCACCAATTGCCTTGCGTGCGCCCCGGCGCTTCTCTACAATTGCGCCCCTTGCCCCGCTGGCAGGCGCGCATGCGCCCACCGCACAAGGCAAGACAAACAGTGTCATTCACTCCTTGTCTGACCACCCTGGTGGCAGACTACAACCCGTAAGGAGCATTCATGCGTCATTACGAAATCATCTTTCTGGTCCACCCTGACCAGAGCGAGCAAGTCGGCGGCATGGTTGAGCGTTACACCAAGCTGATCGAAGAAGACGGCGGCAAGATCCACCGTCTGGAAGACTGGGGCCGTCGTCAACTGGCCTATGCAATCAACAATGTTCACAAGGCTCACTACGTGATGCTGAACGTTGAGTGCACCGGCAAGGCCCTGGCCGAGCTGGAAGACAACTTCCGCTACAACGATGCCGTGATCCGTAACCTGGTCATCCGTCGCGACGAAGCCGTTACCGGCCAGTCCGAGATGCTCAAGGCTGAAGAAAACCGCAGTGAGCGCCGTGAGCGTCGCGACCGTCCTGAGCACGCTGACAACGCCGAAGGCGATGACAGCGACAACAGCGACAACAGCGATAACGCTGACGAGTAATCCACGGACCTTTTGAGGAGCCTATTACATGGCACGTTTCTTCCGTCGTCGTAAATTCTGCCGCTTCACTGCTGAAGAAGTGAAAGAGATCGATTACAAAGATCTCAACACCCTGAAAGCTTATGTATCCGAAACCGGCAAGATCGTTCCAAGCCGTATCACCGGTACCAAAGCTCGTTATCAGCGTCAGCTGGCTACCGCTATCAAGCGCGCCCGCTTCCTGGCCCTGCTGGCCTACACCGACAGCCACGGCCGCTGAGACCGGGTCGTCGACAGGTAGCAAGGGATAAAGTGCATGCGAGCGTTAGCTGATTTCATCATGCGCGGTCGCGTGCAGGCCACTCTGGTAGTGGTCGGTTGTGCGGCATTGCCGCTGTTGTTCTGGTTGAGTGCCGCCGCCGGGAGCCTGGTGTTCCTGCGGCGCGGTTTCAAGGACGCCTCCGGGATCCTCGCCTGGGCATTGCTGCCCGCGCTGGTCTGGTGGTTCTTCGGTGAACCGCGCACCTTGATGGTGTTGCTGGGAACCTTCGGTCTGGCTGCGTTGCTACGCGCCGGACAGTCCTGGAGCCGGGTGCTGTTGTTCAGCATCGCCTGGGGCCTGGTGTATGGCGTCATCCTGGGTTCGGTGTTCCGCGAACCGATCGAAGCGCTGGCGCAGGTGCTTGAAAAAGCCCTGCCGCAGATGCTCGACGGTCTCTACCAGCAGTTGACGGTAGAAGAGCGGGCCCGACTGGGGAGCGTGATCGCACCGGTGCTTACCGGCCTGATTGCGGCATTGCTGCAGGCAGTCAGTCTGCTGGCCCTGATGTTGGGTCGCTACTGGCAAGCCGCGTTGTACAACCCGGGAGGCTTTGGCAGCGAGTTTCGCGCCATACGGCTCCCGCTGGTACCGGCGCTGTTGCTGCTGGTGTGCATGCTGATAGCGCCGAATTTCGGCAGCGAACTGGCGATGTTGACACCGTTGTGCAGCGTACCGCTGGTGTTCGCCGGGCTGGCCCTGATTCACGGGCTGGTCGCGCAGAAGCGCCTGGCCAGGTTCTGGCTGGTGGGGATGTACGTGACGCTGGTGCTGTTCATGCAGCTGATTTATCCGTTGCTCGTGGTTCTGGCCATTGTCGACAGCCTGATTGATTTTCGCGGTCGTTCTGCATCGAAAGATGCCGGTGACGCGAACGGTGAAGGTTAAAAGTTAAGAGGTTTATACCTAATGGAACTGATCCTGCTGGAAAAAGTCGCCAACCTGGGCAACCTGGGCGACAAGGTAAATGTTAAGGCCGGTTACGGTCGTAACTTCCTGCTGCCATTCGGCAAGGCTACCGCTGCGACCGCTGCCAACCTGGCTGCGTTCGAAGAGCGTCGCGCCGAGCTGGAAAAACTGGCTGCTGACAAGAAAGCTTCGGCTGAAACCCGCGCTGCCCAACTGGCCGAGCTGGAAGTGACCATCACTGCCACCGCCGGTGACGAAGGCAAGCTGTTCGGTTCGATCGGCACCCACGACATCGCTGACGCCCTGACCGCCTCCGGCGTTGAAGTGGCCAAGTCTGAAGTGCGTCTGCCGAACGGCACCATCCGCAACGTTGGCGAATTCGACGTAGCCGTGCACCTGCACAGCGACGTAGAAGCCACCGTTCGCGTGGTTGTCGTCGCAGCCTAAGCTGGACCAATCGACTGGCACCCTGGGTGCCAGCCGGTTAACATCGGGCACGATCCTGCATTGCAGGTCGTGCCCTTTGTCTTTTTCAACACCCTGATTCCCAAGTGGCCATGAACGAGATAACCGCCCCCGAGCAATATGATCTGCAAACCGCTGCCCTGAAGGTGCCGCCGCATTCCATCGAGGCCGAACAGGCCGTACTCGGTGGCCTGATGCTGGACAACAACGCCTGGGAGCGCGTGCTCGATCAAGTCTCCGACGGCGACTTCTACCGGCATGACCATCGCCTGATCTTCCGCGCCATCTACAAGCTCGCCGACCTCAACACCCCGTTCGACGTGGTGACGCTGCACGAGCAGCTCGACAAGGAAGGCCTGAGCTCCCAGGTCGGTGGCCTGGGTTACCTGGGCGAGCTGGCCAAGAACACCCCGTCGGTGGCCAACATCAAGGCCTATGCGCAGATCATTCGCGAGCGCGCCACACTGCGCCAGCTGATCAGTATCAGCAGCGAGATCGCCGACAGCGCGTTCAACCCCCAGGGCCGCAACGCCGCCGAGATCCTCGACGAGGCCGAACGGCAGATCTTCCAGATCGCCGAAGCACGGCCCAAGACCGGTGGCCCGGTAGGGGTCAACGAACTGCTGACCAAGGCCATCGACCGCATCGACACGCTGTTCAACTCCGACAGCGCCATCACCGGTATTTCCACCGGCTACACCGACCTGGACGAGAAGACCAGCGGCCTGCAACCGGCCGACCTGATCATCGTGGCCGGCCGTCCGTCGATGGGTAAGACCACCTTCGCCATGAACCTGGTGGAGAACGCCGTGTTGCGCAGCGACAAGGCGGTGCTGGTGTACTCCCTGGAGATGCCAGGCGAATCGCTGATCATGCGTATGCTCTCCTCGCTGGGGCGCATCGACCAGACCAAGGTGCGTTCCGGCCAGCTGGACGACGACGACTGGCCGCGCCTGACTTCGGCGGTCAACCTGCTCAATGACCGCAAGCTGTTCATCGACGACACCGCCGGCATCAGCCCGTCGGAAATGCGCGCACGTACCCGGCGCCTGGTGCGTGAGCATGGCGAGATCGCCATGATCATGATCGACTACCTGCAACTGATGCAGATCCCGGGCTCCAGCGGTGACAACCGTACCAACGAGATTTCCGAGATCTCGCGCTCGCTCAAGGCCCTGGCCAAGGAATTCAACTGCCCGGTCATCGCCCTGTCGCAGCTCAACCGCTCCCTCGAGCAGCGCCCCAACAAGCGCCCGGTGAACTCCGACTTGCGTGAATCGGGTGCGATCGAGCAGGACGCCGACGTGATCATGTTCGTGTACCGCGACGAGGTGTACCACCCCGAGACCGAGCACAAGGGCATCGCCGAGATCATCATCGGCAAGCAGCGTAACGGCCCCATCGGCTTCGTGCGCCTGGCGTTCATCGGCAAGTACACGCGCTTCGAGAACCTGGCACCGGGCAGCTACAACTTCGACGACGACGAATAAGGTACCGATGGCCAATTCCGACTTCTGACGTCGGAATTGGTCAAAATTTGTGCTATATTCCGCGCCCGCGATTTCCCTGATACCAAGAACCGGTCACTGACATGCAAGCAGCCAAACCACTTTTCGACTATCCCAAGTACTGGGCCGAATGCTTCGGGCCAGCGCCATTCCTGCCGATGAGCAGGGAGGAGATGGATCAGCTCGGCTGGGATTCCTGCGACATCATCATCGTGACCGGTGACGCCTACGTCGACCACCCGTCGTTCGGCATGGCCATCATCGGCCGGCTGCTCGAAGCCCAGGGCTTCCGGGTGGGCATCATTGCCCAGCCGAACTGGCAGAGCAAAGACGACTTCATGAAGCTGGGCGAGCCGAACCTGTTCTTCGGTGTCGCGGCCGGCAACATGGACTCGATGATCAACCGCTACACCGCCGACAAGAAGATCCGCTCGGACGACGCCTACACCCCGGGCGGCCTGGCCGGCAAGCGCCCCGACCGTGCCAGCCTGGTCTACAGCCAGCGCTGCAAGGAAGCCTACAAGCACGTGCCGATCGTGCTGGGTGGCATCGAGGCCTCGCTGCGCCGCATCGCGCACTACGACTACTGGCAGGACAAGGTGCGGCACTCGATCCTGATCGACGCCTGCGCCGACATCCTGCTGTACGGCAACGCCGAACGCGCGATCGTCGAAGTCGCCCAGCGCCTGTCCTACGGCCACAAGATCGAAGATATCACCGACATCCGCGGTACCGCCTTCGTGCGCCGCGACACCCCGCAGGGCTGGTACGAAGTGGACTCCACGCGTATCGACCGGCCGGGCAAGGTCGACAAGATCATCAACCCGTACGTGAACACCCAGGACACCCAGGCCTGCGCCATCGAGCAGGAGAAGGGCCCGGTCGAAGACCCGCAGGAAGCCAAGGTGGTGCAGATTCTGGCCAGCCCGCGCATGACCCGCGACAAGACTGTGATCCGCCTGCCGTCCTACGAGAAGGTGCGCAGCGATGCGGTGCTGTACGCCCACGCCAACCGCGTGCTGCACCTGGAAACCAACCCGGGCAACGCCCGTGCGCTGGTGCAGAAGCACGGCGAGGTGGACGTGTGGTTCAACCCGCCGCCCATCCCGATGACCACCGAAGAGATGGACTACGTGTTCGGCATGCCCTATGCGCGCGTCCCGCACCCGGCGTATGGCAAGGAGAAGATCCCGGCCTACGACATGATCCGCTTCTCGGTGAACATCATGCGTGGCTGCTTCGGTGGCTGCACCTTCTGCTCGATCACCGAGCACGAAGGCCGCATCATCCAGAACCGTTCCCACGACTCGATCATTCGCGAGATCGAAGAAATCCGCGACAAGGTGCCGGGCTTTACCGGGGTCATCTCCGACCTGGGCGGGCCGACCGCCAACATGTACCGCATTGCCTGCAAGAGCCCGGAAATCGAATCTGCGTGCCGCAAGCCGTCGTGCGTGTTCCCCGGCATCTGCCCCAACCTGAACACCGACCACTCGGCGCTGATTCAGCTGTACCGCAGTGCGCGTGACCTGCCGGGGGTGAAGAAGATCCTGATCGCCTCGGGCCTGCGCTACGACCTGGCAGTCGAGTCGCCGGAGTACGTCAAGGAGCTGGTCACCCACCACGTGGGCGGCTACCTCAAGATTGCCCCGGAGCATACCGAGGAAGGCCCGCTGAACCAGATGATGAAGCCTGGTATCGGCAGCTACGATCGCTTCAAGCGCATGTTCGAGAAGTACTCCAAGGAGGCGGGCAAGGAGCAGTACCTGATCCCGTACTTCATCGCGGCGCACCCGGGCACTACCGACGAAGACATGATGAACCTGGCCCTGTGGCTCAAGGGCAATGGCTTTCGCGCCGACCAGGTGCAGGCGTTCTACCCGTCGCCGATGGCCTCGGCCACTGCCATGTACCACTCGGGCAAGAACCCGCTGCGCAAGGTCACCTACAAGAGCGACGCGGTGACCATCGTCAAGAGCGAGGAGCAGCGCCGCCTGCACAAGGCGTTCCTGCGGTACCACGACCCCAAGGGCTGGCCGATGCTGCGCGAAGCCCTGCAGCGCATGGGGCGTGCCGACCTGATCGGGCCGGCCAAGCACCAGTTGATCCCGCTGCACCAGCCGGCGACCGACAGCTATCAGAGTGCGCGGCGCAAGAACTCGACGCCGGCGGGCAGCCACAAGGTGGCCAAGGAAACCAAGATCCTGACCCAGCACACCGGCTTGCCGCCGCGTGCCAGCGACGGTGCCAAGCCGTGGGACAAGCGCGAGCAGGCCAAGGCGGCCGCCTTTGCGCGTAACCAGGAAGCGGCCAAGGCACGCAAGGACGCCGCCAAGGGTGGCAAGGGCAAGGGCAAGAAGACCCGCGAGCCGGTGTTGCCACGCTGATACGCGTCGCGGCCATCGCGGGTCAAGCCCGCTCCCACAGGTACAGTGCAGATCCGTAGGCCACTGACTATCCTGTGGGAGCGGGCTTGACCCGCGATGAGGCCCGCAAGGCCACATCCATCCTTCTCCCCATCCCCGCCACACGCTACCCTGCATCACCTGCCGTCACCGAGCACGCCCATGGCTGACCCGCTGGCCTCACCAAGCCCTGCCTCCTACCACGAGATGTTCGCGGCGGATGGCAGCGTGCGCCCGCATTGGCAGCGCCTGCACCAGCACCTGCAACGCAGCGGCCCCACCCAGCTGGCCCAGCGCCAGGCCCAACTGGCGCGCCATCTGCAGGAAAACGGCGTCACCTACAACATCTACGCCGACCCCGACGGCACCGATCGCCCGTGGGAGCTGGACCTGCTGCCGCAGCTGATCCCCGCGCAGGAGTGGCAGGCGCTGGCGGCGGGCATCGCCCAGCGCGCGCACCTGCTCAACGCGGTACTGGCCGACATCTATGGCCCGCAGCGCCTGATCGGCGAAGGCCTGCTGCCGTCCGAGCTGGTGTTCGGCCACAACAATTTTCTCTGGCCGTGCCAGGGCATCACGCCGCCCGGCTCGACCTTCCTGCATGTGTACGCTGCCGACCTTGCCCGCGGCCCCGATGGGCGCTGGTGGGTCACCGCCGACCGCACCCAGGCGCCCTCCGGGGCCGGCTTCGCGCTGGAGAACCGCACGCTGGTCACGCGCACCCTGCCGGACCTGTACCGCGACCTGCACGTGCAGCACCTGGCCGGCTTCTTTCGCAACCTGCAACAGAGCCTGCTGCGCCTGGCACCCAGCGGCCAGGAACCGCCACTGGTGGTACTGCTGACCCCGGGGCGCTTCAACGAAAGCTATTTCGAGCACCTGTTCCTCGCCCGCCAGCTGGGTTACCCACTGGTCGAAGGCAGCGACCTGACCGTGCGCGATGCCACGGTTTACCTCAAGACCCTGGGCGGGCTGCGTCGGGTGCACGCGATCATGCGCCGCCTGGACGACGATTTCTGCGACCCGCTGGAACTGCGTACCGACTCGGCCCTCGGCGTGCCCGGCCTGCTCGACGCGGTACGCCAGGGCCGCGTGCTGGTGGCCAATGCGCTGGGCAGCGGGGTGCTCGAATCTCCCGGCCTGCTCGGCTTTCTGCCGGCCATCAACCAGCACCTGTTCGGCGAGGTCCTGAGCCTGCCGTCGATCGCCACCTGGTGGTGCGGCGAGCCGCCTGCGCTGGAGCAGGCCCTGGCCAGGCTGCCGGAACTGCTGATCAAGCCGGCGTTCCCCTCGCAGAGTTTCGCTGCGCTGTTCGGGCGCGACCTGGACGAGGCGGCGCGCGATGCCTTGGCCGGGCGCATCCGTGCACGCCCGTATGCCTACGTGGCACAGGAACTGGCGCAGTTGTCCCAGGCGCCGGTATGGCAGGGCACGCTGCAGGCGCGGCCGATCGGCATGCGGGTATATGCGGTGGCCACCGCCGATGGCTACCGGGTGCTGCCCGGCGGCTTGACCCGGGTGGCCGCCCTGGCCGATGCCGAGGTGGTGTCGATGCAGCGCGGCGGGGCCAGCAAGGACACCTGGGTACTCGGCGAGGCGGCCCCGGTCGGCGAACAGTGGCAGGCCAGCCGCACCCTTGGCGTGGCCGATCTGATCCGCCAGGACCCGTACCTGCCGTCGCGGGTCGTGGAAAACCTGTTCTGGTTCGGCCGCTATTGCGAGCGCTGCGACACCAGCGCGCGCCTGCTGCGCATCCTGCTCAGCCGCTACCTGGATGGCGAACATCCGTCCACCTGGCAGGCGGCGGTGGCCCTGGCCGAAGAGCTTGAGCTGCTGCCCCCCGAGGGCACCCTGGCCGAGCGCCTGCGCGCCGCCTTGCTCGATGCCGACTGGGCGTTCAGCCTGCGCGCCAACCTGCAGCGCCTGCAATGGACCGCCGCCCAGGTGCGCGGCAAGCTCTCGCGGGAGAACTGGCAGGCGCTGGTGGAGTTGCAGCACGAAGCCCAGGCGCTGGGTGGGCAGACGGCGGACTTCGGCGAGCTGCTGGATTTTCTCAACCGCCTGGTGATGTCGCTGGCGGCGCTGTCCGGCTTTGCCCTGGACGACATGACCCGCGATGAAGGCTGGCGCTTTCTGATGATCGGGCGGCGCATCGAGCGCCTGCAGGGCTTGAGCCTGAGCCTGGCCAGTTTTCTGCGCGGCCCCGGCGCCTTCGACCAGGCGGGCCTGGAATGGCTGCTTGAACTGGGCAACAGCAGCATCACCTACCGCTCGCGCTACCTGGCGGTGGCGCAGTTGATTCCGGTGCTGGACCTGCTCCTGCTCGACCAGCAGAACCCCCATGCGGTGCTGTTCCAGCTCAAGCTGCTGGTGCGTGCCCTGGAGCGATCCAGCGATGAGTTCGGCAGCCCGCCAGACCCGACCCTGGCCCTGCTGGCCGAGCGCCTGTACCACTTCGACCTGGGCAGCCTGGAGCACGCGCTGTTCGGCAAGGCCAGCGTGCGCGCGGTGCTCGATGGCCTGGCCGAGTTGCTGGGCGAGATCGCCAAGGCCAGCCTGCAGGCCTCCGAGCGACTGGCGCTGCGCCACTTCGTGCATGTCGATGACATCAGCCAGCAGACGGTGTCGGCCTGATGAGCGCGCGCTACCAGGTACTGCACGACACCCATTACCGCTATGACAGCCCGGTGTCCCTGGCCCAGCAACTGGTGCATCTGTGGCCACGGGCCTGTGCCTGGCAGCAGTGCGAAGACCGGCAATTGCAGGTCGACCCGCTGCCGACCCGGCGGCGCGACGAGCTCGACGGCTTCGGCAACCCGCTGACCCGGCTGGCGCTGGAGCGCCAGCATGATCAACTGCGCGTGGTGACGCGGGTGCAGGTGAACGTGCTGTCGCGCGCCGCGCCGGTGCTGGCTGCCTCGCCGCCGTGGGAACAGGTGTGCCAGGCGCTGGCGTATTCGGGGCAGGCGCTACCTGCGGCCACGCTGGAGGCGTGCCGCTTTCGTTTCGAATCGCCGTATGTGCGGCTGAAGCAGCGTTTCGTCGCGTTTGCCGAGCCGTGTTTCGCCCCGGGCCAGCCGTTGCTGCTGTGCGTGCAGGCCCTGATGCAGCAGATTTTCAGCCAGTTCACCTTCGATGCCGGTGCCACCCAGGTGGCTACCCCGCTGGTGGAGGTGCTGCAGCGTCGCCGCGGCGTGTGCCAGGACTTCGCCCACCTGATGCTCGCGTGCCTGCGCTCGCGCGGGCTGGCGGCGCGCTATGTCAGCGGCTACCTGCTGACGCGCCCGCCGCCCGGGCAGGCCCGGCTGATCGGGGCCGATGCCTCGCATGCGTGGGTGTCGGTGTATTGCCCGGTCAACGGCTGGGTGGATTTCGACCCCACCAACAACCTGCTGCCGGCGCTGGAGCACATCACCCTGGCCTGGGGTCGGGATTTTTCCGATGTGTCACCGCTGCGTGGGGTGATTCTGGGCGGGGGCAGCCATGACCCGCAGGTGCAGGTGACGGTGTTGCCGCTGGATGAAGGCCCGGCGTGACGGCCCATCACTCCGGCCGCGCGAATTCGACGTTGCTGCCAGTGGCACCGCAGGCATAGGCAGCCAGCAGGCTGCGCATCAGACTACCAAGGGACATGTCCTGTACTCCTAATTGAGAGGTTGTCTCATCGTCCCTGAATGGCGCATGATGGTCCCGCGGATTTTGTGTATACAATCCATAGCGAAAATTTACTACCAGCGCGCCTAACCTGCCCCTTGACTCATATCAGGCCGGTGGGGGACGCTCTGGGGCAGTATAGAAACGGATAAAAAACCCCTGCCAAGGAGATTCACGATGTTTGCCAAAGCTGTTGCGGTATCCCTGCTGACCCTCGCCAGTGCCCAGGTCTTCGCTGCCGATTGCAAGGTCACGGTCGATTCCACCGACCAGATGTCCTTCAACACCAAGGCCATTGAGATCGACAAGAGCTGCAAGACTTTCACCGTCGAATTGACCCACTCGGGCAACCTGCCGAAGAACGTCATGGGCCACAACCTGGTGATCAGCAAAGAAGCTGACATGCAGCCAATCGCCACCGACGGCCTGAGCGCCGGTATCGACAAGGATTACCTG
This sequence comes from Pseudomonas sp. VE 267-6A, assembly GCF_024126555.1. Classification (NCBI taxonomy): domain Bacteria; kingdom Pseudomonadati; phylum Pseudomonadota; class Gammaproteobacteria; order Pseudomonadales; family Pseudomonadaceae; genus Pseudomonas; species Pseudomonas sp. VE 267-6A. The sequence goes on from NZ_JAMYBY010000022.1 coordinate 14,293, forward strand.
AAGGAAGGTGATGACCGCGTGATCGCCCACACCAAGGTGATCGGTGCTGGCGAGAAGGACTCGGTGACCTTCGATGTTTCCAAGCTCAAGGCTGACGAGAAGTACGGCTTCTTCTGCTCGTTCCCTGGCCACATCTCGATGATGAAAGGCACTGTTACCCTGAAGTAACGCGGCGTTGCCAATCGCGGGTCAAGCCCGCTCCCACAGGTACAACACTGGTCTTGAAGGCAGTGATGTACCTGTGGGAGCGGGCTTGACCCGCGATGCTTTTACGGGGCGAACGGCATCTCGCGCTTGTGATGCGTCTTCTCGTACGTGCGCCTGATGATCTCGAACGCTTCCTCGCTCACTGCCTCGCCGTGCAGAAACGCATCGATCTGCGCATAGGTCACCCCATGCGATGCCTCGTCCGGCTTGCCCGGCGCCAGGTCTTCCAGGTCGGCGGTCGGCACCTTCTCCACCAGTGATTCCGGCGCACCAAAGCTGCGTGCAATGTCGCGCACCTGATGTTTCACCAGCCCGCTCAACGGCGCCAGGTCGCAGGCCCCGTCACCGAACTTGGTAAAGAACCCCATCACCGCCTCGGCCGCGTGATCCGTGCCGATCACCAGCCCGCCACGTGCCCCGGCAATGGTGTACTGCGCCACCATGCGCATGCGCGCCTTGGTGTTGCCCACCACGAAATCCACCAGCGCCGGCTTGCCGTCCCTGAGCGCCTCGACCTCGGCCGCCAGCGCCTGCACCGCCGGCGCGATGTTCACCGTATGGCATTCGTCAGGCTGGATGAAATCGATGCACGCCTGGGCGTCATGCTCGTCATGCTGCACCTGGTACGGCAGGCGTACGGCGATGAAGCGGTAATGCACATCGCCCGTCTGTTCGCGCAGCTCGTTGATCGCGCGCTGGGCGAGCAGGGCGCCGGTCAGCGAGTCGACACCACCGCTGATGCCCAGCACCAGGGTCTTGAGCCCGGCGTTCTTCAGGCATTGCTGGATGAAGGCCACGCGCCGGGCCTTCTCGGCTTCGAGCGCGGCCGCGTCGGCGAACGGCGGCTGAACCTTGAGCTGCTGCGCAATCTCTCGCTGGACGGCTTGCATGGGTTACTCCTTGGGCACTTTGAATACGTGGCGCAGGTAGGCGACGAAGTTGGCGTCGCGGCATTGGGTCTTGGCCGCTTCATCGGAAATCTTCGCCACGGGCTGGCCGTTGCAGTCGGTCATTTTAAGTACGATGCTCATCGGCGCCACGCCGGGAATGTCACAGGTGAGGTTGGTGCCGATGCCGAAGCTGACATTGATGCGCCCGCGCAAGGCGCGGAATATCTCCAGGGTCTTGGTCAGGTTCAGCCCGTCCGAGAACACCAGCGTCTTGGTCATCGGGTCGATCCCCAGCTTGCGGTAATGCGCGATGGCCTTCTCTGCCCATTGCACCGGATCGCCGGAGTCATGGCGCAGGCCGTCGAAGAGCTTGGCGAAGTACAGGTCGAAGTCGCCGAGGAATGCATCCATGGTGATGCAGTCGGTCAGTGCTATTCCCAACAGCCCGCGGTACTCGCGCACCCAGCAGTCTAGGGCGGCGATCTGGCTGTCGATCAGCCGCGGGCCGAGCTGCTGGTGGGCCATGATCCACTCGTGGGCCATGGTGCCCAGCGGTTTGATATCCAGTTTGCGTGCCAGATGCACGTTGCTGGTGCCCACGAAGCGCGCCGGGAACTCCGCCGTCAGCACCTTCACCACCTGTTCCTGGACCTTGTAGGAGAAGCGTCGGCGGGTGCCGAAGTCGGCCACCTGCAGTTCGGCCAGCTCCTCGCTGCTGGCATTGGCGCGCAGCCAGTCGAACTTGCGGTACAGCTGGTCGCGTGCATCCACCAGCTTGATCTGTGGATAACGGTGCTGGTTGCGCACCTCGCTGATGATCGCCAGCAGCGGCACCTCGAACAGGATCACGTGCAGCCACGGACCGTGCAGGCGCAATACCAGTTCATCGTGCTCGATGGCCAGGTGCAGGTAGCGCAGGTTGAAGCGAAACAGCCCCAGAAAGCGCAGGAAGTCCGGCTTCATGAAGCTGATCTGCTCCAGGAAGCCCAACTGCTCGGCACTGATGCTCAGCTCGCTGAGGCGCTCGATCTGTGCGCGGATCTGCGCCAGATAGGGGCGCAGGTCTTCGCCGTTGCGGCAGCGGAACTCCCACTCCACATCCACGTTGGGGTAGTTGTGCAGCACCGCCTGCATCATCGTCAGCTTGTAGAAATCGGTATCGAGCAGGCTCTGCACGATGCGGTTGGCGAAGGCACTTTCGCTCATAAAGGACTCCAGGTCGGGCGTGCGCCCATCCGGGGCCGCCAATGCAGCCCATTGTGCCAGTCTTTTTGCCGCTGAGGCCGGCGCCGACGGGGTAATTCGGTAGCAGGCTATGGGTAGCGGCGGTTTTCGCATTGGCCAGCTAGCCTCTTATGGTGCCCGCTGTAGCAGATGCGCACCAAGGATGTGCAGTTCGGTTACGTATCTTGTTACAGGCTGGTTGCACGTAAACACAGGTCAGGGTTGCAATGATGGCACTCAAGGGTTGCGCTTCAAGCGGTTCGTGGGTGGCGCCAGGTGCAGGGCAGGAGGTTGCACGGCCCGTGGAAAAGGCGCGAAAGCGGCGCCTGCCGAACCTGATCGCGAGTTTTTACAGAATAAAAATCCAATGGCACGGCCCTTGCTCATCGCAATTGCTGAACGTTGTAGTGCCAACCAAAAAAACTCAGGAGCACCACCTCATGTCGCAGACGTTTTACAAGAAAGGCTTTCTGGCCCTCGCCGTTGCCACGGCGATGGGCGTGTCTTCGTATGTACAGGCCGACGTCAAGATCGGTGTAGCGGGCCCGATGACCGGTGCCAACGCGGCGTTTGGCGAGCAATACATGAAAGGTGCGCAGGCGGCCACCGACAAGATCAATGCCGCGGGCGGCATCAACGGCGAGAAGATCGTGCTGGTCAAGGGCGACGATGCCTGCGAGCCCAAGCAGGCGGTGGCCGTGGCCAACCGCCTGGTCGACCAGGACAAGGTCATCGGTGTGGTCGGGCACTTCTGCTCGTCCAACACCATCCCGGCGTCGGAGGTGTACGACGAGGCCGGGGTCATCGCCATCACCCCCGGCTCGACCAACCCGCAGGTCACCGAACGTGGCCTGAGCGCCATGTTCCGCATGTGCGGGCGCGACGATCAGCAGGGCATCGTGGCCGGCGACTACATCGTCGATGTGCTCAAGGGCAAGAAGGTTGCCGTGCTGCACGACAAGGACACCTATGGCCAGGGCCTGGCCGACGCCACCAAGGCGCAGTTGACCAAGCGCGGCGTCACCCCGGTGCTGTACGAGGGCCTGACCCGTGGCGAGAAGGACTTCAGCGCCGTGGTCACCAAGATCCGCTCCACCGGTGCCGACGTGGTCTACTTCGGCGGCCTGCACCCCGAAGCCGGCCCGCTGGTACGCCAGTTGCGCGAGCAGGGGCTCAAGGACGTCAAGTTCATGTCCGATGACGGCATCGTTACCGACGAACTGGTGGCCACCGCCGGCGGCAAGCAGTACGTCGATGGCGTGTACATGACCTTTGGCGCCGACCCGCGCCTGCTGCCCGACAGCAAGGCGGTGGTGGACGAGTTCCGCAAGGCCGGTACCGAGCCCGAAGGCTACACCCTGTACGCCTACGCCTCGATCCAGGCCCTGGCCGCCGCGTTCAACGGTTCCAAGTCGAACAAGGGTGAAGACGCTGCCAAGTGGCTCAAGGCCAACCCGGTGCAGACCGTGATGGGCGAGAAGAAGTGGGACGCCAAGGGTGACCTGACCGTGTCCGACTACGTGGTCTACCAGTGGGACAAGGACGGCAAGTATCACCAACTGGAAAAACAAAAATAACAACGGCCGGCACCCCGGGCACTCGCTGCCCGGGGCGCGCCCCGGTTTTTGCCGTACCTGTCTTTTCTCGTAGATCTGCACAACCCGGCGCCGCTTGTACCGCCTCAACGGCGGTGCAACGTGGTCGGCGCTTGTGCAATCTCAAATACGTGAGATTGCGTTATGGATGGTATTTTCCTGCAGCAACTGATCAATGGTCTGACCCTGGGGTCGGTCTATGGTCTGATCGCCATCGGCTACACAATGGTCTATGGCATCATCGGCATGATCAACTTCGCGCACGGCGAGGTGTACATGATTTCCGCCTACCTGGCGGCTATCAGCCTGGCATTGCTGGCGTATTTCGGTATCGAGTCCTTTCCCCTGCTGATGCTCGGGACGCTGATCTTCACGGTGGTGGTCACCGGCGTGTATGGCTGGACCATCGAACGCATCGCCTACAAACCCCTGCGCAACTCCACCCGGCTGGCACCGCTGATCAGTGCCATCGGCATTTCGCTGATCCTGCAGAACTACGCGCAGATCAGCCAGGGCGCCCGCCAACAGGGCGTGCCGACCCTGCTCGAAGGCGCCTGGCGCCTTGAAGTGGGCACCGGCTTCGTGCAACTGACCTACACCAAGATCTTCATCCTGGTGGCAGCCTTCGTCGGCATGGCCGCGCTCACCTACATCATCAAGTTCACCAAGCTGGGGCGCATGTGCCGGGCCACCCAGCAGGACCGCAAGATGGCCTCGATCCTGGGCATCAACACCGACCGGGTGATCTCCTACGTGTTCGTCATCGGCGCGGTGATGGCCGCGCTGGCCGGCGTGCTGATCACCATGAACTACGGCACCTTCGACTTCTATGCCGGCTTCATCATCGGCATCAAGGCCTTCACCGCGGCGGTGCTGGGCGGTATCGGCTCGCTGCCGGGCGCGATGCTCGGGGGCATCATCCTGGGGATTTCCGAGTCGCTGTTCTCCGGGCTGATCAACTCCGACTACAAGGACGTGTTCAGCTTCTCGCTGCTGGTACTGATCCTGATCTTCCGTCCCCAAGGCCTGCTGGGTCGCCCACTCGTGGCCAAGGTGTAAGTATGTCTGCTGCCAAAAACGCTTCCATCGATATCAAGCGCAGCCTGGTCGATATGGTTCTCGCCGGGCTGATTTCCCTGATCGTGTTCGGCCCCATCGTCGGCGTGGTGCTCGACGGCTACAGCTTCAACATGCAGCCCGCGCGTGTCGCCTGGCTGGTGGCGGGGGTGATGCTGGGGCGCTTCGTGCTCAGCCTGTTCCTGCAGACCAGCAAGGGCCAGGCCATCCTGCAGGGCTTCGAGAGCAGTGGCTCGGGTGTGCATGTGCTGGCGCCGGACTACAAGTCGCGCCTGCGTTGGATCATCCCGGCACTGATCGTGATTGCCATCGTGTTCCCGTTCTTCGCCAACAAGTACCTGCTTACCGTGGTCATCCTCGGGCTGATCTACGTGCTGCTGGGCCTGGGGCTGAACATCGTGGTGGGCCTGGCCGGGCTGCTCGACCTGGGCTACGTGGCGTTCTACGCCATCGGTGCCTATGGCCTGGCGCTGGGCTACCAGTACCTGGGGCTGGGCTTCTGGACGGTGCTGCCGCTGGCGGCGATCGCCGCGGCACTGGCCGGCTGCATACTGGGCTTTCCGGTGCTGAGGATGCACGGGGACTACCTGGCTATCGTGACCCTGGGCTTTGGCGAGATCATCCGCCTGGTGCTCAACAACTGGCTGTCGTTCACCGGCGGGCCCAACGGCATGCCGGTACCGTCGCCGACCTTCATGGGCCTGGAATTCGGGCGCCGGGCCAAGGACGGCGGGGTACCGTTCCACGAGTTCTTCGGCATCGACTACAACCCCAACGTGAAATTCCTGTTCATCTACATCGTGCTGTTCCTGGTGGTGCTGGCGGTGCTGTACATCAAGCACCGGCTCACCCGCATGCCGGTGGGGCGCGCCTGGGAAGCGCTGCGCGAGGACGAGATCGCCTGCCGCTCGATGGGCCTGAACCATGTGCTGGTCAAGCTCTCGGCGTTCACCCTGGGTGCGTCCACCGCAGGCCTGGCCGGGGTGTTCTTCGCCAGCTACCAGGGCTTCGTCAACCCGTCCTCGTTCACCTTCTTCGAGTCGGCGCTGATCCTGGCCATCGTGGTGCTCGGCGGCATGGGCTCGACGGTCGGGGTGGTGATCGCCGCCTTCGTGCTTACCGTGGCGCCGGAGCTGCTGCGCAGCTTCTCCGAGTACCGCGTGCTGCTGTTCGGCGTGCTGATGGTGTTGATGATGATCTGGCGACCGCGTGGGCTGATCCGCATCAGCCGCACCGGTGTGGTCCCGCGTAAAGGAGTGGCGCCATGAGCGACGAAGTGATTCTTTCGGTCGACAACCTGATGATGCAGTTCGGCGGCATCAAGGCGCTCAGCGACGTGAGCCTGAAGGTCCGGCGCAACGCCATCTTCGCGCTTATCGGCCCCAACGGCGCGGGCAAGACCACCGTGTTCAACTGCCTTACCGGGTTCTACAAGGCAAGCGGCGGCAAGATCGAGCTGAACCTGCGCGGCACCCGCACCAATGTCATCCAGCTGCTGGGCGAACGCTTCCAGGCGGCCGACTTCGTGTCGCCCAGAAGCTTTGCCAGCCGCCTGTACTACAAGATGTTCGGCGGCACCCACCTGGTCAACCGGGCGGGGCTGGCGCGTACCTTCCAGAACATTCGCCTGTTCAAGGAAATGTCGGTGGTGGAGAACCTGCTGGTGGCCCAGCACATGTGGGTGAACCGCAACCTGCTGGCCGGGGTGCTCAACACCAAGGCCTACCGTCAGGCCGAGAGCGACGCCCTGGACCATGCCTTCTACTGGCTGGAGGTGGTCGACCTGGTGGACTGCGCCAACCGCCTGGCCGGCGAGCTCTCGTATGGCCAGCAGCGCCGCCTGGAAATTGCCCGGGCCATGTGCACGCGCCCGCAGATCATCTGCCTGGACGAACCCGCCGCCGGCCTCAACCCGCAGGAAACCGAAGCGCTCAGCCGCATGATCCGCGTGCTGCGCGACGAGCATGACCTGACGGTGGTACTGATCGAACATGACATGGGCATGGTAATGAGCATTTCCGACCATATCGTGGTGCTGGACCACGGCAACGTGATCGCCGAGGGCGCGCCGCAGGAGATCCGCAACAACCCGACGGTGATCGCGGCCTACCTGGGCGCCGATGAAGAGGAGCTGGCATGAGCGTACCGATCCTCGAACTGAAGGACCTGGACGTGTTCTACGGCCCGATCCAGGCGCTGAAAAAGGTCTCGATGCACATCGACGAAGGCGAGACGGTAAGCCTGATCGGCTCCAACGGCGCGGGCAAGTCCACGCTGCTGATGTCGATCTTCGGCCAGCCGCGCGCGGCGTCGGGGCAGATCCTCTACCGGGGCACCGATATCACCCACAAGTCGTCCCACTACATCGCCTCCAACGGCATTGCGCAGTCGCCGGAGGGGCGCCGGGTGTTCCCGGACATGTCGGTGGAAGAGAACCTGATGATGGGCACCATCCCGATTGGCGACAAGTTCGCCGGCGAGGACATGCAGCGCATGTTCGAGCTTTTTCCGCGGCTCAAGGAACGGCGCAACCAGCGGGCGATGACCATGTCCGGTGGCGAGCAGCAGATGCTGGCGATTGCCCGGGCGCTGATGAGCCGGCCCAAGTTGCTGTTGCTGGATGAACCGTCGCTGGGGCTGGCGCCGATCGTGGTCAAGCAGATCTTCTCGACCTTGCGCGAGCTGGCCAAGACCGGCATGACCATCTTCCTGGTGGAACAGAACGCCAACCATGCGCTCAAGCTGTCGGACCGCGCCTACGTGATGGTCAACGGGCAGATCCGCATGACCGGCACCGGCCAGGAACTGCTGGTCAACGAGGAGGTGCGCAACGCGTATCTGGGTGGGCACTGACACTGCCCAACCACACAGACCCCGGCTTGCCGGGGTTTTTTTGTGCGTATTGCGGCCCAATCGCGGGTCGAGCCCGCTCCCACAGGGGCAGCGGTGAACCTTGTGGGAGCGGGCTTGAATCGCGATCGGGCCGCAGATCGGCCTTGCGGCAGATTGTGGAAAAGTTATTTGAAGGTGTGCAGGTAACGCGACACAACGTCGCTCCAGGCACTTGTTTTCAAAGGCATTGAAGTTGTCCCCGATTCGTGTGGAACCGACTGTGGGTAACTTGGTAGTACATGGCTGAAGACCATGTAATACAAGGCTTACAGAGGTGTGGTTGTTTTTTGAGCAGCGGTTTTTCAGACGCTGCAGCGGGCATTTGTCAAGGCTTTTATGGCGAGGTCGATTGCCCCTCATTTCACCTGTGCAGCCTGTGGATAACTCTGTGGGCAAGCACTGGAAAGACTGGTGCAGGCAGCGAGATCAAAGGCCTCGGGCCATCACTGCAGTTATCCTTTTGCATCTCTGGCTGTCGCGTTGTTCAAGGGGCGGCCGCCAGGTCAAGCGAAATACTTCCCACGCCAGGCCACAGCCCGCTCAAACCGTGGGCCGCAGCCTGTGCAGTTGCCCCCAGTCTGTGTGGAAGGGCCTGTGGATAACGTGCGTACAGCTCGCGCCGGGCCTTGCGGGGCAAGGCTTTCAGGGTTTTGATCGTTTTTTGTACAGTTGATTTTCGGCTTGCTGCGCAGCGCCGTGGCGGGGCATGCTGCACGCCCTGTCGATCAGTTGCCCGTGGGCACGTTTTCCCGAGGAGATTTTCCATGACTTCCACCGTATTCATCACGGGCGCCACCTCCGGTTTTGGCGAAGCCTGCGCACGTCGCTTCGCCGAGGCGGGCTGGTCGCTGGTGCTGACCGGTCGGCGCCAGGAGCGCCTGGAGGCGCTGTGTGCGGAGCTGTCCAAGCAGACCGAAGTGCATGGCCTGGTACTCGATGTGCGTGACCGCAAGGCCATGGAAGCGGCCATCGAAGGCTTGCCGCCGACCTTTGCCAAGCTGCGCGGGCTGATCAACAACGCCGGCCTGGCCCTGGGTGCCGACCCGGCGCCCAAGTGCGACCTGGACGACTGGGAGACCATGGTCGACACCAACATCAAGGGCCTGATGTACAGCACCCGCCTGCTGCTGCCGCGCCTGATCGCCCACGGGCGTGGCGCGACGATCCTCAACGTCGGGTCGGTGGCGGGCAACTATCCGTACCCGGGCAGCCATGTGTATGGCGGTACCAAGGCGTTCGTCGGGCAGTTCTCGCTGAGCCTGCGCTGCGACCTGCAGGGCACGGGCGTGCGGGTCAGCAACATCGAGCCGGGGCTGTGCGAGAGCGAGTTCTCGCTGGTGCGCTTCGGGGGTGACAAGGCGCGCTACGACGCCACCTATGCCGGTGCCGAGCCGATCCAGCCGCAGGACATTGCCGAGACCATCTTCTGGATTCTCAACCAGCCGGCGCACATCAACATCAACAGCCTCGAGCTGATGCCGGTGAGCCAGGCGTGGGCGGGGTTCTCGATCGATCGTTCGAAGGCCTGAGTGCACTTTCGCCGGCAAGGCCGGCTCCTGCAACTCATGTAGGAGCCAGCGTTGCTGGCGAAGGCATCAGAGGGCGCGCTGCAACCCTTCCAGGCAGGTCGCCAGGTGGTACGGCGTGGTCGACGGCATATCGTGCCGGCTCACCGCGCCACTGGCGTCGCGGCATTCATGCCAGCCGCCGTCATGCAGAAAGTTCTGCTGCAATGCCTGCAGTTGCGCCAGCACCTTGCCCGCGCTGTCGGGCCGCAGCGCCAACGCACGCAGGTATTCGGCCTGGGCCCAGATGCGCTGGGTGGCGTCACGCACGCTGCCGTCGACATTGAGCATCGCCAGCACCGCACCGTCCTTTACCCCCTGTTGCTCGGCATAGCCGAATGCGCGGCTCAACGAGCCATGCAGCGCGCCGCCGCGCAGCAGCGGTGAGGATTCGAGCAGATAGAACCACTCGAACTGGTGCCCGGGTTCGAACCAGTTATCCACAGCGCCGCGCGGTTTCTCCAGCATCACCCCATGTGTTGGGTCGATGAAGTGCGCCTGCATGGCCTCGGTGAGGTTCACCAGCGCGTCCTGTACCACCGCGTCGTGACGCACCGACAGGGTGGCGAGGAAGGCTTCGGCCAGGTGCATCAGCGGGTTCTGCAACGGCCCGCTGCCCAGCGTCGACCAGTCTTCGGCCAGGCTGGCCTCGTACAGGCCGTGCTCGGTGGCAAAGCGCTCCAGCACCACTTCAAGGGCTGCATTCAAGGTCGACTCGGCCATTGCTTCGTTCACCTTGCCCCAGTAATGCGCGCAGGCGAACACGATGAAGGCGTGGGTGTAGAGGTCCTTGGTGCGGTCCAGCGGGTTGCCCTGGGCGTCGATGCTGTAGAACCAGCCGCCGTGCTCGGCGTCGTGAAAGTGGCGTTGCAGGGTGCGCAGCAGGGCGGCGGCACGTTGCGCGGCGCCAGGCTGCTCGATGCGGCTGCTGAACAGGTACAGCTGGCGCGCGCAGGCCATGGCACGGTAGCGCTGTACCGGCAGGGGCCGGTGCTGCGGGTCGAGGGCTTCGAATGGCAGGGCCATGTCCGCGTTCCAGCCCGGGCCTTGCCACAGCGGCACGATGCGCTGGGCGAAGTGCTGCTGGACGCTGTCGAGCAGGGCAGGGAGTTCAGGCTGGGCGGTACGAAGGTCGGGCATGGAGAGGCGTCGTCGCGGTGGGCGTTTGTGGCGCATGGTAGCAGGAATTGCGGTTCGGCTTGAGCACCCCTTCGCTGGCAAGCCGAGGGCTCAGCGCAGATCGCCGAGCCCTTGCCAGTACTTGGCCCCGACAAAGATGAAGCGCAACTGCTGGGTGATCTTCGCCTGCGCGCTCAACTGCCCCGGTACCGGCTCGGCCGGCGAGTCGATTAGCTCGGGCAGGGTGGCGAACACGGTCTTGACCACCAGGTCGGCCATCACCCCCAGTGCCGCGTCGTCCAGATGCCGCCAGCGCGGCATGCGTTTGAGGTCCGCCGCCAGGTCCGAGCTGATCCCTTCGCGCAGCTTGGCGATGGCCTGGCGCACCGGCTGCGAGCCACCGTACTGCTCGCGGGCCAGGAACAGGAACTGCGCCCGGTTGGCCGCCACCACATCGAGAAAGATGCGCACCGAAGCATCGGTGATGCCGCCCAGTTCGAATTCGTTGTGGCGCACCAGGCGGATGGTCTGGCGGAAGGTTTCGTCCACCTCGTTGACCAGTGCCAGCCCCAGCTGGTCCAGGTCGCAGAAGTGGCGGTAGAAGCCGGTGGGCACGATGCCGGCGGTCTTGGCTACCTCGCGCAGGCTGATGCTGCCGAAGCCTCGGCCGCTCTCCATCAGGTGGCGGGCGGCATCCAGCAGGGCCTGTCGGGTCTGTAGCTTTTGTTCGGCGCGCGGCAGCATGGCGAGTATCGGTTCACAGTCATACAGCCCTGCACTCTAGGGCCTGGGCCGCAAAAAACAAAGCCCGGTCGATGGACCGGGCTGTGGGCGCGGGCACTGGCGCATGGGCTCAGCTCGCGCGGCTGTTGCGTTCGATCAGACGGTCCGAGCCGCCTTCGGCGATGCGAGTGCTGCGTTCGACAAGGCGGTCGGAACCACCTTCGGCAACGCGGTTGCTGCGCTCGATCAGGCGGTCAGAACCGCCTTCGGCCAGGGTCTTGAGGGGCTGTGCAATGACGCTGGCGCTGTCGCGGGCTTCGGCCGAGAGGTTCTGTTCGGTGGCGGGTACGGCGAAGGCGTTGGCAGCCAGCAGGCTGAGGGCAAAACTGAGCAGCAATGGGCGTTTCATGATCTGGCGCTCCTTGGGAGGGCTGGTAAGTGGGTACGGCGCCAATGCTACGCTTGGGGGTCAGATAAAGAAGTTCATAAAGATAATGGTAACAATCGACGGCATTGATAGTCGGAAGTGTTAAGTGCCCTCAACGGGCATGGCTGTTCGCCATGCTGTCATCAGGAGATTCGTGCAATGACGCGCCCTGCCAAAATTCTCACCTGGACCTTCGCCACTGTGCTGTTGTTGCTGGCGGTCCTGATCATCGTCATCGCCACCTTCGACTGGAACCGCATCAAGCCCACCCTCAACGAAAAGGTCTCCGAGGCCTTGCACCGACCTTTTGCGATCAATGGCGACCTGGCCGTGCGCTGGCAGCGCGATCGCGACGAGGGCGGCTGGCGCGCCTGGGTGCCATGGCCGCGCTTCATCGCCCAGGACCTGACCCTGGGCAACCCCGAGTGGCTCAAGGCGCCGCAGATGGTCGGCCTGCAGCGCGTGGAGTTTCGCCTCTCGCCGCTGCCGCTGCTGGCCCAGCGCATCGTGATCCCGCGTATCGACCTGACCCTGCCGGTGGCCAGCCTCAAGCGCCTGGCCGATGGCCGCGCCAACTGGACCTTCGATTTCGGGCCCAAGGACGAGAACGCCGAGCCGTCCAAATGGGTGCTGGATATCGGCGCCATCGGCTTCGACAAAGGCGAGGTGGCCTTCGACGACCAGACCCTCAAGACCGTGGTGAAGGTGCAGGTCGACCCGCTGGGCAAGCCCATCCCGTTCACCGACATCGTCGGCAAGGCCAGCGCCGACAAGGCGGCGAGCCAGGGTTCGGCGCCCCAGGACTACGCCTTCGGCTTCAAGGTCGACGGCCGCTACAAGGGCCAGCCGTTGAATGGCAGCGGCAAGATCGGCGGGCTGCTGGCACTGCAGGACGCCACGCAGCCGTTTCCGCTGCAGGCTGACGTGCGCATCGCCGACACGCGCGTCGCAGTGGCCGGCACCCTGACCGACCCGCGCAACCTTGGCGCGCTCGACCTGCGCCTGCGCCTGTCGGGCGCAAGTCTGGGCAATCTGTACCCACTGACCGGCGTGACCCTGCCCGACTCGCCGGCCTATTCCACCGACGGCCACCTGATCGCCAAGCTGCACGAGCCGGGCGGGGCGGTGTTCCGCTACGAGGGCTTCAACGGCAAGATCGGCGACAGCGATATCCATGGCGACATGGCTTTCGTCGCCAGCCAGCCGCGGCCAAAGCTCACCGGCAAGCTGGTGTCCAACCAACTGCTGTTCAAGGATCTTGGCCCGCTGATCGGCGCCGACTCCAACGCCGAACAGAAGGCCCGTGGTGGCGCGAGCAAGCAGCCGGCCGGCAAGGTGCTGCCGGTGGAGGAGTTTCGCACCGAGCGCTGGCGCACCATGGACGCCGACGTGAGCTTCAGCGGCAAGCGCATCGTGCACAGCGAAGAACTGCCCTTCAAGGACCTGGCCGCGCACTTCGTGCTCGATGACGGCGTGCTGCGCCTGGAGCCGCTGAGTTTCGGCGTGGCCGGCGGCAAGCTGGATGCGCAGATCCGCCTGGATGGCCGCGCGGTGCCGATGCAGGGGCGTGCGCGCCTGAGTGCGCGCAACTTCAAGCTCAAGCAGCTGTTCCCCACCTTCGAACCGATGAAGACCAGCTTCGGTGCGCTCAATGGCGATGCCGACATCAGTGGCCGCGGCAACTCGGTGGCGGCCTTGCTGGGCACCTCCAATGGCGACCTGCGGCTGCTGATCAACGATGGCGCGATCAGCCGTGGCCTGATGGAGATCGCCGGGCTCAACGTGGGCAACTACGTGGTGGGCAAGCTGTTTGGCGACAACGAGGTGAAGATCAACTGCGCGGCGGCGGACTTCGGCATCAAGGACGGCCTGGCCAGTACGCGCCTGTTCGTGTTCGACACCGAGAACGCGATCATCTACATCGATGGCACGGCCAACTTCGCCACCGAGCAACTGGACCTGAAGATCAACCCCGAGTCCAAGGGCCTGCGCCTGTTCTCGCTGCGCTCGCCGTTGTACGTGCGCGGGCCGTTTGCCAAGCCGAGTGCGGGCGTGCAGGCGATTCCGCTGGCGTTGCGCGGGGCGGGGATGGTGGCGTTGGGGGTGGCGGTAGCGCCGGCGGCGGCGTTGCTGGCGCTGGTGGCGCCCAGTGGCGGGGACGAGAACCAGTGCACGCCGTTGCTGGAGCAGATGCGTTCGGGCAAGGCGCCCAAGACCGTCAAGGCTGGCTAAACGCATCGCGGGTCAAGCCCGCTCCCACAAGGATCACCACGGACCCTGTGGGAGCGGGCTTGACCCGCGATGAAGTCGCTGCGGTTTACAGCCCTTTGAGCAGATCCGCCATATCGTCCGCGTGCTCTTCTTCCTGGGCCAGGATGTCTTCGAAGATGCGCCGGGTGGTCGGGTCGCTGTCACCGATGTACTGGATGATCTCGCGGTAGCTGTCGATGGCGATGCGCTCAGCGACCAGGTCTTCGAGCACCATTTCCTTGAGGGTCTTGCCTGCCACGTACTGCGCGTGGGAGTTCTTGCTCAGGTTGTCGGGGTTGAAGTCCGGTTCGCCGCCCAGCTGCACGATGCGCTCGGCCAGCTTGTCGGCGTGCTCCATCTCCTGGTTGGCGTGCTCCAGGAACTCTTCGGCGGCCACGTTGGCCTTGATCCCCTCGGCCATGAAGTAGTGGCGTTTGTAGCGCAGTACGCACACCCACTCGGTGGCCAGCGACTCGTTCAGCAGGCGCAGGATCTTTTCGCGGTCGGCGGTGTAGCCTTCGGTCACCGCACCGTCTTCCACGTGCTGGCGGGCGCGGTGGCGCAGGGTTTGTACATCGGTCAGTTCAACGTTGCTCATCATGTTCTCCAAGCTGAAAACGGGATTTCACGCTCTGACGGCGCGTCGGGTGCACAGTGTGTGATTGATTGGCGCGCTAAAAGTTTTACGCGCCGGGAAGGGCCTGTTCGTCCTTCTGGCGTTGCTCGCACGTCTTGAAGCCCTTGGCATCCACATGCCCGGTGGCATCGAAACGCACGTAGTAAGCCTGTTGCTTGCCCTCATGGTTTAGCACGTAGTTGTTGCATGTGCCGCCGTGGGGCAGGTCGATGACGGAGGAAGGGCTGCCGCCGATGGCGATCACCTGCTGCATGGTCATGCCGTTGCCCACCTGCTTGACCAGCGGCTGTTCGCGGTAGGTCACGTAGTCCACAGGGTTTTCAGGGCGGTTGCTGCCGCAGCCTACCAGGGTGGCGCTTGCCAGCAGGGCTGCCAGGGCGTGCTTGTACATGGTCTCGCTCCCTTGTGAAGGCCGTCATGGCCTGATAAGGGTTGGAACCGCAGCGCACGCCGGGAGTTCGATTGCAGTTGCCATTGTTGTGCCTGTAGGGTGGTGCGCACTGCCACGGATCGGGAGGGGCCGCCATGTCGCAAGCGCTTGCAACGCGTTATCCACTGGTACTGGTGCCGGGCATGCTCGGCTTCGTGCGCCTGGTTCTGTACCCGTACTGGTTCGGCATTGTCGCGGCCCTGCGCCGGGGCGGGGCCACGGTGTTCCCGGTGCAGGTCTCGCCGGTCCACGGCAACGAGGTGCGCGGTGAACAGCTGCTGCGCATCATCGACGACCTGCGCCGCCGCACCGGCGCCGACAAGGTTCACCTGCTGGGCCACAGCCAGGGTGCGCTGACCGCCCGTTATGCGGCGGCCAGGCGCCCGGAATGGGTGGCCTCGGTCACCTCCATCGCGGGCCCCAACCACGGCTCCGAACTGGCCGACTACCTGGACAAACACTACCCCGGCGATTCCGCCCGCGGGCGCCTTCTCAAGTGGGTGCTGCACGGTCTGGCACGGCTGATGGGCTGGCTGGAAACCGGCTGGCGCGGGGCAGGCCTGCCCATCGACGTGCACGCCTCGCACCAGTCGCTGACGTTCGAGGGCGTGGCCCTGTTCAACCAGCGTTATCCACAGGGCCTGCCGCTGACCTGGGGTGGCCAGGGGCCGGCCGAGGTCGACGGGGTGCGCTACTACTCGTGGTCGGGCACCTTGCAGCCGGGCATCACCGACAGCGGGCGCAACCGCTTCGATGGCAGCAACCGCTTCTGCCGCCTGTTCGCGCGCACCTTCGTGCGTGAACCGGGCCAGTGCGACGGTATGGTCGGGCGGTTCAGCTCGCACCTGGGCCAGGTGATCGGCGACGACTACCCGCTGGATCACCTGGATATCGTCAACCAGTCACTCGGCGCGGTGGGCAAGGGCGCCGACCCGGTACGGCTGTTTACCGAGCACGCGGCGCGTCTGAAGGCGGCGGGGCTTTGAGGCGGCGCAGCGGGGTGGTCCAGCGTTCGGCCAGAATCACCCCGGCCAGGGTCAGCACGCCGCCCACCAGGTGATACGGCGCCAGGCGTTCGTCGAGCACCAGTGCCGCGATCACCGCGGTCAGCGCCGGCAGCAGGTTGAAGAACAGCGTGGTGCGGCTGGGCCCCAGGCGCACCACCGCCTGCATCCACACCAGTGGCGCCACGATCGAGGCCAGCACGCAGGCATAGAGCACCAGGCCGATGTTGTCCACGCTCAGCCCGGCCTTGGGCGAGAACAGGTACAGCGGCAACAGCACCACGATCGCCACCAGCACCTGCAGGTACAGCAGTTGCAGCGGCGGCAGGCGCAGTTGCCACTTTTTCAGCAGGGTGCTGTACACCGCATAGGCCAGGGTGGCGATCAGCATCATCGCGTCTCCCAGGTTCAGGCCGTGGGCCAGCAGCGCGGCCGGGTCGCCGCCGGACACCACCACCAGCACCCCGGCGAACGACACCAGTGCACCCAGCAGCGCGCCGGCGCTCAGGCGCTGGCCCAGGGTGGCGATGGCCAGGGCCAGCGACATCAGCGGCATCAGCGACAGGATGATGCCCATGTTGGTGGCGCTGGTGATGGCGGCGGCAAAGTACGCCAGGCTCTGGTACACCGCCATGCCCAGCACCCCGAGGATGACGATCTTGCCCAGGTGCGGACGGATCGCCGCGCGGTTGCGCAGCACTGCCCGCAGCAGGAACGGGCTGAGCAGCAGGCCGGCGAGCACCCAGCGGTAGAAGCCGATCTCGGCAGGGAAGATGGCGCCGACGGCCAGCTTGTTGACCACGGTGTTGCCGGCCCAGATCAGAATGGCCAGCAGGGGGAACGCATAATTCATGCAACAGGGACTCTTTGAAGATGACGGCGGTCATTATCCGCCTGTCTGTCTGGATGTTTATACTGCGATCCAGACAACCCGCCCATTGATCCAGACAGCATTCGACCGACAGCATGGCACGCAAATACCTCGACATCCCGCAGCTGGACGCGCTACCGGCACCGGTGTACTTCCGCTATGACGAGTTCGGCGCCGATACCCACAGCGCCGCGCACCGTCACGCCTGGGGCCAGCTCAACTACACCGCCCACGGGGTGATGCAGCTGGAGATCGACGGTCGGCGCTTTTTCTCGCCGCCCAACTACGCGGTATGGGTGCCGCCGGACACCGAGCATGGTTGCTACAACCCCCAGGCCGTGGTGTACCGCTCGGTGTACATCACCCGCGAGCTGAGCCAGAGCCTGCCTGCGCAGCCGTGCAGCCTGGTGATCAGCGACATCCTCAAGGCCATCCTCGGCGATTTTGCCCGGCGCGACGTCAAGGTACCGCGCACCGATGCCGACCAGCGCCTGGCCCAGGTGCTGGTGGACCAGTTGCACTGCGCGCCGGTGCACACCGGCTACCTGCCGTATGCCCAGGGCCCGGGCCTGCGCAGCGTGCTGCAGGCCCTGCAGCGCAGCCCTGGGGACAACCGTCCGCTGGGCGACTGGGCGGCCAGCGTGCACGTGAGCGAGCGCACCCTGGCCCGCCAGTTCATCCGCGAGCTGGGTATCAGCTTTGGCGAATGGCGCCAGCGTCTGCGGTTTCTGCGGGCCATCGAGGCCCTGGAGGGCGAGCAGAGCATCCAGCAGATCGCCTTCGACCTGGGCTACGGCAGCCCATCGGCTTTTATCGCGATGTTCCAGCGCCAGGCCCAGTGCACCCCGGAGCAGTACCGACGCCAGGCGCGCCGCGGCTGACAGGGGTTTGTAAAAATTCTTGTCTACACTGGTGTCGAGGCTGCGCGGATGGCGTGGCGACCAGGAGAATGCCCCATGAAAATGTTGCGTGTGCCGTTGCTGCTGCTTGGCGTCCTGATGTGTTCGCAGGGGTTCGCCGCCACCGCACAGCAGGAGAAGATGAAGACCTGCAATGCCGACGCTACCTCCCAGGCGCTCAAGGGTGACGCGCGCAAGGCGTTCATGAGCACCTGCCTGAAAAAGGCCGAGCCCGCGACCCAGCAGGAGAAGATGAAGACCTGCAATGCCGACGCCACCACCCAGGCGCTCAAGGGCGACGAGCGCAAGGCGTTCATGAGTACCTGCCTGAAGAAGAAATGAGCCCTCGCTGAGGCTCAGTCGCGTGCCGGCAGGCCCACATACACCAGCCGGTCCACGCCCTCGCCAAAGAAGAACGAGAACGGCCGCCCCAGTGCGTCCATGCGCTGGTTGCACTCGGCGTGCAGTTCCCGGGCACGCGCATGGGTCATCTCGGCCATCGGCGCCGATACCAGTGGCGGGCCGATCACGAAGTGCAGGTGAATGTTGTCGGGGTTCAGGTAGTCGAGCCAGTTGCGGGTGCTGAACGCCACCTGCAGGGTGCCGTTATCGACCAGTCGGCGCAGCGCCGCGTCTTCGAACTGCAGGTGCACTGGCACCTGGGCAGCCTGGAAGTCGCGGTTGCGCACGTGCAGCAGGCCCTGACGGCCCGAGCCGAGCTCGCCTGGCCCGGTGGCGAGCATGTAGAACGGCAGTGTCGGAGTCATGCCGGCCTCCAGGGTGCAGAGCATCTGGTCATCGGCCTGCGGCAGCACCTTGAGGTAGGGGTTGCTGTGCGGCGGGGTACCGATGCCCTGGCCAAGGGCAATGTGCAGGTTCTGCGGGGTCAGCACGGTGGTGTCGAAGTGACGCGGCGGCGCGCCCGTGCCCTGGCGCTGGCCGGTCAGCCCCTGGGCCTGGTCGGCGTCGAAACGCAGCTTCATGTTCAGGGTCACCGCATTGCGTGCCGGGATGATGGCTTCGAACACCTCGCGAATCTCGTCCAGCTGCTGTGGGCTCAGTGAGTCGTCCGTCAGGCGCAGGTGCACCACCTTGTCGTTGTACTCGTCCATCTCCATCACCAGGCTGTCGGTGGGGATGTGGTGCGCGGCCAGCAGCGCGAAGATCGATTCACGGTAGCTGTAATGCACGTCCCGGCTGTAGTACAGGTCGCCCACCGGCGCCTGGAAGTGCAGCAACAGAAAGTCCTTGTCACAGCCTGCGAGCAACAGCGCGAGCGCGCACAGCAGTACCTTACGCATGGGGTTCCTTGGCCGTGTCGGCGTGTTCCTGCAGCGGCAGCAGGCGAGGCTGCCACAGGCGCAGGGTTTCGATGAGGGTGGGCCGACCATTGACGCTAAGAATGATGGCCACGCCCCGGCTGAACATCACCTCCACCTCGTTGTGCGGGTCGGTCTTGTCCTCGATGTCCTCCAGCGGCATGTGCACCGCGATGCCCTGGATGCGGTGGTGTATTTCGCCGAAGTGCTGCAGCGAGTAGCCCCAGGTGTCCAGCGGGCCTTGCAGGCGGTACACCGCGGCGCGCTTGCCGGTGACGTGGGCCAGTTTCTTCCAGGGCAGGTCGGTGGTGCCGACCAGCTTGCGCAGCATGTAGGCCGGGCCGCCGAGAAACGCCAGGGCCTCGCGCTCGCCGTCGTTCAGCTGGCGTATCGGGGTGGCGCGGCGCAGGTACCTGACGCGATTGAGCCAGGTCATGAAGAACGTCCAGAAGATCGGCGTGATGCGCCAGACAATCAGCACGCAGAGAATCGGCACCAGTATTTCGAGGATATCTTTTTCGCGCATGCGCGCTCCTGCGATTGCGCATGGGCGCGCGGTCATTCCGTGAGGGCGGGCATCATAGAAAGATTGCCCTGGCAACGCCAGCGCGCCGCGCCCCGCGTGCCCCTATGCCTGCTCGTAGAAGGCTGGCAGACTGCCGTCTTTGTGGTCTTTCTGCCTCCGAGGTTGTATGACATTTACCCAGCGCCAGATCGTCCTGGCGAGTTGGCTCATCGTGTTCACCGGGTTGCTGCTGGCGCTGCCGCTCAAGCTGCTGCCCAGCCTGCTGGCCGGCCTGCTGGTGTTCGAGCTGGTCAACATGCTCACGCCCAAGTTGCAGCACCTGATTGCCGGGCAGCGTGCGCGCTGGGTGGCGGTGGCGTTGCTGGGCACGCTGATCGTGAGCGTGCTGAGCCTGCTGTTTGCCGGGGCCATCAGCTTTCTGCTGCACGAGGCGGAGAATCCCGGCGCGTCGCTGGACAAGTTCATGCTGCTGGTGGACCAGGCGCGCGGGCAGTTGCCGCCGTTCATCGACGCCTACCTGCCGGCCAGTGCGGCGGAGTTCAAGGTGGCCATCGGCGAATGGTTGCGCACCCACCTGGCCGACCTGCAACTGGTGGGCAAGGGCGCGGCGCACATGTTCGTGACCTTGCTGATCGGCATGATCCTGGGCGCCATCGTGGCCTTGCAGCGCATCCCCGACCTGACCCAGCGCAAACCGCTGGCCGCGGCCTTGTTCGAGCGCCTGTCGCTGCTGGTGCAGGCGTTTCGCAACATCGTGTTCGCGCAGATCAAGATCTCGCTGCTCAACACCGCCTTTACCGGGGTATTCCTGGCGGTGGTGCTGCCGCTGTTCGGGGTGCACCTGCCGCTGACCAAGACGCTGATCGTGCTGACC
Source organism: Pseudomonas sp. VE 267-6A (assembly GCF_024126555.1). Classification (NCBI taxonomy): domain Bacteria; kingdom Pseudomonadati; phylum Pseudomonadota; class Gammaproteobacteria; order Pseudomonadales; family Pseudomonadaceae; genus Pseudomonas; species Pseudomonas sp. VE 267-6A. The sequence goes on from NZ_JAMYBY010000022.1 coordinate 34,822, forward strand.
TTCCTGCTGGGGCTGCTGCCGGTGATCGGCAACCTGATGTCCAACACGCTGATCACCATCGTCGGCCTGTCGCTGTCGATCTGGGTGGCGGTGGCGGCGCTGGGCTACCTGATCGTGATCCACAAGGTCGAGTACTTTCTCAATGCGCGCATCGTGGGCGGGCAGATTCGCGCCAAGTCGTGGGAGCTGCTGCTGGCGATGCTGGTGTTCGAGGCGGCGTTCGGCTTGCCGGGCGTGGTCGCGGGGCCGATCTACTATGCGTACCTGAAGAGCGAGTTGCGCCGGGCCGAGCTGGTGTAAGGCCTACGGGCCTCTTCGCCAGCCTTGCTGGCGAAGAGGCCAACTCATTTCTGTGGATAAGTGACCGCTTCCACGCGATCCAGCCCCGCACCCATGAAGAAGGTGTACGGCCGCCCGAGCTTCATCTGCTCGGCGTAGCACTGGCTGTTCAGCGCCTTGACCCGATAGTCGATCTGGTAGGCACGCATCAGCTCGTGCTCGCCCAGGTCCGCCAGCTTGAACGCGATGCTCAGGCTCTTGCGGTTCTGCTCGTCAGCCGGCAGCAGCGCGAGTTCACCCTTGTCGACCTGCTGCTGCAGGCTGGCCTGCTTGAAGCGGTAGCGGGCACTCACCTTCCACAGGCTGAAGGCATCCGCTTCGCCTGTTTCGGCAAACTCCAGCACCACCCGCTGCGGGTCATCGCCCTTGGCCGCGTAGACGTCGGTCATGCCCGGGTAATACTGGCGCGGGCTGATGTACAGCAGGCAACTGACCTCGGCCTGCACCTGTTCGTTGACATCCATCGTGGTGCCCGGCCATTGCTCCGGCATCGCGGCCACCGTGCTCACTTCGTCGCCCGGTTCGGCGGGCAGGGTGAACGAGGCGGGCATCGCCTCCAGGGCCTGCAGCTGGCTTGGGGTCAGGCGCTGGCGCTCGGCGGCGGTGGGTTGCAGGGTGACTTCGATAGCGAAGGTGACAGCGTTGCGCGCCTGCACGATGTCCTCGAACAGCCCGCGCAGGGCGGCCTGCTGCTGTTCATCCAGCGGTTGCAGCAGCACCACATGCACCAGGCGCTTGTCCTCGGCATCCACGTCGAAACGCAGGCGCTTGGGGTCGACCTGGCGCTGTTCGAGGGCCTCGCCGATCATCTGCAGGTTGATCGGGTCCAGCCCCCAGCGGGCGGTGCCGACGTCAGTCTGAAAGCGCACGCTCATGAATGTTTCATCGCCGCAGCCGCCCAGCAGCAGCGCGCTCGACAGTGCCAGGGTTCTGGCCAGGTTCATTGGGTTTCTTCCTTGTAGGTCACCGATTCGAGCCGGTCCAGGCCGTCCCCGACCCGAAAGCTCAGGGGGCGTGGCAAGTGATTGGCAGCGCTTTCGCACGAATGGATCAGCTGCGAAGCATTGGGTTGCAACGGAAAACTGCGGTACAGCCGCTGTTGCCCCAGGTCCGAAAAACCCAGCATCACCACCAGTGGGTCCACCGACAGGTAGTTCGGCTCGATGAGCCACAGTTCGCCTTTGTCGATCCTGCCTTGCAGGCCGGCGTCGGTCAGCCGGTAATGCGCCGGGTAGTGCGCTTCGCCCAGCTCGACGCTGACCTGATTGGCCGTGTCCAGCGTCATCTGCCACAGGCCGGTGATGCCTTCTGGCAACGGCTTTACCGGCAGCGCCTGCAGTTGGCAGGTGACCTTGGAGTTGATGCGTTCGGTCACGTCCCGCGGCACGTTGTCGTCGTCCCTGGGCATCAGCGCCATGGTCAGCACCGTCGGGCTGAGCTCCAGCGGGATCAACAGCGGTTGCGGCAGCGCGTCGATCCGCTGGCGCTCTGCCGCGCTTAGGGCCTGGCGTTGCTCGGGGGGGATGTCCAGGGTGAGTTCGATCTGCAGCGTGTTCGCCACGCGTGCCTGCAGGATCTCGTCGAACGGTTCGCGCAACGCCTTGCGCTGCGCCTCGCTCAGCGGCTGCAGTTCCCTCACGTACACCAGGTGTTGGTCTTCGAGGTCGACCCGCCAGCGCAGGCTTTTCGGGTCGATCTGGCGTTGCACCAGGGCCTCGTCGATCATCTGCTGCTTGCGCGCGTCCAGGCCGGTGCCCGACGAGCCGGCCGAGTCCTCGAAGCGCAGGGTCATCAGGTCGTCGTTGCAACCGGCCAGCAGCAAGGCGCTGATCAGCGCCAGGGGTTTGAAACTCATCTGTTCACGTCCTTGTGGGGCGGCGGGCTAGCCGTAACGCTTGCGGGCTTCGATCGCCAGGCCGCTACCGATGCTGCCGAAGATGTTGCCCTCGACGTGGCGCGCGTTGGGCAGCATGGCCGCCACGCTCTGGCGCAGGGCAGGGATGCCGCTGGAGCCGCCGGTGAAGAATACCGTGTCGACCTGCGCCACCCCTACACCGGCCTTGTTCAGCAGCTCGCCGACGCTGCCACGCACACGTTCGAGCAGGCTGTCGATGGACGCCTCGAACAGCGCACGGGTCAACTCCACACTCAGCTCGGGCTGCACGCGCTTGAGGTCGACCAGGCGGCTGTCGCTGTGGGTCAGCTCGATCTTGGTGGCTTCCACTTCCATCGCCAGCCAGTGCCCGGCGCGCTGTTCGATCAGCTTGAACAGGCGGTCGATGCCGTCGGTGTCCTCGATGTCGTAGCGCATGCTGCCCAGCGCCAGCTGGGATTTCTGCGAGTACACCGAGTTGATGGTGTGCCAGGTGGCCAGGTTCATGTGGTGGCTGGTGGGCATGAAGGCACCGCTTTTCATGCGGCTGCCATAGCCGAACAGCGGCATCACGCCCTGCAGGCTCAACTGCTTGTCGAAGTCGGTACCGCCGATGTGCACGCCACCGGTGGCCAGGATGTCGGCGTGGCGGTCATCGAGCATGTGGCGCTCGGGGGCCAGGCGTACCAGCGAGAAGTCCGAGGTACCACCGCCGATGTCGACGATCAGCACCAGCTCTTCGCCCTGGATGCTCGACTCGTAGTCGAAGGCTGCGGCGATGGGTTCGTACTGGAACGACACGTCCTTGAAGCCGATCTTCTTCGCCACCTCGGCCAGGGTGTCTTCGGCCTCCTGGTCGGCGGCCTGGTCGTCGTCGACGAAATGCACCGGGCGGCCCAGCACCACCTCGTCGAAGTCGCGCCCGGCATTGGCCTCGGCACGCTTCTTCAGCTCGCCGATGAACATGCCCAGCAGGTCCTTGAACGGCAGCGCGGTGCCCAGCACGCTGGTGTCGTGCTTGATCAGCTTGGAGCCCAGCAGGCTCTTGAGCGAGCGCATCAGGCGGCCTTCGTAGCCCTCCAGGTACTCGTGCAGGGCAAGCCGGCCATAGACCGGGCGCCGCTCCTCGATATTGAAGAACACCACCGAGGGCAAGGTGATCTTGCCGTCTTCCAGGGCAATCAGCGAATCCACGCCGGGACGGTGCCAGCCGACGGTGGAATTGGAGGTGCCGAAGTCGATACCGCAGGCGCGGGCCGGGGATGCGTGACTCATGGGTGTGCTTCCGGGGGAAAAACGGCCGCGCAGTTTATGCCAGCCATCGGCAGAATCAAGACCGAATATCTGCTCGACAGCAATCCTTTGTCCGACTTGAAAGGCTATGCTTGACCCCAATCTTCACAGCAGTGATGCATTCGATAACCGATGGTGAATCGTAAAGATGGACTTCAAAGACTATTACAAGATCCTTGGCGTAGAGCCCACGGCGGATGAAAAGGCGATCAAGACCGCCTACCGCAAGCTTGCGCGCAAGTATCACCCGGACGTCAGCAAAGAGCGCGACGCCGAAAACCACTTCAAGGAAGTGAACGAGGCCTATGAGGCCCTGAGCAGCCCTGAAAAGCGCGCCGAATACGACGAGCTGCGCAAGTACGGCCAGCACGGCCGGCCCTTCCAGGGCCCGCCGGGCTGGGAAAGCCGTGGCGGTGGCGGTGGCGGTGCCGACTTTGGCGGCGGCGACTTCTCGGACTTCTTCAGTTCCATTTTCGGCTCGGCCGGACGTGGCAACGGCAACCCCTTTGGCCGTGGCCAGCAACGCAGTGCCGGTCGGCGAGGGCAGGACGTGGAAATGGAACTGGCGATTTTCCTCGAGGAAACCCTGGCCAACGAGTCGAAGAAGATCAGCTTCCAGGTGCCGCAGTACAACGCGGCCGGGCAGCGCACGGGCGACACCACCAAGACCCTCAACGTCAAGATCCCTGCCGGGGTGACCGACGGCGAGCGCATCCGCCTCAAGGGCCAGGGTGCACCGGGCGTGGGCGGCGGCGCCAATGGCGACCTGTACCTGATCATTCGCCTGGCACCCCACCCGCTGTTCGATGTCGAAGGTCATGACCTGATCATCACCGTGCCGCTGGCACCGTGGGAGGCTGCGCTGGGCACCAAGGTCGAGATGCCGACCCTGACCGGCAAGGTCAACCTGACCATCCGCCCCGACAGCCAGAGCGGCCAGCGCCTGCGCATCAAGGGCATGGGCCTGAGCAACAAGCAGGGCCAGCGTGGCGACCTGTATGCGCAGCTGAAGGTGGTGATGCCGACGCAATCGAGCGCCGAAGCCCGCGAACTGTGGACCAAACTGTCGGAGAAGGCCGGGTTCAACCCGCGAACTCAATGGAGTAAGTGACCATGAGCAGTACCCTGATCGTTCAACTGGACATGCGAACCCTTTGTCAGGAGGCCGATGTACCGGCAGCCTACGTGATCGAGATCGTCGAACACGGCATCGTTGAACCTTCGGGGCGAACGCCGGAGGAATGGGTGTTCGACGACCGTGCCCCGGTGCTGGCCAAGCGCGCGGCCAAGCTGCACCAGGAGCTGGAGCTGGAGTGGGAAGGGGTGGCGCTGGCGCTGGAGCTGCTGGAGGAAGTGAAGCAGTTGCGCAGTGAGAATTCGATGTTGAAGCAGCGCCTGGGAAGGTTTGTGCAAGGCTGACCGGCCCAATCGCGGGTCAAGCCCGCTCCCACCGATACGCCGTTGGCCTCCAAGCCAGCGCTGTACCTGTGGGAGCGGGCTTGACCCGCGATGAGGCCCTCAGCCCTGTGGGGGCTGCGCCCCCGGTGCCAGCATCAGTTGCATGAAGGTCAGATCCAGCCACTTGCCGAACTTCACCCCCACCTGCGGCATCTGTCCGTTCAGGGTGAAGCCCAGCCGCTCGTGCAGGCGGATCGACGCCGTATTGCCGCTCTCGATCGCCGCCACCATCACATGCTTGCCACAGCCCCTGGCACGCTCGATCAGCGCCTGCATCAGCAACGGCCCCAGGCCCTGGCCGCGCTGGTCGCTGCGGATGTACACCGAATGCTCCACGGTGTGGCGAAACCCCTCGAACGGGCGCCAGTCGCCGAACGAGGCATAGCCCAGCACGTCCCCTGCCTCATTCACCGCCACCAGAATCGGATAACCCTGCGCCTGGCGCGCCGCGAACCACGCCTGGCGATTGCCCAGGTCGACCGTCTGCTCGTTCCAGATCGCCAGGGTGTTGAGCACCGCATCGTTGTAGATATCACGGATGGCCGGCAGGTCGGCGTGCACGGCGTCGCGGATGTGATTCATGACAGGCTCTCGAAACGGGACAGGCGCACAGATTAAATCGTAACCAGGCCGCGTACACCTTCGGCCTCCATGTTTTCCCCGCGGCCCTGCTGCACGATCTCGCCGCGGGACATCACCAGGTACTGGTCGGCCAGTTCGGCGGCAAAGTCGTAGAACTGCTCCACCAGCAGAATCGCCATGTCGCCACGCGCGGCCAGTTGGCGGATCACCGCACCGATCTCCTTGATCACCGATGGCTGGATGCCTTCGGTGGGCTCGTCGAGGATCAGCAGGCGCGGGCGGCTGGCCAGGGCGCGGCCGATGGCCAGTTGCTGTTGCTGGCCACCGGACAGGTCGCCGCCGCGGCGGTGTTTCATCTGCAGCAGTACCGGGAACAGTTCGTAGATGAAGGCCGGCACCTCCCGCGCCTGGCTGGCGCCGAAGCGTGACAGGCCCATCAGCAGGTTCTCCTCCACCGTCAGGCGCGGGAAAATCTCGCGGCCCTGGGGCACGTAGGCGATTCCGGCGTGCACGCGCTGGTGCGGCTTGAGCGTGGTGATGGCCTGGCCCTCCCAGTGCACGCTGCCTTCGCGGGCGGGCAGCAGGCCCATCAGGCAGCGCAGCAGAGTGGTCTTGCCCACGCCGTTGCGGCCCAGCAGGCAGGTGACCTCTCCGACCTTGGCCTGGAACGACAGGCCACGCAGGATGTGGCTGCCGCCGTAGTACTGGTGCAGGGTGTCGATTTTCAGCATGTACCTTGTCCTTTTTTGTCTGTACCGGCCTCTTCGCCGGCAAGGCCGGCGCCTACCAGAGCCGCGGTGTCTCTGTAGGAGCCGGCGTTGCCGTCGAAGCTTTTCAGCGCCCCAGATAAACCTCGATCACCCGATCATCGGCCTGCACCTGTTCCAGCGAACCCTCTGCCAGCACGCTGCCCTGGTGCAGCACCGTCACATGGTCGGCAATGCTGCCGACAAACCCCATGTCGTGCTCCACCACCATCAGCGAATGCCGGCCGGCCAGGCTTTTGAACAGCTCGGCGGTGAATTCGGTCTCGGCGTCGGTCATGCCCGCCACCGGTTCGTCCAGCAGCAGCAACTGCGGGTCCTGCATCAGCAGCATGCCGATCTCCAGAAACTGCTTCTGCCCATGGGACAGCAACCCCGCCGGGCGCTGCGCCGACCCGGTCAGGCGAATGGTCTGCAGCACCTGGTCGATACGGTCGCGCTGTTCGCCGCCGAGTCTTGCGCACAGGCTGGCCCATACCGACTTGTCGGCCTTCTGCGCCAGTTCCAGGTTTTCGTACACGCTCAAGGCCTCGAACACCGTCGGCTTCTGGAACTTGCGCCCGATGCCGGCCTGGGCGATCTGCACCTCGCTCATGCGCGTCAGGTCCAGGGTCTCGCCGAACCAGGCCTTGCCGGTGGTGGGGCGGGTCTTGCCGGTGATCACGTCCATCAGCGTGGTCTTGCCCGCCCCATTGGGCCCGATGATGCAGCGCAACTCGCCCACGCCGATGTACAGGTTCAGCGCATTCAGCGCCTTGAAGCCGTCGAAGCTCACGCTGATGTCCTCCAGCGTCAGCACCGTGCCGTGGCGCACGTCCAGCCCTGGCTGGCGTGCCTGGCCCAGGCCGATGGCATCGCGACCGCTGCCGGCGTCGATGATCGGTTCGAGCATGAACTCGGGGTGTACGGCAGGCAGTGGTACGCTTCTCATTGTTCACCCCTTTTCTTCAGCAGACCGACCACGCCCCTGGGCAGGTAAAGCGTTACCAGAATGAACAGCGCACCGAGAAAGAACAGCCAGAACTCGGGGAACGCCACGGTGAACCAGCTCTTCATGCCATTGACCACGCCGGCGCCCAGCAGCGGCCCGATCAGCGTGCCGCGCCCGCCCAGGGCTACCCACACGGCGGCCTCGATGGAGTTGGTGGGCGACATCTCGCTGGGGTTGATGATGCCCACCTGCGGCACGTACAGCGCACCCGCCAGGCCGCACAGCACGGCGCTCAGCACCCACACGAACAGCTTGAAGCCGCGTGGGTCGTAGCCGCAGAACATCAGGCGGTTCTCGGCGTCGCGCAGCGCCGTGAGCACGCGCCCGAACTTGCTGCGCGCCAGGCGCCAGCCCAGGTACAGGCTGCCCGCCAGCAAGGCCACGGTTAGCAGGAACAGCACTGCGCGGGTGCCCTGGGCGGTGATCTCGAAACCCAGGATGCTGCGAAAGTTGGTGAAGCCGTTGTTGCCGCCAAAGCCGGTCTCGTTGCGAAAGAACAGCAGCATGCCGGCAAAGGTCAGGGCCTGGGTCATGATCGAGAAGTACACGCCCTTGATCCGCGAACGGAACGCGAAGTAGCCGAACACCAGCGCCAAAAGCCCCGGCGCCAGCACCACCAGGCACAGTGCCCAGGCAAAGTGCTGGGTGCCGGCCCAGTACCACGGCAGCTCGCTCCACGACAGAAAGGTCATGAACGCCGGCAGGCCGTCGCCGGCCGCTTCGCGCATCAGGTACATGCCCATGGCGTAGCCGCCCAGGGCGAAGAACAGGCCATGGCCCAGCGACAGCAACCCGGCGTAGCCCCACACCAGGTCCAGCGCCAGGGCAACGATGGCGTAGCACAGGATCTTGCCCACCAGGGTCAGGGTGTAGGCCGACACCTGCAGGCTGTGGCCGGCTGGCAGCAACGACAGCAGTGGCAGGGCGATCAGCACCAGCAGCACCAGGGCGCCGACGGCCAGGGTCAGGCGCGGGCCGGCCTTTTGTGTAGCAGTGACAAGCAGTGGCTGGTTCATCAGTCGATTACCCGTCCCTTGAGGGCGAACAGGCCTTGCGGACGCTTCTGGATGAACAGAATGATCAGCGCAAGGATGAGGATCTTGCCGAGCACCGCACCGATCTGCGGCTCCAGCAACTTGTTGGCTATGCCCAGGCCGAACGCGGCCCACAGGCTGCCGGCCAGTTGCCCGACGCCACCGAGCACCACCACCAGGAACGAGTCGATGATGTAGCTCTGGCCCAGGTCCGGGCCGACGTTGCCGATCTGGCTCAGGGCCACACCGCCAAGGCCGGCGATACCCGAACCCAGGCCGAAGGCGAGCATGTCCACGCGCCCGGTGGGCACGCCGCAGCAGGCGGCCATGTTGCGGTTCTGGGTGACGGCGCGCACGTTCAGGCCCAGGCGGGTGCGGTTGAGCAGCAGCCAGGTGAGCAGCACCACGCACAGGGCGAAACCGATGATCACCAGGCGGCTGTAGGGCAGCACCAGGTTGGGCAGTACCTGCAGGCCGCCGGAGAGCCAGGCCGGGTTGGCCACCTCGACGTTCTGCGCGCCGAACAGCAGGCGGATGGCCTGGATCAGGATCAGGCTGATGCCCCAGGTGGCCAGCAGGGTTTCCAGCGGGCGCCCGTACAGGTGGCGGATCACCGTGCGTTCGAGCAGCATGCCGACCCCGGCACTCACACCGAAGGCCACCGGCAGTGCCAGCAGCGGGTAGAAGTCCAGCGCGCCGGGGGCGTAGCGCTGCACCAGCACTTGCACCACGTAGGTGCTGTAGGCGCCGAGCATCAGCATTTCGCCGTGGGCCATGTTGATCACCCCCAGCAGGCCGAAGGTGATCGCCAGGCCCAGGGCTGCCAGCAGCAGTATCGAACCCAGCGACAGCCCGCTGAAGGCCTGGCCGAGCAGCTCGCCGATCAGCAGCTTGCGCTTGACCTGGGCCAGGCTGGTTTCGGCGGCGGTGCGCACCGTGGGGTCGGTTTCCACACTGGGGTCGAGCAGGCTTTCGAGGCGGGTGCGGGCCATCGGGTCGCCGGTTTCGCCCAGCAGGCGCACGGCGGCCAGGCGTACGGCGGGGTCTGTCGCGACCAGTTGCAGGTTGGCCAGGGCCAGGCCCAGGGCTGCGTGCACGGCGGCGTCGGGCTCGCTGGCAAAGCGCCGGTCGAGGAAGGCGACCTGAGCGGGCTGCGCGCTTTTCTGCAGTTGCTGGGCGGCGGCCAGGCGGACTCTGGCGTCATCGCTGAGCAGTTGATGGCTGGCCAGGGCGTTGTCCACCAGGCCGCGCAGGCGGTTGTTCAGGCGCAGCTTGCGGCTGTCGTCCGGGCCCAGGCGGCCTTGCTGCAGCGAACTCAGCAGTTCGAGGCGCGCGGGGTCGGGTTGCGCCGCCCAGCCCTGCAGCAGGCTGGCCTGTTCGTTGGGCTTGGCGGCGATGAAGTAGTCGGCGTCGCCAGCGGCCCGGGCTGCCAGAGGCAGCAGCAGGAGCAGGGCGAGCAACAGCGAGTGGAGTGCCTTGGGCATGGCGGCTTCCTCGAAAGGTTAGGTGACTGTCAGGGCCTCTTCGCGGGTCAAGCCCGCTCCTACAGAGTTCGGTGATCCCTGTGGGAGCGGGCTTGACCCGCGATGGGCCGCACGGCGGCCCCCTGCCTCAGTTGCCTTTCACGGCATAATCCGGCCGCTTGTCGTTGCCCGGAATGAACGGGCTCCACGGCTGCGCGCGCAGCGGCTGCTCGGTCTGCCACACCACGCTGAACTGCCCGTCATCCTGGATCTCGCCGATCATCACCGGCTTGTGCAGGTGGTGGTTGGTCTTGTCCATGGTCAGGGTGAAGCCCGACGGCGCCTTGAACGTCTGCCCCGCCAGCGCCTCGCGCACCTTGTCCACATCGGTGCTCTTGGCCTTTTCCACCGCCTGGGCCCACATATGGATGCCCACATAGGTGGCCTCCATCGGGTCGTTGGTCACCGCCTTGTCGGCGCCCGGCAGGTTCTTCGCCTTGGCATAGGCCTTCCAGTCGGCCACGAATTGCGTGTTGACCGGGTTGTCCACCGACTCGAAGTAGTTCCATGCCGCCAGGTGCCCCACCAGCGGCTTGGTATCGATGCCGCGAAGCTCCTCTTCACCCACCGAGAACGCCACCACCGGCACGTCGGTGGCCTTCAGGCCCTGGTTGGCCAGTTCCTTGTAGAACGGCACGTTGGAGTCGCCGTTGACGGTGGAGATCACCGCCGTCTTGCTCCCGGCCGAGAACTTCTTGATGTTGGCCACGATGGTCTGGTAATCGCTGTGGCCGAACGGGGTGTACACCTCCTCGATGTCCTTGTCGGCCACGCCCTTGCTGTGCAGGAACGCACGCAGAATCTTGTTGGTGGTGCGTGGGTACACGTAGTCGGTGCCCAGCAGGAAGAAGCGCTTGGCCGCGCCACCGTCCTCGCTCATCAGGTATTCCACCGCCGGTATCGCCTGCTGGTTGGGCGCTGCCCCGGTGTAGAACACGTTGGGCGACATCTCTTCACCTTCGTACTGCACCGGGTAGAACAGCAGCCCGTTGAGTTCCTCGAACACCGGCAGCACCGACTTGCGCGACACCGAGGTCCAGCAGCCGAACACCACCGCGACCTTGTCCTGGGTCAGCAACTGGCGGCTCTTCTCGGCGAACAGCGGCCAGTTGGAGGCCGGGTCGACCACCACCGGCTCCAGCAGCTTGCCGTTGACCCCGCCCTTGGCGTTGATCTGCTCGATGGTCATCAGGGCCATGTCCTTGAGCGAGGTCTCGGAGATCGCCATGGTGCCCGACAGTGAATGCAGGATGCCGACCTTGATGGTCTCGGCGGCCTGGACCGTCCAGCTCAGGCCCATCGCGGCAATCGACGCGCTGAGGGTGAATGCCTTGATCAGACTGCGACGCTTCATAGTGCTCTCTCCATGGGATCGAATGGTTCTGCTGGGCAGACCGCGACTTTGCGCAGAGAGCTTTAGCAAGGGCTGTGCCGATGTCGTACACAGGCTTGCCAGCGGCGTGTTCACAAGGCGCAGGGCAGGGTGGGTGCACCGGGATGGCGCTTGCCGTGGTGCAGTACGCGCAAGACTGCACAGCAATAGTTCACGGCGATGCCTTATGCTTGCGCCCTCACTTCAACTCGGCTCAAGGATTTTCGCCATGGAAGCGTCATCGCTGTACTTTCGCTGCAACATCACCCCGGCCCAGTACCAGGCCGCGGTGACCTCACCTGCGGCGGGCGCTGGCGAGTTCGATGACTGGCAGCAATGGCTGGACGCCGCCGAGGTGCACGGGGTACGTGATCTTGACCAGAAGGCGCCTGAAAATGCGGTGGCGCTGGGCGATTTGCTTCAGGGCTGGGTCGACTGCATGTACGGCAGCCTGATGCAGTACGACGAGGCGTCGCAGGTCTGGCAGTTCGCGTTGGTGGAGTTCACCAACAATTACGGCGAGATGATCCAGTTGCTGGCCCCTCTGCGTCAGATGGCGAAGTACGCCAAGCCGGAGTCGGACAGCTTCCTGCTGGTCTATTCGTATATCTGGGGTGATGGCGACAATGCGTTCCTCACCCTGGGCCAGCAGCGCAGCCAGTTTGCCAGCGGCCCTTCGCCCGAACAGCGGGCCGAGGCCGATGGCGTGCTGGAAGGGCTTGCCCAAGCCCTCCAGCAGCAGGAGTACGACTACGACTGACGCGGCGTGGTAGCGGGCACCGGCACACGCGCCTGGCGCTTGCGGCGCACGGTCTGGTAGGTCACGGCCAGCAGCACGAACCACAGCGGCGTCACCAGCAGGGCCTGGCGGGTATCGCTCTCCAGGCACAGCAACACCAGGATGAAGGCGAAGAACGTCAGGCATACCCAGCACATGAAGCGCCCGCCCGGCATCTTGTACTTCGAGGCCTGGTGCAGCGGCGCACGCTCCTTGCGGTAGGTGAGGTACGACAGCAGGATCAGCGTCCACACGAACATGAACAGGATCGCCGACACCGTGGTCACCAGGGTGAAGGCCTCGATCAGGTCGGGGATCACGTACATCAGGGCCGCGCCCAGCAGCAGGCAGGTGCACGAGAAGTACAGGCCGTTGGCCGGCACCTTGCGGCTGGACAGGGTCTCGAAGCTTTTCGGCGCATCGCCCTGCTGGGCCAGGCCGAACAGCATGCGGCTGGTGGAAAACACTCCGCTGTTGGCCGAGGAGGCCGCCGAGGTCAGCACCACGAAGTTGATGATGCTCGCCGCCGCCGGCAGCCCGGCCAGCACGAACAGCTCGACGAACGGGCTCTTGCCCGGCACCACGTCGCGCCACGGGGTGACGGCCATGATCGCGATCAGCGCCAGCACGTAGAACATGATGATGCGGATCGGGATCGAGTTGATCGCCCGCGGCAGGGTGCGCTCGGGGTTCTTCGCCTCGGCGGCGGTGGTGCCCACCAGTTCGATGCCGACGAAGGCGAACACGGCAATCTGGAAGCCCGCGAAAAAGCCCATCAGGCCATGGGGGAACATGCCCGCGTCATTCCACAGGTTGCTCAGCTGTGCACTGGTGCCGGTGGGTGACTGGAAGCCGACGAACACCATGTACAGGCCGGTGCACACCAGCGCCATGATCGCGATGATCTTGATCAGGGCGAACCAGAACTCGATTTCGCCGAACAGCTTCACCGTGATCAGGTTCAGCGACAGCAGCACGCCGACGCAGGCCAGGGCCGGCGCCCATTGCGGCAGGTCAGGGAACCAGAACTGCGAGTAGGCGGCGATTGCGATCACGTCGGCAATGCCGGTGATGATCCAGCAGAACCAGTAGGTCCAGCCGGTGAAGTAGCCGGCCCAGGGGCCGAGCAGGTCGGCGGAGAAATCGATGAACGACTTGTAGTTGAGGTTCGACAGCAGCAGTTCGCCCATGGCACGCATGACGAAGAACAGCATGAAACCGATGATCATGTAGACGAAGATGATCGACGGGCCAGCCAGGCTGATGGTCTTGCCCGAGCCCATGAACAGGCCGGTGCCGATGGCCCCGCCAATCGCGATGAGCTGGATATGGCGGTTGGTGAGGTTGCGTTGCAGGTCGTGGGCCGGGGTGTCCGGCGGTTGCTGGTTGGTCATGGGTGGCATTCCATTGAGGAGTCAGTCTTCTTGTGCGTGAAGCGCTCGCTAGGCTATCACGGGCTTTTGCCCTGGCGAGGTGGCAATACGTCTCAAGTTGGTACGTTCGCACCGCTTTGTTGATCGCGGTCAAGGCAGGATTTCCCGGCCAGGCAAGGGCTCAGTGCCAGGCAGCAGTTCAGCGCCGGCGCATCATGCCGATGAAGAACAGCCCGCCGATGGCCGCCGTGGCGATGCCGATGGGCAGGTCTTCAGGGGCGATCAGGGTGCGTGCGGCCACATCCACCCAGATCAGGAATAGGCTGCCCAGCAGCAGCGACACCGGCAGCAGCCGGCGGTGCTCGGCGCCCACCAGGCGTCGCGCAATGTGCGGCACCATCAGGCCGACAAAGCCGATGGAACCGCTGATCGCCACCAGCACGCCGGTCAGCAGCGAGCAGATCAGAAACGCCAGCAGGCGCACCGAGCGTGCGTTCAGGCCCAGGGTCACGGCGGTCTGCTCGCCGGCCATCAGCGCATTGAGCGCGCGTGCCATGCCCAGCAGCAGGCCCAGCCCCAGCAGCACGCTGGCTGCCGGCACCGCCAGCAGCTCCCAGCGCGCCAGGCCCAGGCCGCCGAGCATCCAGAACATCACCGCCGAGCTTGCACGATGATCGCCCATGAACAGCAGCAGGTTGGCCAGCGCCATCATCACGAAGGCCACGGCCACCCCGCACAGCAACAGGCGGTCGCTGTCCAGGCGGCCATGCCGGCTGGCAATCGCCAGCACCAGCAGCATGCTGCACAGCGCGCCGACAAAGGCTGCCAGCGGCAGGGTCAGCACGCCGATCAGTTCACCAACATGCAGCACCACCAACACCGCACCCAGGGTGGCGCCGGAGGTCACGCCGAGCAGGTGCGGGTCGGCCAGCGGGTTGCGCGTGACCGCCTGCAGCACCGCGCCGATCATCGCCAGGCCGCCGCCCACCAGCGCGCCCAGGAGCATGCGCGGCACCCGGATCAGCCACACGATATGTTCCTGGCCGGCGGTCCAGGCGGGCACCTCGGGGGCAATACCGAACACCTTGAACAGCAGCACCCGGGCGACCACCTCGACCGGCACCGGGGCCGAACCGAACCCCAGCGAGAGCACGCACGACACCAGCAGCAGGCCGCTCAGCGCCAGCAGCATCAGGCGATAGCGAGTGTTCATGCGCCGTGCAGGCCCTTGGCGATGGCCTCGATCGCCTCGACGTTTTCCAGGCTCGGCGTGGCGGCCACATAGGGGATGACCACGAAGCGCCGGTTACGCACCGCGTCGACCGATTGCAGGGCCGGGTGCTGTTCCAGAAACTGCTGCTTCTGCGCGGCGGTGATCTCGCCGTAGTCGACGATCACGATCACCTCGGGGTTGCGTTCGACCACGCTTTCCCAGTTCACGCGGGTCCAGCTGGCCTCGATGTCATCGAGGATGTTGCGCCCGCCGGCGGCGTTGATCAGCGCCTCGGGCATGCCCAGGCGCCCGGAGGTCATGGCGCGGTCTTCGCCGCTGTCATACAGGAACACCCGCGGGCGCTGCGCCGGCAGGTGCTGCTGCACGCTGGCCACGCGCTGCTGCATCTGCTCGATCAGCTGGCTGGCGCGGGCCTGCACGTCGAAGATCCGGCCCAGGTTGCGCAGGTCGTTGTAGGTGTCGTCCAGGCTCGCCGGCGGACGCTTCATCACGAACGCGCACGACTCGGTCAGCTCGTACACCGCGATGCCCAGCGGCGCCAGGCTCTGCGGGGTGAGGTCGCCGCCCACGCGCATGCCGTAGTCCCAGCCGGCGAAGAAGAAGTCGACGTTGGCGTTGAGCAGGGTTTCCACCGAAGGGTACTTGCTGGCCAGCTCCGGCAGGCCGTCGAGTTCCTTGCGCAGCGCCGGGGTCACTGCCTTCCAGCCGCTGACGCCGCTGTAGCCGACCATCTTCGTGCGCAGGCCCAGGGCGAGCATCATCTGGGTCATGTTGATGTCGTGGCTCAGGGCGCGTTCGGGGGCCTTGGCGAAGGTCACGTCGCGGTTGCAGCTGTGCACCGTGAGCGGGTAGTGCGTGACCTCGGCCAGGGCCGGGCCGGCGACCAGCAGCAGCGCGGCAAGCAGGGCGGATCGAATCATTGGGGGGCTATCCAGGTGATGCGTGGATGGTCGGCCAGCGGGTGGTGGTCGATCAGCGCCTGAACGCCGAACACCTCGCGCAGCAGCTCGGCGGTGAGGACCTGGTGCGGCGTGCCACTGGCCACGATGCGGCCGTGGTCGAGTACGTACAGGCGGTCGCAGAAGGCCGCGGCCAGGTTCAGGTCGTGGATGCTGGCCAGGGTGGCGATGCGCAGCTGGCGCACCTGGTGCAGCAGGGCCAGTTGATAACGCGGGTCGAGGTGGTTGGTCGGTTCGTCGAGGATCAGTACGCGCGGTTGCTGCACCAGGGCGCGGGCCAGGATCACGCGCTGCTTTTCACCGCCCGAAAGGGTGGCGAAGGCGTGGTCGTCGAAGTCGTGCAGGCCGACATCGAGAAGCGCCTGCTGCACACGCTGGCGGTCTTGGCGGCTGTCGCCGTCGAACAGGCCCTGGTGCGGAATGCGCCCCATGGCGACCACTTCGGCCACGCTCAGGCCAAACGCGTCGGGAAACTCCTGCAGCACCACCGCGATGCGCTGGGCACACCAGCGCGGCGATTGTTGCCAGAGGTTGTGGTCGTCGAGGGTGATGTGCCCGCGTTCGGGCGCGTTGAAGCGGTAGGCGCACCGCAGCAGGCTGGTCTTGCCGCTGCCGTTGGGGCCAATGAGGCCGACGAATTCGCCGGGGCGCACCTGCAGGTCGACGCCACGCAGCTGGAACTGGTGGTGGCAGTGGCCGTGGCCTTTGGGGGACCAGTGCAGGTTGTGGATATTCAGGGTGGTCATGTGTCGTCTATTCGGGCCTCTTCGCCGGCAAGGCCGGCTCCTGCAGGACCGGTGTGGTGTGTAGGAGCCGGCCTTGCCGGCGAATGGGGCGACGCGGTCAGAAGGTGTAGTCGGCCGTCACGAAGAACGAGCGCGGCTCACCCAGGATCCATTGCTGGCCGTCATTGTACTGACTTTGCGCGTACCGACGGTCGAACAGGTTGTTCAACTGCAGGCCCAGCGTGGTATCGCTGAGCACCTGCCACGCCACCGAGGCATCCACCACCGTGTAGCTCGGCAGCCGGGTAGTGTTGCCCATGTCGGCATAGCGCCCGTCCACATAGCGCACCCCGGCGCCGGCGCGCAGGCTGTCGGTCAGGCCCTTGCTCAGCCACAGGTTGGCGGTGCGCCCCGGTACGTCGGTGGGGCGGTTGCCGGCCCGCGATACCATCACGCCGTTCACCTCCTGCTCGAATTCGTCATAGCGTGCACGCACGAACGCGGCGTTGGCCTGTACCTGCCAGTCGTGCGGCAGCTGCAGGTCCAGGCTGGCCTCGATGCCGTCGGACGACTGCTTGCCCACCTGCAGTTGCCGGCCGGTGCCGATCTGCGACGGGTCGTCGGTGAGCAGGTCCTTCTTGACGATGTGGTATGCCGCCAGGGTCCATTCGCCACGCTGCTGCCAGAACTGCTGCTTGACCCCGACCTCGGTCTGGCGCGCCTTGGCCAGGCCGTACTGCTGCTGGTCGGGGCTCAGCGAGATCAAGCCGCCAACGCCATCGGTGCTGGTGGCGTGCTGGGCATACAGCGACGTTTCGGGGGTGAGGGCGAACACCAGCCCGGCCTTCCAGTTGTTGCCGTCCAGGCTGGTGTCGCTGCGTGTGTTGCCGGTCACTTCGCTGCGCAGGTCGTTGCGGTCCAGGTGCACCACGTCGCGGCGCACGCCCGTCACCAGCGACAGGCGCTCGGTGAGCTGCAGGCGGTTTTCGGCGAACAGCGCGAACTGGTGGGTCAGGCTGTCGAACTGCGGACGGTACGCCGAATCGCTGGCAAAGCCGCTGCGCTGCGGGTGGCGCAGGTCGATCGGCTCGCCGCCGACGATGCTGTCGTTGAACGGCGCGTTGCTGTTGAGCTGGAAGCGGATGCGGTTGTAGTCGGCGCCCACCAGGGTCTGGCTGTCGAGGCCGAACAGGCTGTGCCTGAAGGTGAAGGTCTGGCGATCACCCAGCTGCTCCTGCTGGTGCTTGATGCCGAAGTTGCCACTGCGCAGCAGTTGCTGGCTGGCCGCATTCCAGGTGTAGTTCTCGGCGTTCTGCCAGCGGCGGTTGGCCTTGAGGTAGTACAGCTCGTTGGTGGAGCTGACGCTGTCGCTGATCTGCCACTCGGTGGTCAGGCGCGTCCACTGGTCGTTGTAGTGCTGCTTGTCGTTGCTGATGTTGTAGTTCTTGTCGCGCAGGCTCTCGCGCAGGTGGCCGTTGATCAGCGGCGTGCCGAAGTAGTTCATCGGCTTCTGATCGCCATAGTCGTGCGCCAGGGTGAAGGCCAGGTCGTCATTGGCCTGCCAGCGCAGCGCCGCACTGATGGCGGTGCTGCTGGAGTCGCCGTGGTCGATCCAGCCGTTGCTGCGCAGCTGGTTGATGTTCAGGCGGTAGCTCAGGCTGTCGGTGAGCGAGCCGCCGCTGTCGAGGGCGGTCTGCTGGCTGTCGTGGCTGCCGTAGCCCAGGCGCAGGTGGTTGACGATCTCGCCCTCGAAGGGCTTTTTCGGCACCACGTTGACCACCGCACCGGTGGCGCCTTCGCCATACAGCACCGAGGCCGGGCCGCGCAGAACGTCGATGCGTTCCACCGACCAGGTGTCCACCGGGAAGGTCACGGTGCCCATGCCGGTGTACATGCGGTTGCCGTCGAACAGCTGCATCACCGAGCTCTGCCCGGTGAAGCCGCGGGCCTGCAGCGAGGTGCCGCCATCGCCCGGGGTGCCGGTGCGGCTGATGCCGGTGCTGCGCGACACGCCGTCCTGCACGCTGCGATCGCCACGTGCACGTACCTGCTCGCCGCTCAGGCTCTCGACGCTGCCCGGGGTTTGCAGGGCGTTCAGGTTCAGGCGCGAACCGGCGCTGGTCGGGGTATCGAGGCTGACCCGCTGTTCGGCGTCGGCCGTGGCGGTGATGGTGCCGGCTGGCAGGGTCAGGGTGTTGGCCAGGGCGCAATCGCACGCGGCCAGCAGGCTCAGGGAGCCGATCAGGTACTTGTTCATCGGAAGGGGAATCGCTTGTCCATAAGGCCCGGGCGCGTCGGTGCGCCGGGTTCGAGGCGGGTGTTTTTCGGGGCGTATAATGTAACATTTTGCCGATTGGCGGTAGCGCAGCGTGCTCATGTGCTGCATGAGCAGGGCTCAGGTTGGCGCCGCCGGTCTGCCAGAGGGCACGGCCAGTGGCCGCGCCCGGGTGGTGCATCAGAAGCTCAGGTCGACCTTGGTCCAGAGGGTACGCCCTGGCTCGTTGATCGCCTGCGGATCACTGGCCGGGTAGCCGAAGCCGGCGTTGCCCGCCAGGTTCAGGTGCTCGGCGTAGGCCTTGTCGAACAGGTTGTCGACGCCGGCACTGAGCTTGATGTTCTTGCTCACGCGGTAGGCGCCGTTGAGCGAGAACACGCCGAAGCCTGCGCTTTTCTCGTAGTCCTTGCCCACCACGTTGCCGGAACCCTCGGCGATGCGGTTCTGCGCCGAGACCAGGCGCCACAGCGCACCGGCGCTCCAGGCATCGCGGCTGTAGGTCAGGCCCAGGCGGCTTTCCAGCGGCGGCATCTGCGGCAGCGCCTTGCCATCGCTGCTGTTCTTGCCCCAGGCGTAGGCCAGGGTGGCGTCGGCTTTCCAGTTGGGCGCGAACTGATAGGCCGCGCCCAGCTCGCCGCCCATGATACGGGCATCGATGTTCTGCGCCTGGGAGCTGAGCATGCCCATCATGCCGGGACGGTAGTCGAACAGGATGTAGTCGCGCACCTGGCCGACATAGCCCGAGGCCCAGGCTTCGAGCTGCTCGGTCTTGTACTGGATGCCCACGTCGAGCTGGGTGGTCTTCTCCGGCTTGATCGAGTCGAACGCATTGAGCGAGCCGGCCGGGCCCGACTTGGGCGAGAACAGCTCCCAGTAGTCGGGGAAGCGCTGGGCATGGCCCAGGCCCACATAGGTGGTGGCCGGGAGGTCGAGCAGGTCGTGCTCGTAGCGCACGAACCCGCTGGGCAGGGTGTCGGCGCGGGTGTTGCCGCGGGTGGCGCTGGCTTCACGAAAATCCTTGGCCGAGGCGCGGTCCAGGCGCGCGCCGCTGACCAGGCGGTCCTGGCTGGAGGTTTCCCAGGTCAGCTCGCCGAACACGCCGTAGTTGTGAAAGTCCGCGTCCTTGGTCCAGGGCTCGGCCTTGTGCGCATCCACGCCCATGCCGCCGCGCTGGCGATGTTCGTTGGTCTGCGCATCGACACCGCTGACCAGGGTCACGTCCTCCCAGCGCCAGGTGGCCTTGAGCCGCCCGCCGAGGGTGCGGCGGTCGACGTTGCTGACCATCGGCCCGGCCATCATGCCGCTGGTGGGCGAGGTGCGCAGGCTGTAGTTGTCCATCACGTGGTCGGCGTAGTTGTAGTAGACCTGGGCTTCGAGCTTGTCGAGCACCCCGCCCAGGTTGGATTTCTCAAAGCGCAGGCCCAGGCTTTCGCGCTTGAACTGCGAACCGTCCATGCCGCGCCCGGCATAGCGCGCCTCGCCATCGCCCTTGCCGGCAGTGAGTTCGAGCAGGGTGTCGGCATCCGGGGTCCAGCCCAGGGCCACGTCACCGTTCCACTTGTCCCAGCGCGAGGGCACGGTGTCGCCGTTGCCGTCCTTGTAGTCGTCGGAGCGCGACTGGTTGCCGACAAAGCGTGCATAGCCCTTTGCGTTGCCTGCCGCAGCATCCAGCACCTTGTCGAAGCGCCCGTTGGAGCCGGCCAGCAGGCTTGCGTTGACGCGGCTGCCGAGCTCGCCGAACTGTTCGGGCTCGCGGTCGAAGAGGATGGTGCCGGCCGAGGCGCCGGGGCCCCACTGCACGCTCTGCGGGCCCTTGATCACGGTGAGGCGGTCGTAGGTTTCCGGCGAGATGTACGAGGTGGGTGCGTCCATGCGGTTGGGGCAGGCGCCGAGCATCACGCCGCCGTTGGTAAGGATGTTCAGGCGCGAGCCGAACATGCCGCGCAGCACCGGGTCGCCGTTGGTGCCACCGGCGCGGATGGCCGAGAAGCCCGGGATGGTCTTGAGGTAGTCGGCGCCGTCGCTGGCCGGTACCGGCTGGCGTGGGTCCTTGGGGTTGGTGACGATGGTCAGCGGCGAGCTGGGCGCCACGGCAGTGATCACCGTGGGGCTCAGTTCGGCGTGGTCGTGGCCTTCGTGGCCGCTGTCGGCGGCCAGGGCCACGTGGCTGAACAGGGTGCCGCACAGCAGGGCGATGGTGCCTTGCAGCGACAGGCGCAGGGTAACGGTAGAGCCGGACATAGTATTTCCAACATCGTGTGGTCGTGAGGGTGCGCAAGAGCCTCGGCAGCAAGCCGGGCCCTGGGGCGCATGCAAAGTGGGTTCAGACGACGATGTGGGCAGGTGGCGCGCGGCTGCGGGCGCCGGGGAAGATGGCCTGGCGCGCATGGCCCTGGCGCGGCTGGGCGCGCAGGGTGGTGTGGGGCGAGACGGCCTCGGTGTCGAGCAGGCTGAGCGTCTGCGGCAGCGCCGGGCAGTGGAAGAACAGGCTGCAGTAGCCGCACTTTTCCCAGATGACGTGCAGTGCTGCCGGGTTGTCGGCCGGGCTGCTGGCGTGGCTGCCTGAGTGGCAGTCCATGGCCATGTCCATGCCGGGCATGGAGGCACGGTGATCCATCGGCATCGACTGGGAGACCAGTGGGCCGATGAAGATCATCAACATGGCGAACAGGCTCAGCCAGCTGCCGCGTGCTCGTTGGAGGTCAGCGGGGCGGGCGAGCCTGCTGCGGGGCAGGCGCATGGCGTGCAGCCGTCAGCGAATCAATGGCTGTGGGCGGTGCCCTCGGGGGCCTGTTTCTGCACGGCCACTTCGACCGTGATGTTGCCGGCCTTCTGGAAATGCAGGGTCAGCGGGAAGCGCTTGCCGTCGCTGAGCAGGCTGCGGTCCTTGGGCTGCATCAGCATCACGTGGTAGGCGCCGGGGGCGAACACCAGGTCGGCACCGGCGGGGATGTCGACACCCTGCACCTGCTGCATCTTCATCAGGCCGTCCTTGTGCACATGCTCGTGCAGTTCGGCGTTGTCGGTGATCGGGCTGTCGACGCCGAGCAGGCGGTCGGCGCTCTTGCCGTTGTTGTGCACGATGAAATAGGCGGCCACGTTGGGGGCGTTGGGCGGCAGCTCCTGCGACCACGGGTGGGCGATATGCAGGTCGCCCACGGTGTATTCATGGGCGTTGGCAAAGGTGGCGGGCAGCAGCAGGGCGGCCAGCAGCAGGGCGTTCTTGAGCATGGTCAATCTCCGTTCGGGTCAGGTTCGCAACTGGTAGCGTAGTGAACTCAGGCCTGGGGGGAGGCGCGGGGATTGAGCGCGGGCCATTGCTGGCGTGGCGTGGGGTGGTAGCTGGCGAGTAGCGGTGACGGGGTGTTGAAGGTGTGCTCGGACGTCACCAGCCGTGGCGGGTGGCCGGGTAGGGCCAGCAGTGGGGCAGTGCCGGAGCAGCACCAGCAGTGCTGCATGGTGGAGTGGTCGTCGTTCTGCTGTTGGCCGTCGGGGGCATTCAGCGAGATGGCGATCATCTTGGTCACGCCGCTGGAGCAGAAGGTGCCCCACAGCAGTTGTTCGGGTTGGGCTTTTGCAGCGGCGGCGGACAACGGCATGGCCAGCAGATTGAACAGCACTGCGAAGCAGGCGATCCAGGCGTAGGCGAGCCGGTGTGCGGGCATGGGGAGATCCGGTCAGGAATCGAGTGGGGCTATTTAGCCAGATGTCGAAGTATATGTAAAAAAGCCGGGGTGTGATGGAGTGTCGCAGGTGGGGTAACTGCGTCGACAGCGCATCTATCCTTCCCCTGACCTTGTGTCAGCCTTTTTTGATCGACTCTGGAGCTGTGTGCACCCGTCAAAGCGCCGCCAGCACATCGGCGACGCGCACGAACTCCCGATCCACCCCCGCCAGCGCCGGCCGCTTCAGGATCAGTACCGGCACACCCCGCTCGCGCGCCACTTCGAGCTTGGGTTCGGTCGCGGCGCTGCCACTGTTCTTGCTGATCAGCACATCCACCCGGCAACGCTCGAACAACGCCCGTTCATCCTCCAGGCGAAACGGCCCCCGCGCGCCGATCACTTCGCATCGCGCATTCCCCTCGCACGCCTCCAGCGCGCGCAAGGTCCAGAACTGCTGCGCGGGTATCTCGTGCAGGTGCTGCAACGGCTCGCGCCCCAGGGTGAACAGGGGCCGGCGAAACGGTTTCAATGCCTCGATCAACTGCGTCCAGTCTGCCACTTCCCGCCAGTCGTCACCGGCCTGCGCCTGCCACGCCGGGCGCCGCAACGCCCAGCATTCAACCCCGGCCAGGCGCGCTGCCTGCGCCGCATTGCGGCTGATCTGCGCCGCATACGGGTGGGTTGCGTCGATCACCAGACCGATGCCTTCGGCCCGCAGGTAAGCGGCCAGGCCCTCGGCTCCACCATAACCGCCCACCCGCACCTGGCACGCCAGGTCGCTGGGCACCCGGCCGATACCGGCCAGGCTGTAGACGTGCTGCGGGCCCAGTTGACGGGCTATCAACAGCGCCTCGGTCACGCCGCCCAGCAACAGGATGCGCCGGCTCATCGAACACCCGCCCGGCCGACGATGCCGCCCTGGCGGTCGATGGCGAACACCTCCACCTGTACCTGCGCCGGCACCACGCTGCGGGCGAAAGCCAGCGCGTGCTCGCACACCGCATCCCCCAGCCCGACCCCCGCCGCACTGGCCAGGGCCAACGCCTGCTGGCTGGTGTTGGCGCCGATGATCGCCGCCTGCAACGCGGCGTCGGCACCCACCGCTGCCGCCCAGCCAGCCAGTTGCGGCAGGTCGATGCTCGAATGCCGGCTGTGCAGGTCCATGTGCCCGGCCGCCAGTTTGCTGATCTTGCCGAAGCCGCCGCAGATGCTCAGCTTGCCAACCGGCACCTTGCGCAGGTGCTTGAGCACCGCGCCGACAAAATCGCCCATCTCGATCAGGGCGATGTCGGGAATGCCGTAGATCCGGCGCATGGTGTCTTCGCTGGCATTGCCGGTACACGCGGCAATGTGTTCGTAGCCATTGGTCTTGGCCACGTCGATGCCCTGGTGGATCGAGGCAATGTAGGCCGCGCAGGAAAACGGCCGCACGATGCCACTGGTGCCCAGAATCGACAGCCCGCCGAGGATGCCCAGGCGCGGGTTCATGGTTTTGAGGGCCAGGCTGTCGCCGTCCTGTACGTTCACGGTGACCTCGAAGCCCCCCGCGTAATCGCACTCCAGCGCCAGACGCTGCAGGTGCTCGGTCATCATGCGCCGCGGCACCGGGTTGATCGCCGGCTCGCCCACCCCCAGTACCAGCCCGGGGCGGGTCACGGTGCCCACGCCGATGCCGGCGACAAAGCGCACGCCCGGCTCGGCCAGCAGCCGCACCTGGCTGTAGAGCAGCGCGCCATGGGTCACGTCGGGGTCGTCGCCGGCATCCTTGAGGGTGCCGGCTTCGGCGCCTGGCCCGGCCAGCCGGCAGAACTCCAGGCGCATCTGCACCTGTCTGCCCTTGGGCAGGGTGATCTGCACCGCGTCGTCGCATTGCCCGCTCAACAGCAGGCGCGCCGCCGCCAGGCTGGTGGCGGTGGCGCAACTGCCCGTGGTCAGGCCGCTGCGCAGCGGCGCCGGCTGTTCTGCGGTTTCGTCACGCATCGAGGGGCTTTACCACATCAAGCAGGGTGATCGGCAGCGCCTGGCGCCAGGTGTCGAACTCGCCCAGCGGCTGCGCCTGGGCCACATGGATACGGGTGAGCTCGCCGCCATGACGTTCGCGCCAGCTCATCAGCAGGGTCTCGCTCTGCAGGGTCACGGCATTGGCCACCAGCCGGCCACCGGGGCGCAGGTGCGCCCAGCATTCGTCCAGCACGCCCTCGCGGGTCACGCCGCCACCGATGAAGATCGCGTGGGGCCGCTCCAGGCCCTGCAACGCCTGCGGGGCGCGCCCGCGCACCAGTTGCAGGCCAGGCACGCCCAGGGCGTCGCGGTTGTGTTCGATCAGTTGCTGGCGGCCGGCGTCGGCCTCGATGGCCAGTGCCCGGCAGCTGGGGTGGGCGCGCATCCATTCGATGCCGATCGAGCCGCTGCCGGCGCCCACGTCCCACAGCAGCTCGCCCGGCTGCGGGGCCAGGCGGGCGAGGGTGATGGCGCGCACGTCGCGCTTGGTGATCTGCCCGTCGTGCGCGAAGGCCGAATCGGGCAGGCCGGCCAGCGGCGACAGGCGCGGTGCATCGGCGCCGGCCCGGCAGTCGATGGCCACCAGGTTGAGGTCGGCGAAGTCGGCGTCCTGCCAGCCATCGGCACGGGCATCGATGCGCCGTTCGTCGGCGCCGCCCAGGTGCTCCAGCACGCTCAGGTGGCTGGGGCCGAAGCCGCGCTCGCGCAACAGGGCGGCCAGGGCGGCGGGGCTGCTGCGGTCATTGCTCAGCACCAGCAGGCGCTGGCCGCTGTACAGGTGGGCGGCCACGGCGGCGACCGGGCGTGCTACCACCGACAGCGTGACCACATCCTGCAGGGGCCAGCCCAGGCGGGCGGCGGCCAGCGAGTAGGAGGACGGTGCAGGCAGCACCCGCATGGCCTCGGCCGGCAGCTGGCGCGCCAGGCTGGCGCCTACGCCGTAGAGCATCGGGTCGCCACTGGCCAGCACGCACACCGGCTCGCCACGTTCGGCCAGCAGTGGCGCCAGGGAAAACGGGCTGGGCCAGGCGACGCGTTCGGCGCGCGAGCAGTGGGGCAGCAGGGCCAGCTGGCGCGGGCTGCCGAACACCTTGGTGGCTCGCAGCAGGGCATGCCGAGCCTGTTTGCCCAGGCCCGTGAAGCCGTCTTCGCCAATACCTACTACCGTCAACCAGGGCGCCATGCCGTTCCTCTTCGCTTGCCTATCCGACCGGCTGGCTTAGCCTGCCGACGGACAAAGCAGGCATAATACCGCGCCTTTGTGCTACCAGCGCCTTTTGACGATTGCCGGGTGATCCCTTGCCGCAACCCCTGCCCACTCCAGCTCTTCGCCCCTCGGCCTGCCCGGGGTTGTGGCGTATCGTGCAGGCGCTGGACGGCGGCATTTCACGCATCAAGCTCGACGCCGGCACCCTGAGCGCGGTCCAGGCACACGCAGTGGCCGATGCCGCCGAGCGCTTTGCCGGCGGCGTGATCGAGGTAACCAACCGCAGCAACCTGCAGATTCGCGGCATCGGTGCCGACCACGCCGGGCTGGTGGCATGCCTGCTCGACGCCGGCCTGGGCCCGCGCCAGGCGGCGGGCGACGATGTGCGCAACCTGATGCTCAGCCCGGCGGCCGGTCTCGACCCGGCCATGCTGTTCGACAGCCGGGCGCTGGCGGGGCAGATCCTCGAATCGCTGCAGACCTGCGAGCGCTTTCATCAGTTGTCTGCCAAGTTCGCCGTGCAACTGGACGCTGGCGAAGACCTGGCCATGCTCACCCACCCCCACGACCTGTGGCTGTCGGCACTGCGCCTGGACGGCGAGGTGTGGCTGGCCTTTGGCCTGGCCGGCTGCCCGGCCGAGGAGGGTGCGCTGGGCGCGGTGCCGCTGGCCGATGGGCACGCGCTGGTGCTGGCGGTGTTGCAGCGGTTTCTCGACCTGGCCACTGCGCAGCAGGCGCGCATGCGCCAGTTGCTGGCCGAATGCGGCAGCGAGGCTTTCGTGCAGGGCCTTGGCGTGGCGCTGCGCCGCGACCACGCGGTGCTGGGCTGGCGCCGGCCGCGACGTGACCAGGCCCGCCATCTGGGTGTCTACCCACAGCGCCAGACGGGCAGGGTCGCGGTGGGCGCCGCCGCACCGCTGGGGCGCCTGAGCGCCGCGCAGTTGCGTGGCGCCGCGCACCTGGCCAGCAGCCTGGGCGACGCCAGCCTGCGCATGACGCCCTGGCAAAGCCTGCTGCTGCCCAATCTTGCCGCCACCGACGCCGAGCAGGCGCTGGCCGGGCTGGCAGCGCTGGGTTTGCTGTGCGACCCGGCGCAGCCGCTGGCGCGCATGGTGGCCTGCACCGGTTCGGCCGGCTGCGCCAAGGCCCTGGCCGACACCAAGGCCGACGCCGTGCAGCTGGCGGCGCTGCTGCGCGAGCCGGGCCCGGTGGCCGGCATTCACCTGAGCGGCTGCGCGCGTTCCTGCGCGCTGGCCCACCGTGCACCGGCCACCCTGCTGGCGGTCGGGCCCGGGCATTACGACCTGTATTTTCACGACCCGGCGCAGCCGGGCCTGGGCGCCCCTGGCGGGCGCAACCTGACATTGAAAGAAGCGGGCGCGCAACTCGACGCCCGCCTACGGAGCAACCCCGATGATTGATTACATCCGCGACGGCCAGGAGATCTACCGCAACTCCTTCGCCATCATTCGCCAGGAGGCTCGCCTGGAGCGGATCCCGGCCGACCTGGAAAAACTCGCGGTGCGGGTCATCCATGCCTGCGGCATGGTCGAGGTGGTCGACAAGCTGCGCTTCAGCGAAGGCGCCGGCAAGGCCGGGCGCGAGGCGCTGGCCAACGGTGCGCCGATCCTGTGCGATGCGCGCATGGTCGCCGAAGGCATCACCCGTGCACGCCTGCCGGCCAACAACGAGGTGATCTGCACCCTGCGCGACGACAGCGTGCCGGGCCTGGCCAAGGAGCTGGGCAACACCCGCTCGGCGGTGGCCCTGGAGCTGTGGCGCCCGCACCTGGAAGGCAGCGTGGTGGTGATCGGCAATGCGCCGACCGCATTGTTCTACCTGCTCGAGATGATCGATGCAGGGGCGCCGAAGCCTGCGCTGATCCTCGGTTTCCCGGTCGGTTTCGTCGGCGCGGCCGAGTCCAAGGCGATGCTCGCGGCCGACAGCCGTGGCGTGCCGTTCGTGATCGTCGAGGGCCGCCTGGGCGGCAGCGCGATGGCAGCAGCGGCAGTCAATGCCCTGGCCACGGAGGTCGAATGATGCAGCCACGCGGACGACTGCTTGGCCTGGGCGTGGGCCCCGGCGACCCCGAACTGATCACGGTCAAGGCGCTGCGCCTGCTGCGCGAGGCGCCAGTGGTGGCGTATTTCGTGGCCAAGGGCAAGCGCGGCAATGCCTTCGGCATCATCGAGGCGCACCTGCAGCAGGCGCAGACATTGCTGCCGCTGGTGTACCCGGTGACCACCGAGGCACTGCCGGCGCCGCTGTCGTATGAGCAGGTGATCAGCGACTTCTACGACGGCGCCAGCCTGGAAGTGGCCGCGCACCTGGATGCCGGCCGCGACGTGGCGGTGATCTGCGAAGGCGACCCGTTCTTCTATGGCTCCTACATGTACCTGCACGACCGCCTGGCCGAGCGCTACGAGGCCCAGGTGATCCCCGGCGTGTGCTCGATGCTCGGTGGCGCCTCGGTACTCGGCGCGCCGCTGGTGTATCGCAACCAGAGCCTGTCGGTGCTGTCGGGCGTGCTGCCGGCCGACGAGCTCAAGCGCCGCCTGGCCGATGCCGACGCGGCGGTGATCATGAAGCTGGGGCGCAATTTCCCCAAGGTGCGCCAGGTGCTGGCCGAACTGGGCCTGGCCGAGCGAGCGCTGTACGTGGAGCGCGCGACCATGGCCAACCAGAAGATCGTGGCGCTGGATGCGGTCGACCCGCAGTCCTCGCCATACTTCTCGCTGATCATCGTGCCGGGTGAACGGTGGCAAGGGTGATGACATCTCACGCACCGGCCATCGTGATCCTGGGCAAGGGCAGCCTGGCCACTGCCCGCAGGCTCCAGCAGCTGTACCCCGATGCATTGATCCACGGCCTGGCCGGGCGGGTCGAGGGCACGGACCGCAGCTACCAGGACTTCGGCGCCACCCTGCGCCAGTTGTACCAGCAGGACACACCGATCATTGCCCTGTGCGCCGCCGGCATCGTGATTCGCAGCCTGGCCAGCGTGCTGCTGGAGAAGGGCGCCGAACCGCCGGTACTGGCCGTGGCCGAAGACGGCAGCGCCGTGGTGCCGCTGCTGGGCGGGCTGGGCGGGGTCAACGGGCTGGCTCGCGAGATCGCCGCCGGCCTCGGCGTGGCGCCGGCCATCACCACCAGCGGCGAGCTGCGCTTCGGCACCTGCCTGCTCAACCCGCCCAGTGGTTATGCGCTGGCCGACCTGGAGCTGGGCAAGCGTTTCGTGTCCGACCTGCTGGCCGGTGAAAGCGTGCGCATCGATGGCGCCGCGCCGTGGCTCGAACAGGCGCAACTGCCGCAGAGCGAGCAGGCGCAGCTGGCCATTCATGTGGGCTGCGATGCACGTGAGGCCGACGCCAACGAGCTGGTGATCTACCCGCGCTGCGTGCTGGTGGCCGTGAGTGCCCAGGTGCCGGAGCTGGCCGCGGCGGTGCGTGCGGCGCTGCACCGCGCGAAGATCGCCGAGCCGGCATTGGCCTGCCTGCTGGCGGCCGACAGCGAGATGGCCAGCCCGGCGTTGCACGCGGCAGCGGCCGAGCTGGGCGTGCCGTTGCGCTTCGCCCCGGCCGCCGGCAGCGTTGCCGAGCTGGCCGCGCAGGCCTGGCCGCAGTTGCTGGCGCCGCAGTGCGCAGGCGAGGGCGTGGCGATTGCGGTGGCCGGCCAGCCGATCGACCCGCAACGGATCGGGCGCGCCCGTGGCCGCCTGGCGGTGATCGGCCTGGGCCCGGGCGCCGCCGACCTGATGGTGCCGGCGGTCAAGGCCGAGCTGGCACGCGCCAATGACGTGCTGGGTTATGAAACCTATGTGCGCATGGCCAGCCCGTTCCGCGCCGATCAGGTGCTGCACTGCACCGACAACCGCGAAGAAATGCAGCGCGCACGGCATGCCTTCGAGCTGGCCGTGCAAGGCCGCTCGGTGGTGGTGGTATCGTCGGGCGACCCGGGCGTGTTCGCCATGGCAGCGGCGGTGCTCGAAGCCCTGCACGAGTCGACGGACCCGCAGTGGCACAGCGTCGAGCTGCAGATGCTGCCGGGCGTCTCGGCCTCGCTGGCCACCGCCGCGCAGGCCGGTGCGCCGCTGGGGCATGACTTCTGCGTGCTGTCGCTGTCGGACAACCTCAAGCCCTGGGACATCATCGAGAAACGCCTGGACCTCGCCTGCCAGGCCGACCTGGCGCTGGCCTTCTACAACCCGATCTCGCGCTCGCGGCCCTGGCAGCTGGGGCGTGCCCTGGAGATCGTGCGCCAGCACCGCACGCCGGCCACCCCGGTGGTGCTGGGCCGTGACATCGGCCGCCCCGGCCAGACCCTGCGCACCCTGACCCTGGGCGAGCTGACGCCAGAGCAGGTGGACATGCGCACCATGGTGCTGGTGGGGTCGTCCACCACCTGCGCCTTCGCGCGTGCCGACGGTGGCGAGTGGGTGTACACGCCGCGTTGGTATGGCGCCGGCCGCCCTGGATAGCCACAGGGTCTCGTAGGGAAAGAAAGGTGCGCCTGGAAACGGGCGCACCTTTTTTCATGCAGGCCCGGTGATAGTTTGCAGTGGCCTGGCTGTGCCGCGGCAAACCAAAACTGAACAAGGATGATGTTATGGATAACTCGACTGTGTTTCCCTGCGCGGAAAAAAGCGCTGAATTCTTCAGCAACCTGGAAGTACCGGATCTTCAGCATTCGCCGCTGTCCATGCGCGGGCTGCTGGCCAGTGAAGGGCTCGATGACGAAACGGGCGAAGTGGCACTGATGACCAGCGAAGGCCCGACGATTCTGACCTTTGCCGACAAGCTGTCGGCGGACAAGCGCCAGATGGCCAAGGACGCCACCCTGTTCGCCGAGATGGTGGCCAACACCTCGGGCAGTATCCAGGAGCGGCCCCTGCAATGGCTGGCAGCCTACCGGGAGGCCATGCTGCACGCCGGCTGGTTCATGACCAGTTCGGACCGTCAGAGCTACAACACCAGCAAGCGCGACATCACCATGGACAGCGTGGTGCTGGAAATCGTCGCCTCGGTGGCCGGTGGCAACGCAGCCGCCATGATCCCGCTGGTTTCCAGGGCCCTCGACAAGCTCAAGGGCGACGAGGACATGATCACCCTGTTCAACAACAACAGCACCGGCGCGAGCAAGGACAGTTGCCGCATTCTGCCGTGCCTTGAAACGGATAACGGCGAAGCCGTGACACTGTTCATCGGGCTTGAATACAACAAGCGTACCGACAAGGGCGGCGCACTGTTCTGGAAGTGGGACAACGAAACCATGGACATCACTCAGGTGGCCACCATGGTCAACTGGAACGAACGTGTCTATCAGCGCAACAAAGACGACATCCACGACTACATGGGTATTTCCTCGGATAACTTCTTCAGGAAAATCAAGAAGAAGTAATTCTACCGGCACCGGTGTCAAGGCGCCGGTGCCGCTATCCTCAAGGAGTCGAGGCATGGCAATGCAGTACGAGACATGGGTCAATGGTGCGCAGCTGATTTCATTTCCCGGCGGGTTGAGCGCACCGGACAGGGATGATGTATTGAACTCCCACTTGCTGGCGCAGGTGTCGGCCAACCAGGACGGCCTGGTCACCGCCAACCCCCGGGCCTGGTTCAAGCGCAATGTGGACGGCCTGGGCCAGCTCATGTGGAGCACCCAGACCGTGCAGTCCGATGTGTCCAGGTTCGCCGGCCTGGATGACCTGAGCATCGTCGCGCTGGTGACCAGGCACCTGAAGAAGAAGTTGCCTGCGGCCATCGTGCGGCAGATGACCGACATGCTGGAGCAGATTTGCGAACTGGCCTACGAGCACCCGGCGCGCCAGCTGTTTCGTGCCCAGGTGCTCGCGCACAGCCAGGCCAGCCAGCGCACGGCGATCAACTTCCAGCTCAGTGCGTGTACTGCGCCAGACCAGGTGTTCAGCCTGTTTGTGAGCCTGGCGCTGGTGGTGCCGCTTCAGCAGGACTTTCTGCACCAGACGTTCTGCGGGGTCGACAGCCCGGGCGACGCGCTGTTCTTCTACAGCCACAAGCAGTTGTCGGTTGCGCGCTATGCGCGACTGCGCGACATGACAGTGGCAGCCCTGGAGGACGATGCCGTTGTGCTCAGGCGGGTGGTGCCGCAGGCCAAGGCCAAGGCCGACTGCTCGCTGCAAGGGGGCACCCATGACCTCCACTGAACGTTCGCAGGTGATCGGCGACAACCGGGTGTCGTTCGGTGAGGGCATGGACCCTGCCGACATGCAGGACATGATGGACCTGATGGTGTACGCCGAGATGTACGCCAGCAAAGCGGTTGGTCAGCATGCCTCGCCGCAGGCCTGGAATGAGTTCCACCATGCCTGCCTGCTGCGGCATGGTTGCCGCCTGATCAGCTTTCTGTCGTCGGTGTCCACGGCTGCCCACGACCTGGCGCAGGTGCGTGCCTTCGAGGTCACGGTGGTACAGCGGGACGCCGAGGTGCTGTTTCACCAGGTGATCAGCCAGTCGCTGCGCGACCTCGACCTGGAGACCAAGGCCCGACGCCACTTCGAGTCTTCGGCCATGCCCAGGCGCGACGTGGAGAAGGCCATGCACTGCAAGGTCACGCCCTGTTTCACCGATCGACGCAACCAGCCCATGCTGTGTTTCTGCGGGCTGGTGATGCGCTTTGAAGTGGACGTCGAACACGGCTTTCTGACCGATACCTACCGGCGCTACGTGACCCTGACGCCCCATGGTGGCTGCTACCTGTTCGATCGCCAGGCGTACGCGAGCCATCGCACGTTCGTACTGGCCCAGACCCGGGCACTCTCGGAAGGTTTCTTCCAGGACCGGTAGGGGCTAGAGCACCAGGTAGCCCTTGATCCCGGTGAAGATGATCTGCGCCGCCAGGGCGCACACGAACAGGCCCATCAGCCGGCTGACGATCTGCAGGCCCTGGTCGCCAAGCAGCCGTTCGATGCGGTGCGACAGAAACAGCACCAGGCCAACGGTGAAGCTGGCCAGGGCGATACTCACGATGGCCAGCAGCTTGTCGTCCCAGTGCGGCTGGCTGACGCCCATCACCAGCAGCGCACCGATGGTGCCGGGGCCGACGGTCAGCGGGATGGTCAACGGCACGATGGTCACGTCCTGCTGCACGTTGTCGGTGTTGACCGCCGACTTGCCCTGGGCCATGCCCAGCGCCGAGATGAACAGCACGCTGCCGGCGCCGATGCGAAACGCGTCGGGGGTGATGCCGAAGATGCCGAAGATTGCCCGCCCGAACAGGTACAGCAGCACGCTGGCGATCAGTACCGCCAGCGCCACGCGCCAGGCCAGCTGCTTGCGCTCCTTGCTGGAGTGGCCGCGGGTCAGGCTGATGAAGCAGGACAGGACGAAGAACGGGCTGTAGAGCACGAGCATCTTCAGGTAGACGCTGAACAACTCATGGAGCATGGCGTGGGCTCGCGGCAAAGGGGGCGTTGGGCAAGTGTATCAGTGGGGGACGGGCGCGTTGTCGGGCTGCTCGTGGGGCTTGCGGTGGGCCACCCAGTATTCGATCAGTTCGCGCAGTTGCGACAGCTCCACCGGCTTGGCCATGTGCCCGTCCATGCCGGCCTGGCGTGCGCGCTCCTTGTGCTCGGCCAGGATGTGCGCGGTCAGCGCCACCACCGGCGTGCGCGGGCGCAGGCTGACCGCCTCCCAGGCGCGCAGCTGCTGGGTGGCCGAGAAACCGTCCAGCACCGGCATCTCGCAGTCCATCAGCACCAGGTCGTAGCGCTGCGCCTTCATGGCCTGCAGGGCTTCCTCGCCGTTGCTGGCGGTGTCGGGCTCCAGGTTGAGCTTGCCGAGCATGCCGCGGATCACCTTGGTGGAGATGTTGTTGTCTTCGGCCACCAGGATGCGGAAGTCGGCGGGCACGTCCAGCGGGGTGGCCAGGCTGGGCGGCTGCATGCCGAGCATCTGGCCCTTGCTGCGCTGGGCCAGTTCTTCGGCCAGGGTGGTCTTGAGGGTGTAGCCGGCCACGGGCTTGGCCAGGATGCGCTTGACCCCGGCGTTGCGGGCGATGACCTTGCTCGGCGCATTGGTGATGCCGGTGAGCATGATGATCAGGATGTCGTGGTTCAGGCTCGGATCTTCCTTGATCTTGGCAGCCAGTTGCATGCCGGTCATGCCGGGCATGTTCTGGTCGAGCAGCACGGCATCGAAGTAGTCACGCAGGTGCGCCTTGGTGCGCAGCAGCGCCAGGGCTTCCTTGCCCGAGGGCACGGCGCTCACGTTCATGCCCCAGGCGCTGCACTGCTGCACCAGCACCTTGCGGCAGGTGTCGTTGTCGTCCACCACCAGCACCCGGGCATCGCGCAGCGGGCCGTCGAGGTCGGCGGCGGGCTGTTCGAGGCGCTGCGGGTCCAGCGGCAGGGTCATCCACAGGGTGTTGCCCTGGTTGTGGCTGGTCTTGATGCCGAACTCGCCCTGCATCAGGGCGATCAGTTGCTTGGCGATCACCAGGCCCAGCAGGCCGCCGAGCTTGTTGCTCGACAGCACGTGCTCGCTGTGCAACTCGGCCTGCAGCAGTGCCTCGCGCTCGCTGGGCGGGATCGGTTCGCCGCTGTCCTGCACGGCCAGGCGCAGGCGCGGGCTGCTGCCGCGCTGGTCCAGTGCCACCACCAGCAGGATCTCGCCCTGCTCGGTCTTTTTCAGGGCGTTTTCCAGCAGGCTCAGCAGGGCCTGGCGCAGGCGCGTGGGGTCACCGCTGATGACCCGCGGCACCTGTGGCTGGGTGAAGCTGATCAGTTCGATGTTCTGCTGTTCGGCCTTGGCCCTGAAGATGCTCAGGCAGTCCTCGATCAGGGCGTTGAGGTCGAACTGCACGTCATCCAGCTCGATCTGGCCGGACTCGAGCTTGGAGATGTCGAGGATCTCGTTGATCAGGGTCAGCAGCTCGTTGCCGGCACTGTGGATGGTCTGTACATAGTCGCGCTGCTTGACCGACAGCGGGGTGCCCAGCAGCAGTTCGGTCATGCCCAGCACACCGTTCATCGGGGTGCGGATCTCGTGGCTGATGCGTGCCAGAAACTCTGCCTTGGCGTTGATTTCGGCGGTGCTGGCGGCCAGCTCGCGGCTGGCGCTGAAGCGCGCCTCGCTGATGCTGCGCAGGCGCTCGCCCAGGGCCATGTTGAGCAGAAGGCCGGTGAAGGCGGTGAACCCCAGCAGGATGAACAGCAGCCATTCGGTGGGGGTGCGGGTAAGGCCCAGCAGCGCCGGCAGCACCACCAGGCAGCCCAGGTTGAACACCAGCATGGCCAGGCTGAACAGGCGCGCCGGGGCGAAGCCGCGCACCCAGTGGCAAACGGCCGTGATCAGCATGCTCAGGCTGGCCAGGGCCACCAGCGCGTAGGTGGCCAGGTTCAACGGCAAGGTGTCGACGAACAGCAGCAACAGGCCGCCGATGGCGATCAGCAGGATCTCGCCTTGCAGCAGGCGGGCCAGGCGCGGCTGCTGCAGGGGGGCGAAGAAGCGCAGGGTGAAGGCCAGCCCGCAGAGGCTGGCGAGCAGGGCGGTGAGGTAGGCGGCCGGGGTCTGCGAAGTCTGCCAGAGGTTCCACGGCCCGCTCAGGTTGAGCAGGATCAGCGCGCTGAGCAGCATCAGGCTGTGGTAGCCGGCCAGCCACAGGCTGCTGGTGGAGCGCGAATAGCCGAAGCGCACCAGGTTGTGCAGGATCAGCATGCCCATGCAGCCGAACAGCAACCCGAACAGCAGTGGCTGGCGCTGGTCGGCGGCGGCGCTCACGGCGGGCATCAGGCTGATGCCGGGCCGCAGCTGGTGCTCGGAGACCAGCCGCAGGTAGAGGTCCTGGGCCTGGTCGCTGCTCGGCACCGCCAGCAGGTGATCGTTGGTGGTCAGGCTCACCGGGCCGTTGGTGTCCGGGCGGCCGTTGTGGGACTGCTCGATCAGCCGGGCGCCGTCGACCACATACAGGTTCAGGTGCGACAGGTCCGGGGCGAACAGGCGCAGTACCTGTTCGGGCTGGTGTGGGGGCAGGTGGTAATGCAGCCAGAGCGCCTGCTGGGGCTCGGCGGCATCGAGCTGGTTGAGCTCGATGGGACTGAACTGGTTACGGTAACGCTCGGAACGGATGTCGCTCAGTTGCAGGTTGGCCTGATCGTCGAGCAATACCGACCACCCACTGCCCGAATCGGCCGTGGCCGGGAACAGGCAGAGCAGAGTCAGCAGGCTGACGGTGAGTCCAATGGCAATCCTGAGCCAACGCACGAGATATCCCTTCCTAGCCAAATGCCGGTTTGCAACTATGCGCGGCGTGCCAAGCCGAAGGCAAGGCCCCTTTGGAGCCTTGCCGTGTCAGCTTACTCCTGGTGCTCGCCACGTTCACGGGCGATGGCGCGGTAGCCGATGTCGGTGCGGTAGAAACTGCCGTCCCACTCGATTTCGGCGGCCAGGCGGTAGGCCTGCTGCTGCGCGGCTTCGACGGTCTCACCCAGGGCAGTGGCACACAGTACGCGACCACCGCTGGTGACCACCTGGCCGTCCTTGAGGGCGGTACCGGCATGGAAAACCTTGCCGGTGAGCTTGGCTGCGGCGTCCAGGCCGCTGATCGGTGCGCCCTTGGCGTAGTCGCCCGGGTAGCCGCCGGCGGCCAGTACAACGCCCAGGCTCGGCTGCGGGTTCCACTGCGCTTCGACCTTGTTCAGGGCCTTGGCGAACGCCGCTTCGATCAGCAGCACCAGGCTCGATTCCAGGCGCAGCATCACCGGCTGGGTTTCCGGGTCGCCGAAGCGGCAGTTGAACTCGATGACCTTGGGGTTGCCGGCCTTGTCGATCATCAGCCCGGCATACAGGAAGCCGGTGTACACGTTGCCTTCGGCAGCCATGCCGTTGACGGTCGGCCAGATCACCTGGTCCATCACGCGCTGGTGGACCTCGGCGGTGACCACCGGGGCTGGCGAGTAGGCGCCCATGCCGCCGGTGTTGGGGCCGGTGTCGGCGTTGCCGACGCGCTTGTGGTCCTGGCTGGTGGCCATCGGCAGCACGTTCTGCCCGTCGACCATGACGATGAAGCTGGCTTCCTCGCCGTCGAGGAACTCTTCGATGACCACGCGCGAACCGGCGTCGCCGAAGGCATTGCCGGCGAGCATGTCGCGTACCGCGTCCTCGGCTTCAGCCAGGGTCATGGCGACGATCACGCCCTTGCCCGCGGCCAGGCCGTCGGCCTTGATCACGATCGGTGCGCCTTTTTCGCGCAGGTAGGCCAGGGCCGGCTCCACTTCGGTGAAGTTCTGGTAGTCGGCGGTCGGGATCTTGTGACGGGCCAGAAAGTCCTTGGTGAAGGCCTTGGAGCCTTCCAGCTGCGCCGCGCCCTTGGTGGGGCCGAAGCAGTCCAGGCCGCGGCTGCGGAACAGGTCGACCACGCCGGCCACCAACGGGCCCTCGGGGCCGACGATGGTCAGGGCGACGTTCTTCTCGGCAAAGTCGGCCAGTTGGTCCAGGGCGGTGACGTCGATGTCGACGTTCTTGCACTTGGCTTCGGTGGCGGTGCCGGCGTTGCCGGGGGCGACGAAGACAGTCTCGACGCGAGGGTCCTGGGCAACTTTCCAGGCCAGGGCGTGTTCGCGGCCGCCGCTACCGATGATCAAAACGTTCATGTCAAAACCTCGATGACGCTAATTCGGAGAGTAACTGTAGGAGCCGGCGTTGCCGGCGAAGGTCGCACCGCGTTGACCGGGCGGGCCCATTCGCCGGCAACGCCGGCTCCTACACGCAGTGGATCAGTGACGGAAGTGGCGCATGCCGGTGAACACCATCGCGATGCCGGCTTCGTCGGCCGCGGCAATCACCTCGGCATCACGCATCGAACCGCCTGGCTGGATCACCGCAGTGATACCCACCTTGGCCGCGTTGTCGATACCGTCGCGGAACGGGAAGAACGCATCCGAGGCCATGACCGCACCCTGTACCTGCAGGCCGGCATGCTCGGCCTTGATCGCGGCAATGCGCGCCGAGTTCACGCGGCTCATCTGGCCGGCGCCGACACCGATGGTCTGGCGGTTCTTGGCATAGACGATGGCGTTGGACTTGACGTACTTGGCCACTTTCCAGGCGAAGATCAGGTCGTGGATTTCCTGCTCGGTCGGCGCACGCTTGGTCACCACCTTCAGGTCGCCCTCGGTGATCATGCCGATGTCGCGGCTCTGTACCAGCAGGCCGCCGGTGACGCGCTTGTAGTCCCAGGCAGCGGCACGCTCGGCCGACCACTGGCCGCACGCCAGCAGGCGCACGTTGGCCTTGGCGGCCACCACGGCGCGGGCTTCTTCGCTCACGCTCGGGGCGATGATCACTTCGACGAACTGACGCTCGACGATGGCCTTGGCGGTTTCGGCATCCAGCTCGCGGTTGAACGCGATGATGCCGCCGAAGGCTGATTCGGTATCGGTGGCGTAGGCCAGCTCGTAGGCCTGGCGGATGCCGCCCTCGGCGTCCGGGCTGACGGCCACGCCGCACGGGTTGGCGTGCTTGACGATCACGCAGGCCGGCTTGACGAAGCTCTTGACGCATTCCAGCGCGGCGTCGGTGTCGGCCACGTTGTTGTACGACAGCTCCTTGCCCTGCAGCTGGGTGGCGGTGGCGATGCCGGCCTCGCTCGGCTTGGCCTCGACGTAGAACGCCGCGCTCTGGTGCGGGTTCTCGCCGTAGCGCATTTCCTGGGCCTTGACGAACTGGCTGTTGAAGGTGCGCGGGAACTGGCTGCGGTCTTCGGTGCTCAGGGTGTCGGCCGACTGGTTCACGGTGCCCATGTAGTTGGCGATCATGCCGTCGTAGGCGGCGGTGTGCTCGAACGCCTTGAGCATCAGGTCGAAGCGCTGGGCGTAGGTCAGGCCACCGGCCTTGAGGCTCTCGAGTACCTGGCCGTAGTCGCTGGCGTTGACCACGATGGCCACGTCCTTGTGGTTCTTGGCCGCCGAGCGAACCATGGTCGGGCCGCCGATGTCGATGTTCTCGATGGCGGTCGGCAGGTCGCAGCCCGGCTTGGAGATGGTGGCTTCGAAGGGGTACAGGTTGACGGCGACCAGGTCGATCGGCTTGATCCCGTGCTCGGCCATGATGGCGTCATCGGTACCGCGACGGCCGAGGATGCCACCGTGGATCTTGGGGTGCAGGGTCTTGACCCGGCCGTCCATCATTTCGGCAAAGCCGGTGTAGTCGGCAACTTCCACCGCGGCGACGCCATTGTCCTGGAGCAACTTGAAGGTGCCACCGGTGGACAGGATCTCGACGCCGAGCTGTTGCAGCTCACGGGCGAATTCGAGGATTCCGGTCTTGTCGGAAACGCTGATCAAGGCGCGGCGGATCGGCAGGCGGGTAGTCTGGTCGGTCATTTCAGATTCCATAACGCGGTGGAGTCAGCAAAAAAGGCGACCTCATCGAATGGGAGCCGCCTTTTCTGGTGTGGATTCGTTGTTACAGCAGATCGTACTGCTTGAGCTTCTTGCGCAAGGTGCCCCGGTTGAGCCCCAGCAGCTCGCTGGCCTTGGTCTGGTTGCCCTTGACGTAGTTCATCACGCTTTCGAGCAAGGGTGCCTCGACTTCAGAGAGCACCAGGTTGTACACGTCCGTGACAGCAGCGCCCTCGAGGTGCGCAAAGTAGTTGTGCAGCGCCTTCTCCACGCTCCCGCGAAGGGTCTGGCCCTCTTCGCTCGGGGTGTTCAGGTGCTGTTTCAGGTTGACGTTGTCGCTCACGGGCGTTGTTCCACTCACTAAAGTCTCGGTCATCATCGTCATGCGGCCACCCCTTGTCCGTCCTCTGTCTCAAGGCTCTGTTCACGTTCGCGGAAAAACTCGCGAACGTCGGCGCACTGCGCGTGTGTTTCTTCCAAACCATTGAAGCGGGCGCGAAACTCCCTGGCGCCCGGTAACGTTGCCAGGTACCAGCCCACATGCTTGCGGGCGATACGCACACCCATCACATCGCCATAGAAGGCGTGCAGCGCGGCCAGGTGCTCCAGCAGAATTCGTTCCACTTCAGCCAACTGCGGTGCCGGCAACAGCTCGCCGGTGCGCAGGTAGTGCTCGACCTCGCGAAAGATCCACGGCCGCCCCTGGGCGGCGCGGCCGATCAGCAGGCCGTCGGCGCCGGTGGCGTCGAGCACCTGTCGGGCCTTTTGCGGCGACGTGATGTCGCCATTGGCAAATACCGGTATCGACACCGCCTGCTTGATGGCGGCGATGGTGTCGTACTCGGCGTCGCCGGTGTACAGGTCGGCACGGGTGCGGCCATGTACGGCCAGTGCCTGAATGCCTGCCTGCTCGGCGATCTTCGCCACGGTCAGGCCATTCTTGTTGTCCCGGTCCCAGCCGGTGCGGATCTTGAGGGTAACGGGTACGTCCACGGCGGCGACCACCGCCTGGAGGATCTCGTTGACCAGCACTTCATCCTTCAATAAAGCAGAGCCTGCAGCTTTGTTGCAGACTTTTTTTGCCGGGCAGCCCATGTTGATATCGATGATCTGCGCGCCGGCCTCGACATTGGCCCGGGCCGCGGCCGCGAGCATCTGCGCGTCACCGCCGGCGATCTGCACCGAGCGGGGCTCGGGATCGCCATCGTGAATCATGCGCAGGCGCGACTTGCGGCTGTTCCACAGGCTCATGTCGCTGCTGACCATTTCGGACACCACCAGGCCTGCGCCCATTCGTCGGCACAGCTGACGAAAAGGCTGGTCCGTGACCCCGGCCATAGGGGCAAGGATCAGGGCGTTCTGCAGTGTGTATGGGCCGATGCGTACCGCCGACATAGGAGTTCCCTGTTGTGGGGGCCGATCTTAGAGTTCGAAAAAGGGTGGGCATGATACCCGCTCTCGGTGACCGGATAAAGGTCGATCTGGATAAAATATGAACAGTTTGAGCGGCAAGCGACAAGCTTCAAGCCCCAGCCAAAAGCAGGAGTGGCGTGATACCGCGCTTTTCTCTTGCCGCCTGAAGCTTGCCGCTGGTCGCTGGGTTTACTCCGGCGAGCGGAAGCTCAGGCTGTAGTTGACCGCCTTCGGGCCCGGATCGAGGATGTCCAGGGCGATGTGGATCGGGGTCTGGCTGGGCATTTCGGCCTTGCCGGCCAGCTCGCCGCTCAGGTACTCGCCGGGCTTGAAGCGACGGCTGGCGATCAGTTGGCCGTTGAGGTCGGCAAACCGCAGCTCCAGCAGCGGGAATGGCTGCGAGAAGGGCGCACGATTGTAGATGATCGCGTCCACGATCAACGCGCCGGCAAAGTCCGGGTGGCTGCGGACCACCAGGTTGCTGCTCTTGATGCGGGCGATGTCGACCTTGGAAGGCACTTCGCAGCCCAGTTGCGGGCACAGCTGCTGGAACCAGGGGCGGTACTGGTCCTGGCGGGCCAGTTCGTCGAAGTGATAGGCGATGTACTGGCCAGCCAGTGCCGCGCCAGCCAGCAGAGTCAGCAGCGCCCACAGCAGGCGCCGGCCCCAGTGGCTGCGCGGCTTCTGCCAGTCGAGCTGCAGCGGGTCGTCGACGATGTCGACCAGCGCCGGCTTGCGTGGCGAGCGTGCGGCCATCGGGCCAAGGTCGGGTTCGTGGCGGGTATTCGGGGCGTCGTCGAACGCCGGGTCCGGCGCGTCGGGCTCATCGCCCGGGTCGCGTGCCGAAAGGTGCTCGGCCACCACGTCGGGGTCGTGGAGGGGCTGCTCGCGCAGCGGGGGCTCGTCATCCAGGCCGTCCAGGTCCAGCGACAGCGAGGGTTCGGTGCGCTCGCCCGGCAGCGCCACGGTAGCCGGGACGGGTTCGTCGACCAGCGGCGGCTGCGGCGTTGCCTGGGCTTCGCGTTCGTCGGCCGGGCTGCTGAACAGGCTGTCGGTGTACGAGGTGTCGTCCGGGCCGTCGCGCTGGGCGCTGAGGCTGTCCTCGCGGCGTGGCGCCAGGTCGAAGTCTTCGGCCTGGCTGCGCTTGAACTCGCTGATCGGCTGGATTTCGCGTTGCTCCAGGCGGGCGAGTTCCTGGTCGAGGTCCAGTTGGTCGAGGTCGACGTCCAGCGCGCTGGCCGTCCATTCGCGCTGGCTGATCGGCGCGGGCTGCGGTGCATGTTCGGTTTCGGCCACCGGCGCAGGCAACGGCGTTGCCGGCGGCAGCGCGGGGGCGACCTGCAGCGCCTGTTGCGCTGCACTCTGCTCCAGCAGCTGCTTGGCGGCGTTGAATACCTGCAGGCAATTGCCGCAGCGCACTACCCCGCGGGCCACACTCAATTGAGTGTGGCTGACGCGAAAGCTGGTCTGGCAATGCGGGCACTGGGTGACGAAACTGTCGGTCATGCGGCGGTCCGGGTTGTGCAGAGTTGTAGTCTAGGCGCAGTTAGCGCCGGCGACCACTGATGCGTACCCAGCCATCGCGCACGGCGATCGGGTCCAGGTCGAAGTCCTTGGCGTAGGCGGCGGCCACTTCATCGCCCTGTTCGGCGAGGATGCCCGACAGCGCCAGCAGGCCGCCGGGGCGTACCAGGCCGGACAGCTGCGGGGCCAGCGAGACCAGCGGGCCGGCGAGGATGTTGGCCACCAGCACGTCGGCCTGCATGGCCGGCATGTCCTGGGGCAGGTACAGGTCGAACAGCACGTCGGCGATGCCGTTGCGCCCGGCATTGTCGCGCGAGGCCTCGATGGCCTGCACGTCGATGTCGGTGCCCACCGCCTTGCGTGCGCCCAGCAGCAGCGCGGCGATGGCGAGGATGCCTGAGCCGCAGCCGAAGTCGAGTACTTCAGTGCCGTTCAGGTCCTGGCCGTCGAGCCATTCCAGGCACAGGGCGGTGGTCGGGTGGGTGCCGGTGCCGAACGCCAGGCCCGGGTCGAGCAGCAGGTTGACGGCGTCCGGCTCGGGGGCGGCGTGCCAGCTGGGCACGATCCACAGGCGCTGGCCGAAGCGCATGGGCTGGAAGTTGTCCATCCAGCTGCGTTCCCAGTCCTGGTCTTCGATCACTTCGGCCTGGTGCTCGGGCAGGGCGGCCCCGGTCAGCAGTTGCAGGTGGGCAAACACTGCCTCGGGTTCGGCGTCGGCTTCGAACAGGGCCAGCAGGTGGGTGTGCGACCACAGCGGGGTGGTGTTGAGGTCCGGTTCGAAGATCGGCTGGTCTTCGGCGTCCATGAAGGTGACGGAGACGGCGCCGACTTCGAGCAGGGCATCTTCGTAGGTTTCGGCTTGTTCCGGGCTGATGGCCAGACGTACTTGCAGCCAGGGCATGGCGGGCACCTTTGGGTAATTCGTGGAGGGCAGCCGCTGGGGGCTGCGCGAAGCGCGCCAGTTTACTTGAGTGCGAGGGGTTTGTATCGGGGGCGCTGCAGTGTCTGTACTGGCGTGATCGCGGGTCAAGCCCGCTCCCACAGAGACGGCAGTGATCCTTGTGGGAGCGGGCTTGACCCGCGATCGGGCTGCAGAGCAGCCCTCGAGACACAAACCGGTGCTGGTCAGTGCCCGCGCAAAAACGCCAGCAGCCGCGCATTGACCTGCTCGGCCGCTTCCAGCTGCACCATGTGCCCCTGGCCCGGCAGTATCGCCACCTCGGCTGGCAGGCCGTCCACATGGGTGGCCGGGATGATCGCGTCATCGCTGCCCCACAGCACCAGCGTCGGCTGCTGCGCCACCACCGGGCGCAGATCGTGACGCTGCACGCCGTCGCTGGCCAGTGCGTCGGCCAGTTGTCGCAGGGCCTCGTCCACCCCCTCCAGGCGCTTGAACCTGAGCATGTCCTCGAGCATCTGCCGGGTCACCAGCCCGGGGTCGGAGAACAGCTGCGTCATCTGCGGCTTCAGGGCGTTGCGGTTGGCCGCCGCAACGATGCCCTGCAGGTAGCCGCCATTGATCTCGCGCCCCAGCCCGGCGCTGGCGATCAGGCTCAGCGACTGCACCCGCGCAGGTGCCAGCCGCGCCAGGTTCAAGGCCACCGCACCACCCATGGAGTGCCCGGCCAGGTGCACGCGCCCCAGGTCCAGGTGATCGAGCAGGGCCAGCACGCTCTGGCTCAGCTCATCCAGGTCGCCGCGTTGCAGGTGCTTGCCCGACTCGCCATGCCCGGGCAGGTCGAGGGCGATCACCCGGCGCTCGGCGGCCAGCGCCGGGTGGTTGAACATCCAGTTGTTCAGGTCGCCGCAGAAGCCGTGGATCAACACCAGCGGCGTACCACCTTCGCCGAGGTCGAAGTAGCGCACCCGGTGCCCGTCCAGCTCGACTTTCTGCGGCGCCGGGCCGCTGTCCTGCTCGGCGCTGTCACCGGGCACGAACTCGGCCTGAAAGCGCTGCACCACCGCATCGATCTGCGCGTCGCTGGCCTCGCCCTCGACCACCACGGCCAGCAGCGCCCCCACTGCCAGGGTTTCGTCGGGCCTGGCGATCTGACGTCGCAGCACGCCGCTGAACGGGGCCTCGACGCTGCTGGAGATCTTGTCGGTCTCCACGTCCAGCACCTCGTCGCCCTTGCTGATGTGCTCGCCTTCCTGCTTGAGCCAGGTGTCGATGCGCCCCTCGGTCATCGACAGGCCCCACTTGGGCATGGTCAGGGTATGGATCTGGCTCATGCCGCGTCCCTCCCTTTCATCACTGTGTGCACGGCAGCCTCGATCTTGGCGGCGGTGGGGATGTAGAGGTCTTCCAGCGCGTCGGAGAACGGCACCGGGGTGTGCGGCGCAGTG
This sequence comes from Pseudomonas sp. VE 267-6A, assembly GCF_024126555.1. NCBI lineage: Bacteria > Pseudomonadati > Pseudomonadota > Gammaproteobacteria > Pseudomonadales > Pseudomonadaceae > Pseudomonas > Pseudomonas sp. VE 267-6A. The sequence continues at coordinate 78,923 of NZ_JAMYBY010000022.1, forward strand.
ACCATCTCGATCGGGCCCTTGAGTGCGCCGAAGGCTTTCTGCGCCACCAGCGCACTGATGTCGGTGGCCATCGAGCAGCGCGGGTTGGCTTCGTCGATCACCACCAGGCGGCCGGTCTTTTCCACGCTTTCGAGAATGCTGTCTTCATCCATCGGGCTGGTGGTGCGCAGGTCGAGCACCTCGCAGTCGATGCCCTGGCGTGCCAGGTTGGCCGCCGCCTCCATGGCCAGGTGGACCATGCGCCCGTAGGTCACCAGAGTGATGTCGTCGCCGTCACGCAAGAAGTTGGCCTCGCCGAACGGCACGGTGTAGACCTCTTCCGGCACTTCGCCCTGCAGGCTGTAGAGCAGCTTGTGCTCGCAGAAGATCACCGGGTCGTTGTCGCGGATCGCCTGGATCAGCAGGCCCTTGGCGTCATACGGCGACGACGGGCACACCACCTTCAGGCCCGGGATGTGGGTCCACAGCGAGGTGAGCATCTGCGAGTGCTGGGCGGCGGCGCGCAGGCCGGCGCCGACCATGGTGCGCATCACCAGCGGGGTGACCGCCTTGCCGCCGTACATGTAGCGAAACTTGGCTGCCTGGTTGAGGATCTGGTCCAGGCAGCAGCCGGCAAAGTCGACGAACATCAGTTCGCACACCGGGCGCAGGCCCTGGGTGGCGGCGCCGACCGCTGCGCCCACATAGCCGATTTCCGATAGCGGCGCGTCCAGCACGCGGCCGGGGAACTGCCCGTAAAGGCCCTTGGTGACGCCGAGCACACCGCCCCAGGCGTCATTCTCGCCCGGTGCACCGGCACCGCCGGCGACGTCCTCGCCAATGATGAACACCGTGGGGTCGCGGCGCATTTCCTGGGCCAGGGCTTCGTTGATGGCCTGCTGGTAGCTGATTTTTCTCGCCATGATGATTCTCCGATTGTTCTTGTTGTAAGGGCAGCGTGCTCAGGGGTAGGCGACGTACACGTCGCTGAGCAGGTCGGCAGGCTGGGGCTTGGGGTCGGACTTGGCGCGGCGCACGGCGTCTTCGATCAGGTCCTCGACCTGGGCATCCACCAGGTCCAGCTGGGCGTCGCCGAGCAGCCCGGCGCGGGTGGTGCGCTGGCGGAACTGCATCAGGCAGTCGCGGGTTTCGCGCAGGTTCTTCACCTCGTCCGGGGCGCGGTAGGTTTGCGCGTCGCCTTCGAAGTGGCCGTAGTAGCGGGTCAGCTTGACCTCCACCAGCGACGGGCCCTGGCCGCTGCGGGCACGCTCGATGGCGGCGCCGGCCGCCTCGTGCACGGCAAAGAAGTCGTAGCCGTCGATGGTCACCCCGGGCATGCCGAAGCCGGCGGCGCGGTCGGCGATGTGGTCGCACGCCACCGACCAGTTGGAGGCGGTGGCCTCGGCGTAGCCGTTGTTCTCGGCCACGAAGATGCACGGCAGGTTCATGATCGCGGCCAGGTTCATGGCCTCGAACACCGCACCCTCGTTGGAGCCGCCGTCGCCGAAGAACACCACGGCCACGTCATCGGTGCCCTTGAGCTTGGCCGCCAGGGCAGCGCCGGCCACCAGGGGCGCGCCGGCGCCGACGATGCCGTTGGCGCCGAGCATGCCCTTTTCCAGGTCGGCGATATGCATCGAACCGCCCTTGCCGCCGCACACGCCGGTCTTCTTGCCGTAGATCTCGGCCATCATGCCGTGCACGTCCACGCCCTTGGCGATGCAGTGGCCGTGGCCGCGGTGGTTGGAGGCGATGCAGTCGCTGTCGCGCAGGTGCGCCATGACCCCGGCGGCCGACGCCTCTTCGCCGGCATACAGGTGCACGAAGCCTGGGATCTCGCCGGTGGCGAACTCGATGTGCAGGCGCTCTTCGAAGGCGCGGATGGTGCGCATGACCCGGTAGGCATGCAGGAGTTGCTCGGTGTTCAGGTGAGTGGACATCTTGTTGTTCTCCAGGGTTGTCTCAGCACTGAGGGTGCGCAGGGTGTTGCGGGTGTTCGCGGCCTACCGCCAGCAGGCGATGGCGGGCGGCGAAGGCCAGTACGGCCTCCACGTCGATGCTCAGGGGGCCGTGGGCGTCGAGGGTGACGGTGGGACGGTCGTGCTCGCTGAACTCGATCTCGCGCTCGCCGTCCAGCGCCAGGGTGCCGCTGGACAGGCTCAGGGAGTAGGCGACGCCCGGTGCCAGCGGGCCGGCAGCGGTGATGCCGCAGCCTTGCACCAGGCCAGGGGCCAGCGGCGCCAGCAGCGCCTGTTCGGCCTGGCCGTTAAGACGCACCCAGGCGCCTTCGGCGGCGTGGCGCGACACCGGGCACCACAGCCCGCACAGCGCCGAGAGGCCGATGGCATGGGGTTCGGCGAAGGTGGCGAAGACTTCGGCAAGGTCTTCGGCGCGGCTCAGGGCGCGGGCGCCGATGAAGCGCTGCGGCGACACCGCGACTTCCACCAGCGCCCATTCGCACAGCTCCCGCGCCGGGTCGCGCACCAGCAGGCGCTTGTTGCGGCGCAGGCCCACCTGGGCCGGGATGCGCCCGGCGGCGAACAGCCCGCCGGCCAGCCCGGCGCTGGTGGCCTCGCGCAATTCGGGGAAGGCGTTGTTGGTACCGGTGGAAAGGGTCAGCAGCGGAATGTCGCCGACCTCGGCGGCCACCGCCTTGTGGGTGCCGTCGCCGCCGAGCACGGCGATCAGTGCGACCCCGCGGGCGAGCATCTGGCGCGCGGCCAGGCGGGTGTCCTCCACGGTCTGGTGCAGCGGCATGTCGAGGATGTCCAGTTGCGGCCAGCGCTGGCCGGCGGCCTGCGGGCCGTTGCTGGCCTTGAGCACGGCGGCGGCGATGCCGGTCATGTCCGGCGGCAGCAGCACGCGCCGGATGCCGGTGGCGGCGAAGGCGGCCAGCAGGCGTTGCACGGCCGAGGCCTTGTCGGTGCTGGAGTACAGGCCGGCGCTGGCGGTAAGCCTGCGCAGGTCGCGGCCCGAGGCCGGGTTGACGATGATGCCCACGGTGGGGGCGGGATGGCTCATGGCGCACCTCTGGTTCTTGTGTACCAGGGCTGGAGCAAGGGTGGTGCCAGGTTGGGTGAAAGGCTTGACCCAGAGCCTTTGCGCAGCATTCCAAGGGCGTACTCGCGGGGTGTCGGCAAGACGCTGCGTTGCAGTGCGGGCAGCGCCGCGGCGAGACGCCGAGACGCTGCGTCTCACGGCGCCGCTTGCCCAGGCGGTGCTTGTCGGGGCCTGGCAAACGGCGCTTAATGGGCCGCATAACGACAAGAACACGAGAACCGGAGGCCCCATGCTTGCCGCGAACTCCAGAGCCCACGTCGACTGTGTCAGCCGTGTGCTCAAGAATGCCGACCGCCAGCCCCAGGCGCCGGTACCGCCGTTGATCCTCGACTCCTGGCGCCGCTCGATGGAGCAGCACCGCCTCGACCCTTCCTCGCAGCAAGGGCCGCGCATCCTGTCGCAAACCCTGCTCAACGAATGCCGCGAACGCGCCGAGCTGTTCATGCGCATTGCCAGTGATGCGGTGGCGCGCCTGCACGAGCGGGTGCGCGGTGCCGACTACTGCGTGCTGCTGACCGACGCGCAGGGTCGCACCATCGACTACCGCGTCGACGCCGCGCTGCGCAACGACTGCCGCAAGGCCGGCCTGTACCTGGGCACCTGCTGGTCGGAAGGCGAGGAGGGCACCTGCGGGGTGGCGGCGGTACTGACCAGCCAGGTGCCGGTCACGGTGCACAAGCGCGATCACTTTCGCGCCGCGTTCATCGGCCTGACCTGCTCGGCGGCGCCGGTGTTCGACCCGCAGGGCAAGCTGCTGGGGGTGGTCGACGTGTCGGCGCTGCAGTCGCCGGACGACCGGCGCAGCCAGCACCTGATCCGCCAACTGGTGGTGCAGACCGCGCGGGAGATCGAGAACGCGTTTTTCATGCACAACGCCCAGGCGCATTGGGTGCTGCGGGCGCACAGCGCGCCGGGGTATGTGGACAGCCAGCCGGACTTTCTGCTGGCCTGGGATGCCGACGGACGCCTGCAGGCGCTCAACAGCCTGGCGCGCTCGGCATTGCTCTCGCGCTACGGCGAGCTGCCGGCGCATATCGGCCAGCTGTTCGACCTGGACCAGTTGCGCGCGGTGACCGACGAGTCGGCCCAGCGCCTGAGCTGGCGCGCCGATGGCGATGCGCTGCATGTGCGGGTCAGCTCGCCACAGCGTTCGGCGCGGGTGGTGCCGGTGCCGGGCGGGGTGGATGCACGGGTGGAGGAAAGCCTGCGCCTGGCGGTGCGGGTCAAGAACTGCAACCTGGCGGTGCTGGTGGTGGGCGAGACCGGTGCGGGCAAGGAGGTGTTCGCGCGCCAGCTGCATGAACGCAGCGCGCGGGCCGGCAAGCCGTTCGTGGCGCTCAACTGCGCGGCGATTCCCGAGAGCCTGATCGAGAGCGAGCTGTTCGGCTATGTGGCCGGGGCGTTTACCGGGGCCTCCAGCAAGGGCATGCGCGGGCTGCTGCAGCAGGCCGATGGCGGCACGCTGTTTCTCGACGAGATCGGCGACATGCCGCTGGCCTTGCAGACCCGCCTGCTGCGGGTGCTGGCCGAAGGCGAGGTGGCGCCGCTGGGTGCGGCCAGGCGCGAGCGTGTGGATATCCAGGTGATCTGCGCCACGCACCGCGACCTAGCGGCGCGGGTGGCCGACGGGCGCTTTCGCGAAGACCTGTACTTTCGCCTGGCCAATGCGCGCTTCGAGCTGCCGCCGCTGCGCGAGCGCAGTGACCGGCTGGCCTTGATCAACCGCTTGCTGGCCGAGGAGGCGGCCGGTTGCGGGGTGGACGTGGGCTTGAGCGAGGCAGCGCTGGAGTGTCTGCTGGGGTATCGCTGGCCGGGTAACCTGCGCCAGTTGCGCCAGGTGCTGCGTTACGCCTGCGCGGTGTGCGCCGGTGGCACGCTGCAGTTGCAGGACCTGCCGGCGGATGTGCGCGGGGCGCAGGTGCAGGGCCAGGTGCAAACCAGCATGAGCCCGCAGCGCCAGGTGCTGCTGGAGGCGCTGGTACGCCATCGCTGGAAACCGGGGGAGGCGGCCAAGGCGCTGGGTATTTCGCGGGCCACCTTGTACCGGCGGGTGCATGCGCATGGCATCGAGATGCCGCGCATGGGGCAGCATTAGGCGGCGCGCCTTCGCCGGCAAGGCCGGCTCCTACAGATTCGACGTTCCCCTGTAGGAGCCGGCCTTGCCGGCGAAGAAGGCAACACAAAAAAAAGACCCCGGCACCAGGCCGGGGTCTTTTTCACATCACACCTGCATCACTCGTCGTTGGCGAGCTTGTGTTCCAGGTAGTGAATGTTCACGCCACCTTTGCAGAAACCTTCATCGCGCACCAGTTCGCGGTGCAGCGGGATGTTGGTCTTGATGCCGTCGACGACGATCTCGTCCAGCGCATTGCGCATGCGCGCCATGGCTTCGTCACGGTCCTTGCCGTAGGTGATCAGCTTGCCGATCAGCGAGTCGTAGTTCGGCGGTACCGCATAGCCACTGTACAGGTGCGAGTCGACGCGAACGCCGTTGCCGCCCGGTGCGTGGAAATGCTTGACGGTACCCGGGCTTGGAATGAACTTCTTCGGGTCTTCGGCGTTGATCCGGCACTCCAGCGAGTGACCGCGAATCACCACGTCATCCTGGGTGAACGACAGCTTGTTGCCAGCAGCGATGCTGAGCATCTCCTTGACGATGTCGATACCGGTGACCATCTCCGAAACCGGGTGCTCCACCTGAACACGGGTGTTCATTTCGATGAAGTAGAACGCGCCGTTCTCGTAGAGGAACTCGAAGGTGCCGGCACCACGGTAGCCGATGTCGATGCACGCCTTGACGCAGCGGGCGAAGACTTCCTGGCGGGCCTTTTCGTCGATACCCGGGGCTGGCGCTTCTTCCAGCACCTTCTGGTGGCGGCGCTGCAGCGAGCAGTCGCGGTCACCCAGGTGCACGGCGTTGCCCTGGCCGTCGGACAGTACCTGGACTTCCACGTGACGCGGGTTGGTCAGGAACTTCTCCAGGTACACCATCGGGTTGCCGAAGGCGGCGCCGGCTTCGCTGCGGGTCAGCTTGGCCGAGGCGATCAGGTCCTCTTCCTTGTGCACCACGCGCATGCCGCGACCACCACCGCCACCGGCGGCCTTGATGATCACCGGGTAGCCGACTTCACGGCCGATGCGCAAGGCTTCTTCCTCGTCTTCCGGCAGCGGGCCGTCGGAACCCGGAACGGTCGGTACGCCGGCCTTGATCATCGCGTCCTTGGCCGACACCTTGTCGCCCATCAGGCGGATGGTGTCGGCCTTGGGGCCGATGAAGGCGAAGCCGGAGTTCTCGACCTGCTCGGCGAAATCGGCGTTTTCCGCGAGGAAACCGTAGCCTGGGTGAATGGCGGTGGCGCCGGTCACTTCAGCGGCTGCGATGATCGCCGGGATGTGCAGGTAGGAGTGGGTGGCCGAAGCCGGGCCAATGCATACCGATTCGTCGGCCAGGCCCAGGTGCATCAGCTCGCGGTCGGCGGTGGAGTGCACGGCGACGGTCTTGATGCCCATCTCTTTGCAGGCGCGCAGGATCCGCAGGGCAATTTCCCCGCGGTTGGCGATCAGGACTTTTTCCAACTTGGCTGGCATCGTTGGTTCTCCGCGGTTCAAACGATGGTGAACAGCGGCTGGTCGTACTCAACCGGCTGGCCGTCTTCTACCAGAATGGATTCGATCACACCGCTGGTTTCAGCTTCGATGTGGTTCATCATTTTCATGGCTTCGACGATGCACAGGGTGTCGCCTTTCTTCACGGTCTGGCCGACTTCGACGAAGGCAGGCGAGGTAGGCGAGGCTTTGCGGTAGAAGGTACCGACCATTGGCGAGCGGGCCACGGTGCCGTTGAGCTTCGGCGCGGCTGGCGCTTCGGCGGCAGCCGGGGCAGCGGCGGCCACAGGGGCGGCGGCCGGTGCGGCAGCCATCGGGGCTGGCGCGTAGTACTGCTGGGCCGGGGTCTTGCTGTGGCGGCTGATACGGACGGACTCTTCGCCTTCCTTGATCTCCAGCTCGTCGATGCCAGACTCTTCCAGCAGTTCGATCAGTTTCTTGACTTTACGGATATCCATTAATCATCAACTCCCAAGGGTCGGTCAGGGTCGTATAAACGTGAATGTTAACGTTCGTACACGGCCCGGCCTGCGGCCAGGCTTCGGTTATTCAGGGTTTGGCGTGCGCTGCCAGGTGTTCCAGGGCGGACTCCAGGGCCAGGCGATAGCCGGTGGCGCCCAGGCCGCAGATCACCCCTACGGCGACGTCTGAAAAGTAGGAGTGGTGGCGAAACGGCTCGCGCTTGTGCACGTTGGACAGATGCACTTCGATGAATGGGATGCTCACCGCCAGCAATGCGTCACGTAATGCGACGCTTGTGTGCGTGAAAGCCGCCGGATTGATCAGGATGAAGTCCACCCCTTCGTTGCGTGCGGCGTGGATGCGATCGATCAGTTCGTACTCGGCATTGCTTTGCAGGTATTGCAGATGGTGGCCGGCGGCGCGTGCACGCTGCTCCAGGTCCTGGTTGATCTGGGCCAGGGTCACGGCCCCGTAGACGCCCGGTTCGCGGGTGCCTAGCAGGTTCAGGTTGGGGCCATGCAGCACCAGTAGCGTTGCCATCTGCGGTTCCTTTTATTGTCGGGCAAAAACGTAGCGCGGCGACTATGCCGCAAACTGCCGAGCACTGTCCAGTTACCTGCAATAGCCAGCACGATGACCGAGATTCGCGCGAAATTTATGACTATCTTGCCAATTTCGGTCATCCGTGGCGCTTTTCAAGCGGCCCCAGCAGTTATAGACCCACTTCGCTGCGAATGCGCGCCAGGTGTTCGGCAAATTCGCCGGCTTTTACCTCGCCTATCACCCTGCTGTCGGTTTTTTCGCTGCCGTTCGCGGCAAACACCAGGAAGCCCGGCGGGCCGAACAGCTGGTAGCGGTCCAGCAGCGCGCGTTGCTCGGCGTTGCTTTCGGTGATGTCGAACCGTACCAGGCGGTAGCCCTGCAGTTGCGCCTGCACGGCCGGATCGCCGAGCACGTCATGCTCGATCACCTTGCAACTGATGCACCAGTCGGCGTACCAGTCCAGCAGCAGCGGTTGCCCGGCCGCCCTGGCTTCGGCCAGCAGGCCATCCAGGGCGGCGGGGGTGTTAACCGTCTGCCAGGCGCTGACCGGTGCGGCCGAGGGGGTGCTGGCGGGGGCGGGGAGTGGCCGCAGCGGGTCGGCCTGGCCACTGAAGGCGCCGTACCAGCAGGCCAGCGCGTAGGCCAGCAGCAACAGGCCGAGCAGCTGCGCCAGGCGCTGGCCGGTGGTCTTCACGCCGAACTCCAGGGCGCCGAGGAACAACGCCACGCCGGCTGCCAGCAGGCCGATCAGCAGCAGGGTGAGCGGGCCGGGCAGCACGCGGCTGAGCAGGCCGATGGCCAGGCCCAGCAGCAGCACGCCGATGGCGTTCTTCACCGTGACCAGCCACGGCCCGCTTTTGGGCAGCCAGGCCGCACCGCCGGTGGCCACCAGCAGCAGCGGCGCGCCCATGCCCAGGCCCAGCGCGAAGAGTTTCAGCGCCCCGCCGATGGCATCGCCGCTGGCGCTTATATATAGCAGCGCACCAGCCAGTGGCGCCGACACGCAGGGCGAGACCAGCAGGCTGGAAACCACCCCGAGTACGGCGGCGCCCAGCAGCGAGCCGCCCTTGGTCTGCCCGGCCACGCGGTCCAGGCGGCTGCTGATGAACTGCGGCAGCTTCAGTTCGAACAGGCCGAACATGGCCAGGGCGAATACCACGAAGAATGCCGCGAAGGGCACCAGCACCCAGGCCGATTGCAGGCGTGCCTGCAAATTGAGCTGGGCGCCGAACAGGCCCATCAGCGCGCCGAGCAGGGCGAAGCAGGCGGCCATCGGCAGCACGTAGGCCAGCGACAGGGCCAGGCCGCGACCGCCACCGACCTGGCCACGCAGCACCACCCCGGAAAGGATCGGCAGCATCGGCAGCACGCAGGGGGTGAAAGTCAGGCCGACGCCGGCAAGAAAGAACAGCAGCATTTCCTTCCAGCTCCAGGCATTGCTGCTGGCCGGGGCGGCGGCGGTGGACGCGGCGCCGACGCCGTCGATGCTCAGGCGCTCGGTTTCCGGCGGGTAGCACAGGCCCTTGTCGGCGCAGCCCTGATAGCTCACCACCAGGGTGAAGGGGCGCTGGTCGGCAGTGCGTGGCAGGTCGATGTCGAGGATGCCGTGGTACACCTCCACGTCGCCGAAGTACTCGTCGTGCTTGGCCTCGCCGGCAGGTAGCTGCGCGGTGCCCAGGGCGATGTCGGCAGGTTCGGTACGGAACTGGAAGCGGTGGCGATAGAGGTAGTAACCCTCGGTGGTGACGAAGCGCAGCTTGATGGCCTGGGCGTCGCCCTGGATCAGGTTGAGCTTGAAGGCTTCGCGCACGGGCAGGAAGTCGGCGCTGTTGTTCAGGCCCGGTGCGCCGAGGGTGGCGCTGGGGCGGTTGTCGAGCAGCCCGGCGCCCATGGCGGGCAGGGCCAGGACCAGAAGCAGGAGGCAAAGCAGGCGACGCATGAGCGGTCTCGCTGGGGGGAACGTGGGGGCAATGATAACGGAGTTTGAGCAGGAGCAATCGAGTTGAACCCATCGCGGGTCAAGCCCGCTCCCACAGACAATGCATCTGGCTCAATCAGGATGCATACCTGTGGGAGCGGGCTTGACCCGCGAGAGTCCCCTGGATCAGACCCGGAACGCCTGCACGGCGGTGTTCAGCTCCCCGCCTAGGCGCAGCAGATGCTCACCCTGCTCGCGCCCCTCGCCAATGCGCTCCAGGTTGTCCGCGCCCAGTTCGTGGATCCGTTCGCTATGGTCGCGAATCTCGCTCACCGCACCGCTCTGCTGCGCGGTCACGTCGGCGATGCGTACGGCGGTCTGCGCAATGGTCTGGATCGCCGCGACAATCTCGTCCAGCGCTCCATCGGCCGACTGCGCCTGCTGGGCAGTGGCCTCGGCGTGCTCCAGTTGCGCGCGCATGCCTTCCACCGATTCGCGTGCCGCCTGCTGCAGGCGCGCGATCAGGGTCTGGATTTCGCCGGTGGCTCCGGTGGTGCGCTGGGCCAGCGAACGCACCTCCTCGGCCACCACGGCAAAGCCGCGGCCCATCTCGCCGGCCCTTGCCGCCTCGATGGCCGCATTCAGGGCCAGCAGGTTGGTCTGTTCGGCAATCGAGCGGATCACCGTGAGCACGCCGCCAATGGTCGCCGACTCCTGGGCCAGGCCCTCGATCATCTGTGCATTGCCCTGCACCTCGTCCACCAGCAGACGCAGCCCGCTCAGGCTCTGGCCGATCACCGCCTGGCCCTGTTCCACCGCCAGCCCCGCGTGGCGGCTGGCGTCGGCGGCCTGGCTGGCATCGCCGGCCACCTGGGTGATGGTGGCCTCCAGTTCGCCCAGCGCATCGCGGATCTGCGCGGTGTCGCCGGCCTGGCGCTCGGCGCCGTCGTGCAGCGCGCTGCTCATGCCGGCCAGGGCGTGGCTGCTGCCGGCCACCTGCTCGGCGTTGCTGCGGATGGTGCCCACCAGGTCCACCAGGTAGGCACGCAGGCGGTTGAGCGAGTCCTGGATGTCGTGCATTTCGCGGTTGCTGCGCCCCAGCGCAATGGCCTGGCTGAAGTCGCCGCCGGCCCACTGCGAGAGCGCCGGCGCCAGGTTGCCCAGCACCCGCGCCAGGCGCCGCTGCAAGGTGTCGATGAGCAGGGCGATCAGCAGGATCAACCCGATCATCAGGCCCTGGATCACCCGCACTTCGCCCTGGATCTGCCCATGCTGCGCGCGCACCCCCGGTTCCAGGTCGGCGATGGCCTGCTGCACGGCGGCCATGCGCGCCTGGGTGGTGGTGGCCAGTTCGGTACGGCGCTCGATCTGCGCGCGGGTGCGCTGCAGTTCTGCCGGGTAGCGCGCCAGCAAACTGCCCAGCTCGCGCTTGAGGGCCACGCCGACGTCTTCGGCGCTGGTGGTGGCCTCGCTCTGCAGGCCCATCATCGCGGCGAAGTCGTCGGCGCCGGATTCCACCGCCGCGGTCACGCCCAGCAATGGCAGGGCGTCGAGGGCTTTGGCCTGGGTGATGATCAGTTGCAGTTCGCGCTCCACCTCGTCGGCCAGCTCGCTGCGCCCGCTGCTCACCAGCTTGTCACGCGCCAGCGACAGGCGGCCCAGGTGCAGGCTGGCTTCCAGCAGTGCCGATTGGTAATGCGCCGCCTCGGGGTGGCCGCTGTCGTGGGCGTAGCGGGCGAGTTGTTCGAGGTTGGCGCCCAGTTCGCGTTCGGCCTGCAGCAACAGGGCCTGGGGGTCGCCGGCGAGCTTGCCGGCGGCCAGCAGCTCATTGGCGGTGAATGCCTGCAGGGTGTCGAGGCTGGGGCGCAGTTGCGCGGCCAGCTCATCGGGCAGCTGGGCCAGTTCCTGTTGCAGGTCCTGGGTGCTTTGCAGGGCGGTGGCGTGGCGCAGGGCATCGCCACTGTTCAGGTAATCCTGGGTGTTGCGGGCCACCTGGTTCTGGAACTGCTGGGACAGCGCCAGGTAACGCTCCATCAACAGGTAGGGCTGTTCCAGGGCACGTTGCGACCACCACAGGGTCGCCCCCAGGGCCAGGCACACGGTTACCAGCAGCAGGGTGTTCAGATTGGTCAGCAACTTCAGGCGCATGAGCGGGCTCTACCAACGGCGGGATGGCAAGTGCCTGAAGTTATTGCGTTTTTATGACGTGGTTATGACGCTGGCAGGGGTGTTGCGAAATAAAGTGGCTAAATGCTGGCCCTGTCGCCGGCAACGCCGGCTCCTACAGGGGCCGGGTTGCTGGCGAAAAGGCTCAGGCCTCGACCCGCTGTACGCAGTTGCGCCCCGCACCCTTGGCCAGGTACAGCGCCTCGTCCGCTGCGGTGGCCATGCTCAGCGCATCCAGCCCGTCGCTCAGTTGCACCACCCCGGCACTGAAGGTGCACGACAGGTCACGCGGCTGCGCCGGGTAGTGGATCTCGGCAAAGCGCCGGCGAATCTCGTCCAGCACCTTGTGCGCCGCGTGCAGGTCGGTGTTGGGCATCACGATGGCGAACTCTTCGCCGCCATAACGGCCGATGAAGTCGGTCTTGCGCAGGCGCTGCTTGAGAAACAGCGCCAGGCTCTTGATCACCCGGTCGCCCATGGGGTGGCCGTGGCTGTCGTTGACCTTCTTGAAGTGGTCGATGTCGAGCATGGCAAAGCTCAGCGGGCGGTCTTCGCGCCGCGCCCGGAAGCTGCAGTCTTCGAGCAGTTGCAGGATGTGCGTGTGGTTGTACAGCCCGGTGAGGCTGTCGCGCACCATGCGCGCCTTGAGGTTGCGCGCCCTGGCCGCACGGTTGCGCACGGTGGTGATCAGGTGGCGCGAACGGATCGGCTTGGTGAGGAAGTCGTCGCCACCCTCGCTCATGGCATCGAGCTGCTTGTCCAGGTCGTCCTCGGCCGACAGGTAGATGATCGGCACGCTCACATAGCGGTCGTTGTGGCGGATCACCTTGGCCAGCTCGGTGCCGGTGCAGGCGGGCATGTACATGTCGAGGATGATCAGGTCGGGCTGAAAGTCGGCCAGCTCGGCCATGGTCTGGATCGGATCGGTGAGGGTGCGGGTGACGATGCCGGCATTGTTGAGCAGGCGCTCGGTGTGCAGTGCCTGGGCCCGCGAGTCGTCGATCACCAGCACCTTGAACGGTTCGTACTGGGTCACGCTGGTGAGCAGCTCGACCTTTTCCAGCAGGCTGGAGGCCTCCAGGGTACCGGTGAGAAATTCCTGGCCGCCGGCGCGTACCGCGGCAAGCCGGGTGGGGGTGTCGGTTTCGTGCAGGCTGAAGAACAGCAGCGGCACGCGCTGCTCCAGGCCCTGCTGGGCCTGGGCAGCCAGCTGCAGGCCCTGGCCCTGGCCGCCGAAGTCGACATCCATGACGATCGCCGCCGGCAGGCGCTCGGCCATCGAGGCCTGGAAAGCCTCGGGGCTGTACAGCGGCTCGACCCCCAGGCCGAAGAACTCCAGCTGCTTGGCCAGGCGCTCGGCGCGCTCGTGGTCCTGCAGCATCACGTAGATGGGCTTGCGCAGCGGCGGCAGCGGGGTGCGCTCGAGCTGGTCGCCCTGGCGCAGCCCGGTACGCGACAGGCGCTGCATCAGGCGGTTGAGTTCGTTGATCAGGCTGCTGCTCAGGCGCGCGCTGTTGGCCTCCACCGCCGCCAGGGTCTGGCCGATGGCATCGGCCAGCAGGCTGTGCTCGGGCTGCTCGAAGCGTTCGGCGTAGCGCTGCAGGCGCAGGTTGGCCTCGCCCAGCTCGCTCAGGTCGCAGCTGGTCCACTCGCTGCGCTGCAGGCGCTGCCAGATCTCGAGAATTTGCCGGGCCTGGTGAATGACCCGCTGGGCAAAGTGTTGCTTGAGGCGCGCACGATTCGGGTCTTCTGGCTCGGTCATGTCCTGACTACTTGTAAGGGGTGAGGCAATTCGAGTGATGGCTCTATGCTAGCACCACTTTTCCGGCAATCGAGTGTGCTGCATCAATTAACTGGGGTGGCGCTAAATTCCTTTCCTGACCCGTTAGTCACTTATGCGAAGCGGCGCGCTTGATTTATAGTGCAGGCTTGGCTGGCGCCCCGGCCGCGCACGCTGGCACACAATGCTGGCCGGCGTGGGCACGAAGCGGGGGCCGCGCGGTCGAACCCTGGACACGACCTGACAGAAAGGACAACGCCATGCTGGACTGGAAAAACCGTACAGGCAAAGCCGAGGCACGCGAGCGGGTGGACGCCCGTGGCTCGGGCACCCGCAGCTACTTCGGCGGGCTGTTGTTCAGCCGGGCGCTGGGCACCCTGATCGGTCTGTACCTGCTGGTGACCATCGCCCTGGGCTGGTACTGGAGCCAGGAGCCCGACCTGTTCCCGGTGCAGCAGAACGCCCAGGCCGCCGCCGAGCGCAACGGCCAGCAGATGGTCGTCGGCTACACCACCGTCGAAACCCTCAAGACCGTGGTTGCCACCCTGCTCGACAAGCCAGGCGGCTACATCTCCAACGACCGCTTCCCGCCGGGCCTGTGGATGGACAACATGCCCAGCTGGGAATATGGCGTGCTGGTGCAGGTACGTGACCTCAGCCGTGCCCTGCGCAAGGACTTCGCCCGTTCGCAGTCTCAGTCGGCCGAAGACGCCGACCTTGCCAAGGCCGAGCCGCGCTTCAACTTCGACAACAAGAGCTGGATCCTGCCGTCGAGCGAGTCGGAGTACCAGGAAGGCATCAATTCACTGAACCGCTACCAGAAGCGCCTGGCTTCGCCCGACCAGCAGGGCGCGCTGTTCTACACCCGTGCCGACAACCTCAACAACTGGCTGGGCGACGTGGCCACGCGCCTGGGCTCGCTGTCCCAGCGCCTGTCGGCCAGCGTGGGCCGGGTCAAGCTCAACACCACCCTCAAGACCGAATCGGTGGTGCCGGGCCAGGTGCCGCAGCTGGACGAGGAAGTGGTCGAGACGCCGTGGCTGCAGATCGACAACGTGTTCTATGAAGCCCGTGGCCAGGCCTGGGCGCTGTCGCACCTGCTGCGCGCCATCGAGGTCGACTTCGCCGACGTGCTGGCCAAGAAGAACGCCACCGTCAGCGTGCGCCAGATCATCCGTGAGCTGGAAGCCTCGCAGGAGCCGCTGTGGAGCCCGATGGTACTCAACGGCAGCGGCTTCGGCATGTGGGCCAACCACTCGCTGGTGATGGCCAACTACATTTCCCGCGCCAACGCCGCAGTGATCGACCTGCGCCAGCTGCTGTCCCAGGGCTGATGCTGTTCAGCCAGAGCGAGGCGGCGCACCGCGCCGCCTCGGATGCCGAGCGCATCGCCTGGGTCGACGAGCAGGACAACCTGCTCGGCGCCAGGCCGCGGGCCGAGCTGCGCGAGCAGGGGCTGATCGGGCGGGGCACCTACATCCTGCTGTTCAACAGTGCCGGCGAGCTGTGCGTGCACCAGCGTACCCTGAGCAAGGCGATCTACCCCGGCTACTGGGATGTGGCCGCCGGCGGCATGGTCGACGAGCACGAAAGCTACGAGCGCTGCGCCGCGCGCGAGCTGGCCGAGGAGCTGGGGGTGAGCGGCGTGGCGCTGAGCTTCCACGAGCGCTTCTTCTTCGACCAGCCTGGCAACCGGCTCTGGTGCGCGGTGTTCTCGGCGGTCTGGGACGGGCCTTTGCGCCTGCAGCCCGAGGAGGTCAGCCAGGCCCGCTTCATGCCCTTGCAGGCAGCCCTGGACGACAGCCTGAGCACCCCCTACTGCCCCGACTCGCTGGCGGCGCTGAACCGTTTCGTGGCGCGGCGCGGCTGACGTCGCGAAAGCCAAGCAAAATGGCGCAGTTTTGCACTTAGCATTCGGCGCAATTGTGGTTACACTGCGCGGCCTTTTCACCCTGCCACGGCTTGCCGCGGCAGGTGCGCTGCCCCTGCCAGAGTGGGGCTTCGCGGTCGGTACCTCGCCCCGGGGCATCGACCAGTTTTTGTCCTCAACGCAGAGGATCAAAAGTGGCCAAGAAAGCCGCATCATTCGCCGCCCTCGGTGGCCTGGTGTTCTCCACCGATGCAGGCCGGCATTGCCCGGACTGCAGCAAACCCGTCGATGCCTGCATCTGCAAGCAGACACTCATCCCCGAAGGCGACGGCATTGCCCGTGTGCGTCGTGAAAGCAAAGGCCGTGGCGGCAAGACGGTGACCACCATCAGTGGCGTACCGCTCCCCCTGGATCAACTCAAGGAACTGGCCACCACGCTCAAGCGGCGTTGTGGTACGGGCGGCGCGTTGAAAGACGGCGTCATCGAGATCCAGGGCGACCACGTCGAGTTGTTGCTGGCCGAGCTGATCAAGCAAGGCTTCAAGGCGAAAAAGTCCGGCGGCTGATGGCCGCTGCGAGGTTTTTCCTGCAGCACTTCTAAACTCGTTCCCTGGGCAGGGGTCTATGCCTGAACAGGGAGAATCGTCATCTTCATTTTCTACACTGGCCAGCACGCCCTGGCCGGTGTTCACGACTTTCTTTATAGGGGACTTCGATGTCCGTACGACGCACACGCAAAGACGATGGCAGCCAATGGACCGTGGCCGACAGCCGCAGTGTTTACGGCATTCGCCATTGGGGCGCGGGTTACTTCGCGATCAACGAGGCCGGGCGCGTCGAAGTACGCCCCAACGGGCCGGACAGTGCGCCGATCGACCTGTACGAGCAGGTCGACGAGCTGCGCCAGAGCGGCCTGTCGCTGCCGCTGCTGGTACGTTTCCCCGACATCCTGCAACACCGCGTGCGCCAGCTGACCGGCGCATTCGACGCCAACATCGCGCGCCTGGAGTACCAGAGCCAGTACACCGCGCTGTACCCGATCAAGGTCAACCAGCAGGAAGCGGTGGTGGAGAACATCATCGCCACGCAGAACGTGTCCATCGGCCTTGAGGCCGGTTCCAAGCCCGAGCTGCTGGCGGTGCTGGCGCTGGCGCCCAAGGGCGGCACCATCGTCTGCAACGGCTACAAGGACCGCGAGTTCATCCGCCTGGCGCTGATGGGGCAGAAACTGGGTCACAACGTGTTCATCGTGATCGAGAAAGAATCCGAAGTGGCACTGGTGATCGAGGAAGCCGCCGACCTCAAGGTCAAGCCGCAGGTCGGCCTGCGCGTGCGCCTGTCGTCGCTGGCTTCGAGCAAGTGGGCCGATACCGGCGGCGAGAAGTCCAAGTTCGGCCTGTCGGCTGCGCAACTGATTTCGGTAGTCCAGCGCTTTCGCGATGCCGGCCTGGACCAGGGCATTCGCCTGCTGCACTTTCACATGGGCTCGCAGATCGCCAACCTGGCGGACTACCAGCACGGCTTCAAGGAAGCCATCCGCTACTACGGCGAGCTGCGTGCGCTGGGCCTGCCAGTGGACCACATCGACGTGGGCGGCGGCCTGGGCGTGGACTACGACGGCACCCACTCGCGCAATGCCAGCTCGATCAACTACGACATGGACGACTACGCCGGCGTGGTGGTGGGCATGCTCAAGGAGTTCTGCGACGCGCAGGGCCTGCCGCACCCGCACATCTTCTCCGAGAGCGGCCGCGCGCTGACCGCGCACCACGCGATGCTGGTGGTGCAGGTAACCGACGTCGAGAAGCACAACGACGAAGTACCCGAGATCGAGGACAAGCAGAGCCTGCCCGAAACCGTGCAGTGGCTGGCCGACCTGCTGGGCCCGACCGACATCGAGATGGTCACCGAGACCTACTGGCGTGCCACCCACTACATGAGCGACGTGGCCGCGCAATACGCCGACGGCAAGATCACCCTCGCGCAGAAGGCCCTGGCCGAGCAGTGCTACTTTGCCGTGTGCCGCCGGTTGCACAACTCGCTCAAGGCGCGCCAGCGCTCGCACCGCCAGGTGCTGGACGAGCTCAACGACAAGCTGGCCGACAAGTACATCTGCAACTTCTCGGTGTTCCAGAGCCTGCCCGACACCTGGGCCATCGGCCAGGTGTTGCCGATCCTGCCGCTGCATCGCCTGGGCGAAGAGCCGCTGCGCCGTGCGGTGCTGCAGGACCTGACCTGCGACTCGGACGGCAAGATCAACCAGTACGTCGACGAGCAGAGCATCGAGACCAGCCTGCCGGTACACGCCATCAACGAGGGCGAGGACTACCTGCTGGGGATCTTCCTGGTGGGCGCGTACCAGGAAATCCTCGGGGACATGCACAACCTGTTCGGTGACACCGACTCGGTGAACATCTACCAGAACCCCAACGGCAGCGTGTACCACGCCGGCATCGAGACCCACGACACCATCGAGGACATGCTGCGCTACGTGCACCTGTCGCCCGAAGAGCTGATGACCCACTACCGCGACAAATGCGCCAGCGCGAAGATCACGGCGCGTGAGCGTACCCAGTTCCTGGATGCCTTGCGCCTTGGGCTGACCCGCTCGTCCTACCTGTCCTCCTGACCGCTTTCGCCGGCAAGGCCGGCTCCTACAGGTTCATGCAATACCCTGTAGGAGCCGGCCTTGCCGGCGAAGAGGCCGTCATTCACGCCACAAACCACCCATCCCTACGCTGCAACCGCCACCCCATCACCCCCAGCGTCACCGCCCGCAGCCCCATGAACAGCAGAAAGCCCAGCCACAGCCCGTGGTTGCCCAGCCCGCTGGCCGCATAGGCGAACGGCAGTGCTATCGCCACGCTCAGCAGCATGCCGTTGCGCATCTCCCGTGCCCTTGTCGCGCCGATGAACAACCCGTCGAGCAGGTAGCTCCACACCGCCACCAGTGGCAGCAGCGCCAGGTATGGCAGGTACTCGAACGCCGTCTCGCGCACGCTGGGGATATCCGTCTGCAACTGGATGAACCAGTGCCCGCCCAGCAGGAAAACCCCGGCAAACCCCAGGCTGACGATCAACGACCAGCCACACGCCACCGTCATCGAACGGCGCAATGCGCCGCGGTCCCCGGCGCCGATCGCATGCCCGCACAGTGCCTCCACCGCATGCGCCAGACCGTCCAGTGCATACGCGGTCAGCAGCAGGCCGTTGAGCAGCAGCGCATTGGCCGCCACCGTCGCCTCGCCCAGGCGCGCACCCTGCACAGTGATCAGGAAGAACACCCCCTGCAACGCCAGGCTGCGAATGAAGATGTCGCGGTTCACGCTCAGCAGCGGGCGCCAGCTCTGCCAGCGCCTGAGCAGCGCCCAGGCCACCTGCCCGGGGTAGGCGCGCAGGGCCGGGCGCGTGAGCGCCAGGCCGAGCAGCGCGGCCGACCATTCGGCGATCACCGACGCCCGCGCCGAGCCCAGCACACCCCAGTCCAGCCCCAGCACGAACCACAGGTTGAGCACGATGTTGAGCAGGTTGGTGGTCAGCAGGATCGCCAGCGGGGCACGGGCGTTCTGCGTACCCAGAAACCACCCCACCAGGGCAAAGCTGGCCAGCGCTGCCGGCAGGCCGAGCAAGCGCGTGTGGAAGAACGCCAGGGTGTTTTCCTGCAGTGCGGCACTCGGTTGCATCAGGCCCAGTGCCAGGTGGCTGAAGGGAATCGCCAGTGCCCCCAGCAGCACGGCGAACAGCAACGCCAGCAGCAGCCCCTGCACCAGCACCTGGCGCAGCGCGGCGCCGTCGGCGCGTCCGGCCGCCTGGGCTGCAAAGCCGGTGGAGCCCATGCGCAGGAAGCCCATCAGAAACGCCAGGAAGGTATACAGGCTGGCGCCCACCGCCACGGCGCCGAGCTGGTGCGCGTGGGGCAGGTGGCCGATCACGGCGCTGTCCACCAGCGCCACCATGGGCACGGAAATGTTGGAAAGAATCATCGGCGCGGCCAGCGCCCAGACCCTGTGGTGGGTCGGGCGGTCGCGCCAGTCGCTGAGTAGTCGGGACATGCAGGCTCCTTGAGAACCGGCATTGTAGCCGCCCCCGGCACTAAAACTGGTGAACGCTGTCTCACGCCGGGCGCCTCGATCAGCGATGCCCGCGAGCTTGCTATATAGTGCTCGTCTCAGACCCTGCTACCGGAAGAGTTACCCTCCATGCTCAACAAAGGATTGTGGCTGGCGTGCGCCATGGCGCTGCTCAGTGCTTGCGACTCGTCTACTGATAAACCGGCCCCGGCCCCCGCGCCAACGGAACAGGCCGCCCCGGTAGCCCCGGCGCCGGCCCCCGCCGAACCGGCCGCGCCCGCAGCTGCACCGGCCCCGGCGGCGACCCCGGCGCCCACCCAGGCGAGCCTGGGCGAGCGCTACGCCGGTCGCGAGCTGACGGTGGTAGACGTTTCCGAAGTGCAGGTCGACGGTGCCAGCGCCTTGTCGGTGACCTTCTCGGTGCCGCTGGACAAGGACCAGAACCTTGCCGAGCGCGTGCACCTGGTGGACACCACCCGGGGCAAGCTCGACGGCGCCTGGGAGCTCAGCGAAAACCAGATGGAGCTGCGCCTGCGTCACCTGGAGCCGCAGCGCAAGCTGGTGCTGACCGTGGATGCCGGCCTGCTCGGGGTAAACGGCAAGAAGCTCCCCAGCGAGTACGTCAGCCGCCTCGAAACCCGCGACATGCAGCCCACCGTGGGCTTCGCCAGCCGCGGCTCGCTGCTGCCCACGCGCCTGGCCGAAGGCCTGCCGGTGATCGCGCTGAACATCGACAAGGTGGACGTCGAGTTCTTCCGCATCAAGCCCGAGTCGATGTCCAGCTTCCTGGCCAGCTGGGGCCGCAACACCTCGCTCGAGTACTACAACTCCGAAGAACTGTTGAGCAAGGCCGACCTGGTGTATGCCGGCCGCTTCGACCTGAACCCGGTGCGCAACACCCGCGAAACCCTGCTGCTGCCGATTGCCGGGATCAAGCCGTTGCAGGAACCGGGGGTGTACCTGGCGGTGATGCGCGCCTCGGGCCGCTACAACTATTCGCAGCCGGCCACCCTGTTCACCCTGAGTGACATCGGGCTGTCGGCGCATCGCTACACCAACCGCCTGGACGTGTTCACCCAGGCGCTGGACGGCGGCAAGGCCCTGGACGGGGTCAACCTCGAACTGCTCGACCGCGAAGGCAAGCTGCTGGCCCAGGCCAAGACCGACGGCGATGGCCATGCGCAATTGCCGATGCCGCCCAAGGCCGACGTACTGCTGGCCAAGCAGGGCGTGCACACCACCTTGCTGCGCCTGAACAGCGCCGCGCTCGACCTCTCCGAATTCGCGCTGACCGGGCCGCAGGCCAACCCGCTGCAGTTTTTCGTGTTCGGCCCGCGCGACCTCTATCGTCCGGGTGAAACCGTGCTGCTCAACGGCCTGCTGCGCGACCAGGATGGCAAGCCGGTGAAAGCCCAGCCGGTCAGTGTCGAGGTGCGTCGTCCGGATGAACAGGTCAGCCGCAAGTTCGTGTGGGAGGCCGATGCCAATGGCTTCTACCAGTACCAGTTGCAACTGGCCAGCGAAGCCCCGACCGGGCGCTGGCAGCTGGTGTTCGACCTGGGCGGCGGCAAGAAGCAGGTGTTCGAGTTCCTTGTCGAAGACTTCATGCCCGAGCGCCTGGCCCTGGAACTCAAGGGCAGCGCGACCCCGCTGAGCCCGGGTGAAACCGCTGAAATCCATGTCAATGGCCGCTACCTCTACGGCGCCCCGGCCTCGGGCAACCGCCTCAGCGGCCAGGCCTACGTGCGCCCGCTGCGCGAAGCGGTGCCGGCCTTGCCGGGCTACCAGTTCGGCTCGATCACCGAGGAAGACCTGAGCCACGACCTGGAACTGGACGAAACCACCCTGGACGCGTCGGGCGATGCCACGCTGCAGATCGAAAGCCGCTGGTCCGAGGCGCATTCGCCGCTGCAACTGAGCGTGCAGGCCAGCCTGCAGGAGTCCGGTGGCCGGCCGATCACCCGGCGCCTGGAGCAGCCGATCTGGCCGGCCGAGCGCATGCCCGGCCTGCGTGGGCTGTTCGACGGCGAAGAGGTCGACGGCAACACCCCGGTCGAGTTCGAACTGCTGATGGCCGACCGTGACGGCCACAAGCTGGCCGCCGACAACCTCAAGGTGCGCCTGATTCAGGAGCGCCGCGACTACTACTGGAACTATTCCTCCAGCGATGGTTGGGATTACAACTACAACGAGAAATTCCTGCTGCAGTCCGAGCAGCCGGTCAGCATCAAGGCCGGCAGCACTGCCAAGCTGAGCTTCCCGGTGGAATGGGGCCCGTACCGTGTCGAGGTCGAAGACCCGAGCACCGGCGTGACCAGCAGCGTGCGCTTCTGGGCTGGCTGGCGCGCCCAGGACAACACCGACGGCGGCGCCGTGCGCCCCGACCAGGTCAAGCTGGCGCTGGACAAGCCGGCCTACGCCGATGGCGCCACCGCGCAGATCACCGTGACCCCGCCGGCTGCCGGCAAGGGTTACCTGATCGTCGAGGGCAATGACGGCCCGCTGTGGTGGGAAGAAATCGACGTGCCTGCCGAAGGCAAGACCTACGCGGTCAAGCTCGACCCCAAATGGGCCCGCCACGACCTGTACGTCAGCGCCCTGGTGATCCGCCCTGGCGAGCGCAAGGCCAATGCCACGCCCAAACGTGCCGTGGGCGTGCTGCACCTGCCGCTGGATCGCGCCGAGCGCAAGCTGGCGCTGACCCTCAAGGCCCCGGAAAAGATGCGTCCCAAGCAGCCGCTCACCGTCAAGGTGCAGGCGCGCAATGCCGATGGCAGCATCCCCAAGCAGGTGCAGGTGCTGCTGGCCGCGGTGGACGTGGGCATTCTCAACATCACCAGCTACGCCACCCCCGACCCGTTCACCGGCATGTTCGGCCGCAAGGCCTACGGCGCCGACCAGCTGGATATCTACGGCCAGCTGATCGAAGCCGGGCAGGGCCGCCTGGCCAGCCTGGCATTCGGCGGTGACGCGGCCATGGCCAAGGGCGGCAAGCGTCCCAGCACCAGCGTGACCATCGTGGCCCTGCAGAGCGCCCCGGTGACCCTGGACGCCAAGGGCGAAGGTCAGGCGACGGTGGACATCCCCGACTTCAACGGCGAGCTTCGGGTGATGGCCCAGGCCTGGACCGACGAGCGCTTCGGCATGGCCGAGGCCAAGACCGTGGTCGCCGCGCCGCTGATCGCCGAACTGTCGGCCCCGCGTTTTCTGGCCGGCGGCGACCGTACCGAGCTGGCGCTGGACCTGTCCAACCTGTCGGGCAAGGCGCAGAAGTTCACGGTCAAGGTGACCACCGAGGGCCAGTTGAACCTGCTGACCCCGTCCGAGCAGCCACTGAGCCTGCGTGACGGCCAGCGCGTGACCTCGCTGCTGGGCGTGCAGGCCGTGGGTGGCCTGGGCCAGGGCAAGGTCAAGGTGCAGGTCAGCGGCCTGGTGCTGCCGGGCGAACCGAACACCGCCTTCACCCGCGAGTGGACCCTGGGCATTCGCCCGGCCTACCCGGCGCAGCTCAGGCACTACCGCGCCGCGCTCAAGGACCAGCCATGGACCTTGCCCGCCGAGGACCTGGCCGCGTTCGAACCCCAGGGCCTGGAGGCGATGCTGTCGCTGTCGAGCCGCCCGCCGCTGAACATCGCCGAGCAGATCCGTGCCCTCGAGGCTTATCCCTATGGCTGCCTGGAGCAGACCACCAGCGGGCTGTACCCGTCGCTGTACGCCGATGCCGAGACGCTCAAGCGCCTGGGCATCAAGGGTGAAGAGCCCAAGGTGCGCCAGCGCAAGATCGAGATGGGCATCGAGCACCTGCTCGGCATGCAGCGCTACAACGGCAGCTTCGGCCTGTGGAGCGCGGACGACAGCGAGGAGTACTGGCTGACCGCCTACGTCACCGACTTCCTGCAGCGTGCCCGCGAGCAAGGCTATGCGGTGCCGCCCGAGGCGCTGAAAAAGGCCAACGAACGCCTGCTGCGCTACCTGCAGGAACGCAACCTGATCGAGCCGTACTACACCAGCAACGCCGAGCACAGCCGCTTCGCGGTACAGGCGTATGCGGCGCTGGTGCTGGCGCGTACCCAGCAGGCCCCGCTGGGTGCCCTGCGCAGCCTGTTCGAGCGCCGCGCCGATGCACGCTCGGGCCTGCCGCTGGTACAGCTGTCGATCGCACTGGACAAGATGGGCGACAAGCCGCGCTCGGCGCAGGCCCTGCAGGCGGGCCTGGCGGTCAAGCGCCAGGACGTGTGGCTGAGCGACTATGGCAGCCCGGTACGTGACGAGGCGCTGATCCTGGCCCTGCTCGAAGAGAACAAGCTGGCCACCGACCAGCTCGACCAGCGCCTGTTCGAGCTGTCGGACAAGATGGCCAGCAGCTCGTACCTGTCCACCCAGGAGCGCAATGCGCTGTTCATGGCCGGGCGTGGCATGCTCAAGCAGCCTGAAGGCCGCTGGAGTGCACGCCTGGACAGCGCGGGCGAGCTGCGCGACCTGGGCCCGACCCAGGCCGGGCTCAAGCTGGAGGGGCCGTTGCTGGCCTCGCCGCTGACCGTGACCAACACCAGCGACAAGACCGTGTACCAGCAGTTGACCGTGTCGGGTTACCCGCGCTTCGCACCCCGTGCGGTGGGCACCAACATGAGCATCTACCGCGAGTACCTGGGCATGAATGGCCGGGCACTGAACATCAAGGCGGTCAAGAGTGGTGACCTGGTGCTGGTGCACATTGGTATCCGCGCCAACGAGCGGGTGCCGGACGCGCTGATCGTCGACCTGCTGCCGGCGGGCCTGGAGCTGGAAAACCAGAACCTGGCGCAAAGTGCGGCCAGCCTGGACAACGCCAGCAGTGCAGTGAAGGAATGGCGTGAAGCGATGCAGAACGCCAACGTGGTGCACCAGGAGTTTCGCGATGACCGCTACGTGGCGGCGATGAACGTCGACCCGTATGGGGTGACGCACCTGCTGTACCTGGCCCGTGCGGTCACGCCGGGCACCTACCGCGTGCCGCCGGTGCAGGTGGAGTCGATGTACCGGCCCAACTGGCAGGCGGTGGGCGAGAGCCCGGGTGACATGGTGATTCTGGGGCGCTAGTCAGGCCCCATCGCGGGTCAAGCCCGCTCCCACAAGGGTCGCAGTAATCCCTGTGGGAGCGGGCTTGACCCGCGATGCTGTCACCGCACCACCCAGCTCAACACCCACAACCCCAGCATCAGCCAGATGATCCCCATGATGATCGAGGCGCGCATGAACGCGCGCACCGCCGAGTACAGCAACAGCAGGCCGATCACCAGCATCAGGATGCTGACCAGCGAGGTGTCCATGCCCAGTGTGCGTGCCAGGCCGTCGATGAAGTTGCCGCCGGCATTGGCCAGTAGATTGAACAACCCGCTCAGGGCATCCACCACGAAGCGGATCACCGCGCCAAGCGCTTGCCCCAGCCATTCGAAAAAACCTTCTACATGCATAATCGCTTCCTGATCGACGCTACGGCGCAGTCGCCGTGCCCAGAGCTTTGGCCATCATCCTGCCGGCTCGGTTCCTCACCCACGCAAAAAGGTGTCCGCGCCTGATGTTCAGCTTAGCCCGACCCCGCTCGCGCATCGCCCGGCTGCTGTGCGCCGCCTTTGCCGGCGTGCTGTTGCTGTGGCTGGCTGATCGCCTGTGGCCATTGCCGATGCCGGCCGACGATCTGGCGCGGGTGGTGCTGGCCGAAGACGGCACGCCGCTGTGGCGCTTTGCCGATGCCGAGGGCGTGTGGCGCTACCCGGTCACCCTCGATCAGGTGTCGCCTTACTACCTCGAAGCCTTGCTCACCTACGAGGACCGCTGGTTCTACCGGCACCCCGGGGTCAACCCGCTGGCCCTGGGCCGTGCCGCCTGGCAGAACCTAACGGGCGGGCGCGTGCTGTCGGGCGGCAGCACGCTGTCGATGCAGGTGGCGCGCCTGCTCGACCCGCACTCGCGCACGCTGCCGGGCAAATTGCGCCAGGTGTGGCGCACCGCGCAGCTGGAATGGCACCTGTCCAAACGCCAGATTCTGGAGCTGTACCTCAACCGCGCACCGTTCGGCGGCACCCTGCAGGGTGTGGCGGCAGCCAGCTGGGCGTACCTGGGCAAGTCGCCCTTGCAACTGACCCCGGCCGAGGCTGCGCTGCTGGCGGTGCTGCCCCAGGCGCCCAGCCGTCTGCGCCCCGACCGCCACCCGGAGCGCGCGCGCCTGGCCCGGGACAAGGTGCTGCAACGCCTGGGCGAGTACCAGGTGTGGCCGCAGCAGCGCATCGCCGAAGCGCAGGAAGAACCGCTGCTGCTGGCACCACGCCAGGAGCCGGCGTTGGCTCCGCTGCTGGCTCGCCGGCTGAACCGTGCCGACAGCCCGCCGCTGATCCACACCACCCTCGACGCTGCGCTGCAACGGCGCCTGGAAGACCTGCTGCTGGGCTGGCGCGCACGCCTGCCCGAGCGCACTTCGGCGGCGATCCTGGTGGTGGAGTCGCAGAACATGGCAGTGCGCGCCTACCTGGGGTCGGTGGACCTTGGCGATGAGCGCCGTTTCGGCCACGTCGACATGATCACTGCCCTGCGTTCGCCGGGCTCGACCCTCAAACCGTTCCTGTACGGCATGGCCATGGATGACGGCCTGATCCATTCGGAGTCGTTGCTGCAGGATGTGCCACGCCGCTATGGCGACTATCGCCCCGGCAATTTCTCGATGGGTTTCAGTGGCCCGGTGGCGGCCAGCTCGGCATTGGCGTTGTCGCTCAACCTGCCGGCGGTGCAGTTGCTCGAAGCCTACGGGCCCAAGCGCTTTGCCGCGCAGATGCGCATGGGCGGCATGCCGCTGAGCCTGCCGATGGCAGCCGAGCCGAACCTGTCGCTGATCCTGGGCGGCGCCGGCAGCCGCCTCGAAGACCTGGTCAGTGGCTACAGTGCGTTCGCCCGCGACGGCATGAGCGCGCCGCTGCGCCTGCAACCGGATGCGCCGCTGGTCGAGCGCCGGCTGCTGTCGCCGGGCTCGGCGTGGATCATCCGGCGCATCCTCAGTGGCCAGGCGCGTCCCGACCGCGACCCGCACGCCGAACTGGTGCAGCGCCCGCAGCTGGCCTGGAAGACCGGCACCAGCTACGGCTTTCGCGATGCCTGGTCGATCGGCGTGGGGCCGCGCTACCTGATCGGCATCTGGATCGGCCGCCCCGACGGCACCCCGGTGCCGGGGCAGTTCGGCCTGGCCTCGGCCGCGCCGCTGATGCTGCAGGTGCATGACGTGCTGAGCAACCGCGACAGCCAGCGCGGCATTGCCGCCCCGGTGCCGGCAGTGCCGGGCAACGTCGGGGTGGCCGCGATCTGCTGGCCGCTGGGCCAGCCCATGGCACGTACCGACCCCAACTGCCGGCGCCAGCGCTTTGCCTGGACCCTGGACAACACCACGCCGCCGACCCTGCTCGCGCAGGACCAGCCCCTGGGGGTGGGGCTGCTGGAGAAGGTATGGGTGAATGCCCGGGGCCTGCGAGTGGATGCAGCCTGTGCGGGGGCCGCGCCGCGCGACATCGCGCTGTGGCCGGCACCACTGGACCCGTGGTTGCCGCGCCTGGAGCGGCGCGAGGCGCGTTTGCCGGCCATCGACCCGAGCTGCCCGCCGCAGGTACCGGCCAGTGCCGCGCCGTTGTCGGTGGTGGGGATACGCCCGGGCGACCAGTTGCGCCGTCCCGCCACCAGCCGCGATGCCCTGCACCTGAGCGTTTCGGCGCTGGGTGGCGAAGGCCAGCGCTGGTGGTTCCTCAACGGCGCACCCTTGGGCGAGACCACAGCCCAGGCGGCGCTGGCCGTGAACCTGGAGGAGGTGGGGCGCTACGAGCTCAGCGTGCTGGATGCCAGCGGGCAGACCGCGCGGGTCGAGTTCCAGGTCAACGACTGACCGCGCACCCGTAAGATGGATATAACGCGAAAGGGGAAGGGCTGCCAAAGCACCTTCCCCTTGCTTTCAAGTGCCTGAAGCAAAAGGGCTTTTGCTGGTGCTGCGACTGTATATATCGGGTTAATACCAAGCTCAGAATTGTTCCCCTTGCGCCTGCGCGCTCAGATAGCTGCAACGGACGTGGAGTGGCCGGAAACCCGGTGCTTCACACCTATAAAAGCAGCGGCAGCAGTAGCAGGGAGTCGCCATGAAAACTCAAGCGTGGATCAAAGCAAGTACGGCAGTGATGTTGATCTTGACCGTGAGCCTGGCCGGTTGCAGCAGCGGCGGTGGCGGTCACAAGAGTCACGTAAGCAGTTCCACACCCGATTCGGGTACCGATGGCGGCAGTGGTGGTGGCGGTACCGGCGGCGGTACTGACGGTGGTGGCGGCACAGGTGGTGGCGGTACGGACGGCGGCGGTGGTACTGGCGGTGGCGGTACGGACGGCGGCGGTGGTACTGGCGGTGGCGGTACGGACGGCGGCGGTGGTACTGGCGGTGGCGGTACGGACGGCG
>NZ_JAMYBY010000023.1:0-103049 GCF_024126555.1 Pseudomonas sp. VE 267-6A
CTCGTAGCGGGAGGCGAATTCTACAGCGTTACAACCTGCTGTCAACCACCTTTTTCACCGCTGCCGATCTTTCGATCGAAGCACCTCCAGCCTAACCTGAAACGTCCAACTCGTTGATATTCAAGGAGTTTTTCGCTCAGACTGCGCCGGAAGTGGGGCGAATTATAGAGAGATTAAATCGCGCGTCAAGGGTTAATTGGCGATATGCGATGAACAAAGAAAGTTGCGCACTATATTGCTCATCTTCGCCTCCTTGCGCATCATAGACGCCAGGGCACACGCCTCTCTCTATATAAGGAAGCAACTCCAACAATGAACACCCACCCCCGCAGCCTGGCCTCCAGCCTCTTCCCCATTGGCCTGCTGCTAATTGCAATGGCATCCATCCAGTCCGGCGCCTCGCTGGCAAAAAGCATGTTCCCGCTGGTAGGTGCGCAAGGCACCACAACGCTGCGCCTGATTTTCGCCAGCCTCATCATGCTGGTGCTGCTGCGCCCCTGGCGCGCGCGCTTCACTTCCAGCACCCTCAAGTCGGTCATCATCTATGGCCTGGCATTGGGCGGCATGAACTTTCTCTTTTATATGTCCTTGCGCAGTGTCCCGCTGGGTATCGCCGTTGCCCTGGAGTTCACCGGCCCGCTGGCCGTGGCGTTGTACGCATCGCGCAGGGCCATGGATTTCGTATGGATCGGGCTGGCAGTGATCGGCCTGTTGCTGCTGATACCCATCGGGCAGACCGGGGCGGCCATCGACCTGGTAGGCGCCGGCTACGCACTGGGCGCCGGCGTGTGCTGGGCGCTCTACATTCTATATGGGCAGAAAGCCGGGGCCGAGCACGGCATTCAGACCGCCGCACTTGGCGTCATGGTTGCCGCACTGTTCGTTGCGCCGATCGGCATCGTTCATGCCGGCAGCGCCCTGCTCAACCCTGCCCTGCTACCCGTGGCGATTGGCGTGGCCATTCTGTCGACAGCATTGCCGTACAGCCTGGAAATGGTGGCCCTGACACGCCTGCCCGCCCGAACCTTCGGCACACTGATGAGCATCGAACCGGCATTCGGCGCATTGTCGGGACTACTGTTTCTCAACGAAGTGTTGAGCATGGCGCAATGGCTGGCCATCGCCGCGATCATTACTGCCTCGGTGGGTGCCACACTGTCCATGCGCAGGGAAAGCCCACCACTGGTCCCAGCCGACTGATTTGAGAAATATTTCCATTTGAACCTGTTTTTGTCATTGTGTCGCCATGGCACCCTGTTTAAGCTGTAATTCAATGCACTGCTTGAAGTTTTAACTTAAGACAAGGACGCGAGAGGCATCAGGAAGAGGCGCAGGTAACCGTCTCGGGCTTGCAGACCCGACACTCTTTGTAAGGACAGGAATGAAACGAATTTTGCTCATCCTAGCCATTCTGGCCATTGCTGGCTGTGCGGCGAACGCCAAAACTGAGGTCAAACACGGCAAGAAGGGCATGCACATCAACTGCTCGGGCCTGTCGTCTTCATGGAACAAGTGCTACGCCAAGGCCGCCAGTTCCTGCGGCACCAAAGGCTACAAAGTCGTCGCCAAGTCTGGCGATGGCGAAGACGAGCCAGGGGACTACCCCTTCGGGCTCAACCCCGCCGGCTACACCAGCCGAAGCATGATCGTCATCTGCAAGTAACGAAAAAGGGCAACCCGCAGGTTGCCCTTTTTCATGTGTCCGATCAGACAGCTTCGGTTCTTTGTTCCAGCCAGTGCAGAGCAGCACCTGCCAGCAATGGCGAAAGCCGTTCACGCACCGTGCGGTGGTAATCATTGAGCCATTCGCGTTCTTCGCTGCCCAGTTGCTCAGGCAACAGGCATCGTGTGTCGATAGGGCACAAGGTCAGCGTTTCGAATTCAAGAAAGTCACCAAAACCACTCTTGCCCGAATCCCGGGTGAACACCAGGTTCTCGATGCGCACGCCCCACTGCCCAGGCCGATAGGTGCCCGGCTCGATGGAAGTGATCATGCCGGCCTGCATGGCTGTGTGCGGTGCAGGCGAGGCCTGATAGGCGATCACCTGGGGCCCTTCGTGCACGTTCATGAAGTAGCCGACGCCGTGGCCGGTGCCATGCCCGTAATCCACATGCTCGGCCCATAACGGTGCTCGGGCAATCGCATCGAGCAAAGGCGAGGCAATGCCCCGCGGAAAACGCGCCCTGGATAGTGCAATCATGCCCTTGAGCACCCGCGTGCAATCCAGCTTCTGTTCCAGGCTTGGCGTGCCGATGGGCACCATACGGGTAATGTCGGTGGTCCCTCCCAGGTACTGCCCACCTGAATCGATCAACAACAGCCCATCACCTTCGATGAGCGCATGCGAGGCGTCGGTGGCGCGGTAATGCGGCATGGCCCCATTGCTGTTGAAGGCGGCAATGGTGGCAAAGCTTGGGGACACATGACCGGGACGTCGAGCCCGGGCTGCGCCGAGCAAGGTGTCAACACTGACCTCGGTAAGGGTCGAATGCCCCAGTGCGGCTTCGAAGTCCGCGAAGAACTCGCACAACGCCGCACCGTCCTGTTCCATCACCTGCCTGATATGAACGAGGTCCGCCTCGCTCTTTCTCGACTTGGACAGAACGCTTGGATTGATGCCTTCGAGCAGTTGCACCTGGGCACCGAGGTTGGCCAGCAACCCGCTGGTCACCCGTGCCGGATCTACCAGCAGGACACTGCCCGCCTCGATGCCTGCCAGCGCGCTGCCCACTGCTTCATACTCGCGCAGCTGCACCTCGTCAGACTCAAGTGCTTCGCGCACAGCGCTGTCGACCTTGCTCGATGCCACGAACAGAATGGCCTGATGCTGACCGATCAATGCGAAGGAAACGAATACCGGGTTGTATGAAACGTCGCTGCCACGCAGGTTGAACAGCCAAGCGATGTCATCCAGCGTCGCAATGAAATGCCAATCTGCGCCGCGCTCCTTGAGCGTTGTGCGCAGTTGCGCCAGCTTGTCGGCACGGCTGACGCTCGCGTGCGGCGGCAGGTGCTGGTAAACCGGGCTGCCTGGCAACGCAGGTCGCTCCAGCCACACCTGTGCCAGCAGGTCCCTGTCACTGAGCAGGCGCACATTGCGCACCCTGAGGCGATCCTGCAGCTGCCGCGCCGACGCCAGCTGCATCACCGCACCGTCTACTGCCACCGTGCCGCCTGCGGGCGCCTGCTCTGCCAGCCAGTCAAGGGCCCCCGGCTGACCCGGCATCAGCTTCATCAACGCGATACCGCTACCCGCCAGCTCCTTTTCGGCCTGCTCCCAGTAACGACTGTCGGCCCACAGCCCGGCAAAATCGGCCGTCAGCACCAGCGTACCCACCGAGCCATGAAACCCGGACAGCCATTGGCGCCCCTGCCAGTAGCCTGGGAGGTATTCGGACAGGTGCGGGTCTGCCGAGGGCACCAGCAGTGCATCGACCCCTTCGCGGTTCATCACTGCACGCATGCGCGCCAGGCGCGCGGTTACTGCTTCCTGCATTCCAGGCTGACTGTTCATTATGTTGTGCCACCACCGCGACCAATGTTCTGGTGGACGATAATGAAGCAGCACTCAACCGTGGGCAACCGCCCAGAAAGGCACATTGTGTAACGCTGCGTGGATGGCACCGGCAGCGCCGTCGATATCCTCTTCGCGGGTATAGCGCCCCAGGCTCAGACGCAACGTCTGCCGTGCCGCACGCTCGTCATGCCCAAGCGCCAGCAGCACATGCGAAGGCGCACTGCTGGCCGAATTGCAGGCCGACGTCGAGGAAAACGCCAGCGTACGGGCCAGCGCCTGCAGATCGATACCGTCACCGCCAAAGGTCAGGCTCAACGTATGAGGGATGCGCTGGACAGGGCTGCCGTTGAGCCCCAGGCCGGGAATATCGGCCAACTGCTCCAGCAGCCGCTCACGCAACCGGTGCATACGTGCAACCTCCTGCTGCTGCACCTGCCCGGCCAGTGCGAAGGCTGCGCCCATGGCGGCAATCTGGTGAGTGGCCAGGGTGCCCGAGCGCAATCCGTTCTCGTGCCCGCCACCGTGAATCTGTGCCTGCAGCAGCGGCGCGGCGCGCTTGCCGACGTAGAGCGCACCGATCCCTTTGGGCCCATACACCTTGTGCGCCGAAAACGACATCAGGTCCACCGGCCAGCGTGACAGGTCGATAGGCACCTTGCCTGCCCCCTGGGCGGCATCCACATGCAGCAATGCGCCGTGGCGGCGCACCCGCTCGCCGATGGCCTGCACATCGTTCAGGGTGCCCAGTTCATTGTTGACCAGCATCAGCGATACCAGAAAGGTGTCGTCACGCAGCGCCGCCGATACCGCCTGTTCAGTGATCAACCCCTGGGCATCGGGGCTCAGCCACGTCACCTCGATGCCTGCCAGCTCGAGCTGTCGGGCAGTATCGAGCACGGCCTTGTGCTCGATGCGGCTGGTGATGACATGCCCACCTGTGCGGCCCTGAGCCAGCCCTTTTAGGGCCAGGTTGTTGGATTCGGTGGCACCCGACGTCCAGATGATCTCGTCGGCCCGCGCCCCTACCAGGCCGGCGACCTGGGCCCGTGCCTGCTCGACCGCCAGGCGTGCCTGCTGACCATACCGATGGGAGCTGGAAGCCGGATTGCCAAAACGCCCGGATACCCCCAGACACTCCACCATTACCTGAATGACTCGCTCGTCGACGGGTGTCGTGGCGGCGTAGTCGAAATACAGCGGGAGTGTGGTCATGGCCAGGCGCTTCCTGAATGCGTGGAGTAGTCGTGCATCTATAGTGCACGAACACGCATAGAACCATTAATTATCAATTTTCATATTTATATAACAAAAATATAATTACGGTGATGACTCAGGCTCCCGCGTCAGACGAGCAGCCAATCCCTTGGCCTGCAACGCCACGTCGGTGACGGCAGTACTTTCCCACCACAGGCCACGCAGCGGCGGGCCCATCGCAAACAGGCGCGTACTGACCGCGCCATCGGCATCGATCACTGCGCCCTGCGGGTCGGCATCAATTCCAAGGGCCAGCGGCCCTGGCCGGATCAGCCTGCGCTGCAGCAATGCTTGCGGCAGCGGGCGTGCCACGCGCCGCCAGTCATACTCGATACCGGTGGAGTTGACCAGCGCGGCACCCTCGACCCGCGTCGCCTGGGCCTCGCCGCGAAACCGCAGGCGCACCCCCACCCCGGCTCCGGTAGCCGGTTCGACCCTCTGCAGGGAGGCCGCATGAATATGCAGGCGCCCCTCCTGGCGCAACCGCTCCAGCAGCGCTGCACCCTGGGGCGGCGAACGGTGATGATGGCTTTCCCACCAGGGCCGCACATGGCGCACGAACTGGCGGCGTTCGCGGTCACTGGCCTGGCTCCACAGCCTGGGGATATGCACCCGCACCGTGTCCAGCGGTGCCTGCCAGTCGATGCCCTGGGCCAACGCCAGCCTGCATTGCCGGCGCAGCGCACGCAGCAACTGGCGCGGGCTGCGCAGCGAAGGGTCCGCCTCGAGAAAATCCTCCCAGGGCGGTGGCTGACGGCGCTCGTGGGGCCACAACCCGTGGCGCGAGAACACCTCGACAGGCCCACGATGCCCGGCCAGTTGCAACGACACCAGGGTGTCGACCATGGTCAGCCCGGAACCGATGATCAACACTGTGCCTTGCGGGTCGATCGTGCGCATGGCGGCCACGTCCCAGGGGTCGATGGCTGCGGCGTTGAGGCTGTTCTCACCCACCTGCGCCGTGCGCGCCGCGGCAAACATGCCGGTAGCCAGCACCGCCTGGCGCGCCTGCACCCGGCGCCCATCCTGCAATTGCGCCTGAACCCTGTCATCGTGCACCTGCAGGTCAACCACCTCGGTACACACATGCTCCAGCGTGGAGCCGGCCTTGGCGCCGACACGCTCGGCCTCTGCCAGACGCTGGCGGGCATAGCGACCGAACAGACCTCGCGGCGGGAACAATTCGGCCACCGGCACGCCCTGCTCGGCGGATTCGGGCCACTGCCCGGCATCGATCTGCTGTTGCAGCCAGTGGGTCAGGTCATCGGGATTGTCCGGATCGACGCTCATGCGCGCCGCATTGCCATTGAGGGTATGACCGTTTTCGGTAGCGCTGTAGGCTTCGCCACGCCCCAGCTCCCCACGCGGCTCGACCACCAGCAGGCGCCGGCGTCCGGGGCGACGCAGCAATTGCGCCGCCAACAAGGCGCCGCTCAGGCCACCCCCGATGATCAGTACATCCGCCATGTCGTCGCAGGCAGGTGCCGGTTGTTGTTCGTGCATCGGTATCTCCTTTCCCGGGAGACCGGATAATAAGCAGCAATCCACCGCAAGGGCAGCGGTGCGGTACCAAAGGAGGATCAGCCCGCAGGCCCGACCACGTGCTTGCGGTACTCGCCTGGCGCAAGCCCTGTGACCTTGTGGAAGACCTTGCGAAACGCACCAGGGTCCTGGTAGCCAACACCCCAGGCGATCTGGTCGATGCTGCGGTTGGTGAACTCGAGCATCCGGCAAGCGCGCCCTACCCTCACCTGCTGACAGTACTCGGTGGGTTTGAGGCCGGTGGCGCTGCGAAAACGCCGCAGGAAGGTGCGCTGCTCGAGCCCTGCGCAGTCGGCCATCAAGGCCAGGTTGACCTCCCGCGCCCCCGTGCTCTGCAGCCAGTGCTGCACCTTGAGCACCGCTTCGTCGCCATGGTCCAGGCGCGGGCTGAACACGCTGCCCGGCCCAGGCATGGCATGCACTGGCGCCACCGCGAGAAATCGCGCCGTCTCAGCCGCCAGGGTCTGCCCCTGGAAGCGCTCGACCAGCTTGAGCCCCAACTCGGTCCAGGCCATCAATCCGGCCGAGGTAATGATGTCGCCATCTTCCAGCAACGGCAGGTTGGCCTCGACCTTGACCAGGGGAAAGCGCTCGGCCAGCGATTGGGCAAAATTCCAGTGAGTAGTGGCGGAGCGACCGTCGAGCAGGCCGCTGGCGGCAATGAAGAACACCCCGACACACACCGACACCAGCAGCGCGCCTTCGCGGTGCCACTGGCGCAGGTCGTTGCAGAAACGTTCGATCAGTTCGGGGCCCGGCTCCTCGGTCAGGCTGGGCGGGATGATCATCACTCGCGGGCGGTGATGCGCCTGCGGGTGACTGTCGAAGCTCACCGCCAGCGGCTGTCCCGGCACCTCGGCCCAGTGGCACACCCGCAGCAGCGGGCTGCGTCGCGCCCCGAGGTCCGCGGCCATGCGGTTGGCCACCGCGAACAGGTCGGTCAGGCCATGCACTGCCGCCATCTGGGCACCTGGGTAAACCAGAATACCGATCTCGACCTGATCGCCGATTGCATCCATTGTCAGTTTTTCCCGCCAATTTGTCGGTCGCGCCAATGCGCAAGCCTGTCGCACAAGCCTATAACTATCAGCACGTCACAACCATTCTCCTGAAGGACTGCACCATGAGCAAACAGGCACTGATCATCGTCGACATCCAGAACGACTACTTCCCCGGCGGCAAATGGACGCTGCACGGCGCCGATGCGGCCGCCGACAACGCCGCACGGATCATCCAGGCTGCCCGCGAAAACGGCGACCTGGTGGTCCATGTACGTCATGAGTTCGAGTCCGCCGATGCACCTTTCTTCACTCCGGGCTCCGAAGGCGCGCAGATTCATCCG
This sequence comes from Pseudomonas sp. VE 267-6A, assembly GCF_024126555.1. Lineage (NCBI taxonomy): Bacteria > Pseudomonadati > Pseudomonadota > Gammaproteobacteria > Pseudomonadales > Pseudomonadaceae > Pseudomonas > Pseudomonas sp. VE 267-6A. The sequence goes on from NZ_JAMYBY010000023.1 coordinate 7,657, forward strand.
AAAGCAGCCGCTCGCGAGGGCGAGCCGGTGGTGCTCAAGCACAACGTCAACAGCTTTCTGGGCACCGACCTCAAGGCCCTGCTCGACCAGCACAAGATTACCGGCCTGACCCTGGTCGGCAGCATGAGCCACATGTGCATCGATGCCGCCGCCCGGGCCGCCTCGGACATGGGCTATGGCACCACGGTGGTGCACGATGCCTGCGCCACCCGCGACCTGGAATTCAACGGCGTGGTCGTACCGGCGGCCCAGGCCCACGCGGCGTACATGGCATCGCTGGCCTTCGCCTACGCGCAGGTGGTCTCCACCCAGGAGTGGCTTGACGCCAATCGGCGCTGACAGGCCTTCAGATCACCACGTTGCGCACGAAGCGCGTCGCCACGTCGCCATCGTTGCGGTAGGCATGCATGCGGTTGCTGGCGAAGCTGTAGAAATCGCCAGCCGCCAGCACATGTTCCTGCGTTTCTATCACCAGGGTAAGGCGCCCCTCGAACACGTAGATCTGTTCGCTCCAGCCGTCGAAATCGGCCTCGGCCGGGTACACCTCGCCCGGCTCCAGGCGCCACTCCCACAACTCCACCTCGCGGCTGGCCCTGGAACTGGCCAGCAACACGGCCTTGCTGCCGGGGTGCACACCGGCCCAGGCCAGTTCGTTGATGCGATCAGGGTCACGGCTGTCAGGTGCCTGGATCAGGTCGCTGAACGCCACCGACAAGGCCTCGGCGATCAGGTCGAGGGTGGTCAGGCTGACATTCTTTTCACCCGCTTCTATTGCCACCAGCATGCGTCGGCTGACACCGGATTTTTCTGCAAGGGCGCTCTGGCTCAGCTCTGCCGCATGGCGCAGGCGCCGGATATTCTGGCTCACGTGCTGAAGCACGGAGGCCCGCTGACTGGAATCTTTGTGCACTATATTGCTCACTCACATGGCTTGCGCAGTATACTGCCCACCTTCCGACGCATTGTGCGTCGCTCGCCCCACGTGTGCAAGCCCATGACCTCGCCGACCACTGCCCGATCCCTCTTCCTTTCATTGCGCCTGAGCAAGGCCGAACTGGTGCTGGTGTTCATCACCATGCTCTGGGGCGCCACTTTTCTGCTGGTGCATAACGTGATGACCGTCAGCGGCCCGATGTTCTTCGTCGGCCTGCGCTTTGCAGCGGCGGCGCTGTTTGTCGGAGCGTTCAGTGCGCGTGCGCTGTCCGGCCTGACCTGGTTCGAAGTCAAGGCCGGCGTGCTGATCGGCGCCTCGATCATGCTGGGCTACGGCCTGCAGACCGTGGGCCTGCAAACCATCACCAGTAGCCAGTCGGCATTCATCACCGCCTTGTACGTACCTTTTGTACCGCTGCTGCAGTGGCTGGTGCTGGGCCGGCGCCCGGGGCTGATGCCGAGCCTGGGCATCGGCCTGGCGTTCGCCGGACTGATGCTGGTGGCCGGCCCCAGTGGCAGCTCGCTGCAGTTCAGCCCCGGCGAAATCGCCACGCTGATCGGCGCCGTGGCGATCGCAGCCGAGATCATTCTGATCAGCAACTATGCCGGCAAGGTGGACGTGCGCCGCGTGACCGTGGTGCAACTGGCTACCGCGTCGGCGCTGTCGTTCATGATGGTGGTGCCCACCCGGGAAGCCCTGCCGGACTTTTCCTGGCTGCTGCTGGGCAGTGCCGTCGGCCTGGGCGCCATGAGTGCGGTGATCCAGGTGGCAATGAACTGGGCCCAGCAATCAGTCTCGCCCACCCGGGCTACGCTGATCTACGCTGCAGAGCCGGTATGGGCCGGTATCGTCGGCCGCCTGGCGGGCGAGCGTCTGCCGGGCATCGCACTGCTCGGCGGGCTACTGATCGTGATCGCGGTGGTGGTCAGCGAACTGAAGATCAAACGCCGTGGCGAGCCCCTCGGCGCCAGTGATGACGATCAACAGGTGCAACAAACGGACCGGTAATCTGCAATAGCGGCACAATTCTTGTAAAAAACTGTTATAAAAAAACGCGTTGATGAGGCGCAAAAGTAGGATTCTGCGACAGCTTGCGTGTTGGTGATCGACGGGGCGCCACGTATGATCCCTTACAAACCTCTGCAGATTAGAAATCTATGTCCTTGATAGTTCTACTGCTTCTGCCGTTTGTTGGCAGCTGTCTGGCGGCTGTACTGCCGCACAACGCGCGTAACAGCGAATCACTTCTGGCCGGCCTTGTCGCGCTGGTCGGTACCGTGCAGGTCGCACTCCTGTACCCGCAAATTGCCGATGGCGGCGTCATCCGTGAAGAATTTCTGTGGCTGCCGAGCCTGGGCTTCAATCTCGTGCTGCGCATGGACGGGTTCGCCTGGCTGTTCTCGCTGCTGGTGCTGGGCATCGGCACCCTGGTGTCGCTGTATGCGCGCTACTACATGTCACCCCAGGACCCGGTTCCGCGTTTCTTCGCGTTTTTCCTGGCGTTCATGGGTGCCATGCTGGGCCTGGTGATCTCTGGCAACCTGATCCAGATGGTGTTCTTCTGGGAACTGACCAGCCTGTTCTCGTTCCTGCTGATCGGTTACTGGCACCACCGTGCCGATGCACGGCGCGGCGCCTATATGGCGCTGATGGTCACCGGGGCCGGTGGCTTGTGCCTGCTGGCGGGGGTACTGCTGCTCGGCCATGTGGTGGGCAGCTATGACCTGGACAAGGTCCTGGCCGCCGGTGACCTGATTCGCAGTCATGCCCTCTACCCCATTCTGCTTCCCCTTATCCTGCTCGGCGCCCTGACCAAGAGCGCTCAATTCCCCTTCCACTTCTGGCTTCCCCACGCCATGGCCGCGCCCACGCCGGTCTCGGCCTATCTGCACTCGGCCACCATGGTCAAGGCCGGGGTGTTCCTGCTGGCCCGGCTATGGCCGTCGCTGGCCGGCAGCGAAGAATGGTTCTGGATCGTCAGCGGCGCAGGGGCCTGCACCCTGCTGCTGGGCGCCTATGCGGCCATGTTCCAGAACGACCTCAAGGGCCTGCTGGCCTACTCGACCATCAGCCACCTGGGCCTGATCACCCTGCTGCTGGGCCTGAACAGCCCGTTGGCAGCGGTAGCGGCGGTGTTCCACATTCTCAACCATGCCACCTTCAAGGCCTCGCTGTTCATGGCCGCCGGCATCATCGACCATGAAAGCGGCACCCGCGATATCCGCAAGCTCAGCGGGCTGTTCCGGCTGATCCCGTTCACCGCCACCCTGGCCATGGTCGCCAGTGCCTCGATGGCCGGCGTACCCTTGATGAACGGCTTTCTGTCCAAGGAAATGTTCTTCGCCGAAACCGTGTTCATCAGTTCCACGGCCTGGGTCGAAACCACCTTGCCGATCATCGCGACCCTGGCGGGCACCTTCAGCGTCGCCTATGCGCTGCGCTTCACCGTCGACGTGTTTTTCGGCCCGCCGGCCACCGACCTGCCCCATACCCCCCACGAGCCGCCCCGCTGGATGCGCGCGCCGGTCGAGTTGCTGGTGCTGACCTGCCTGGTGGTGGGTATCTTCCCTGCGCAGTCGGTGGGCCCGCTGCTGGCCGCTGCCGCACTGCCGGTGGTGGGTGGCACGCTGCCCGAGTACAGCCTGGCCATCTGGCACGGCTGGAATGCACCACTGATCATGAGCCTGATCGCCATGTGCGGCGGCGTGGTGCTCTACCTGGTGCTGCGCAATCAGCTCAAGCGCGGGCGCTTCCTCTACCCGCCGCTGATCGAGCTGTTCAATGGCAAGCGCCTCTTCGAACACGGCCAGGTGCTGCTGATGCGTGTGGCGCGCCGCTTCGAGCGCCTGTTCACCACCCGCCGCCTGCAGAAGCAGCTGTTCATGCTGGTGCTCATCGCCCTGCTCGCCGGCGTGCTGCCCATGCTGCAAACCGGGTTGAGCTGGGGCGACCGGCCAAAAATCCCGGGCTCAGGTGTATTCGTGATGCTCTGGCTGATCGCGATCATCTGTGCCATCGGCGCTGCGTGGCAGGCCAAGTACCACCGGCTGGCGGCCCTGACCATGGTCAGCGTCTGCGGCCTGATGACCTGCATCACCTTCGTCTGGTTCTCGGCGCCGGACCTGGCACTCACCCAACTGGTGGTCGAAGTGGTCACCACGGTGCTGATCCTGCTGGGCCTGCGCTGGCTGCCACGGCGTATCGAAGACATCTCGCCCCTGCCCGGCAGCAAGGAACGCGCTGTGGCACGCCGCCTGCGCGACCTGCTGCTGGCGGTGCTGGTCGGCGGTGGCATGGCCTTGCTGTCGTACGCAATGCTGACCCGCCCGACACCCAACGTGATTTCTTCCTTCTACCTGAGCCGCGCGCTGCCCGAGGGTGGCGGCACCAACGTGGTCAACGTGATGCTGGTTGACTTCCGCGGCTTCGATACCCTGGGTGAAATCACCGTACTGGTGGCCGTGGCACTGAGCGTGTTTGCCCTGCTGCGCCGCTTCCGCCCGCCCAAGGAGAGCATCCAGCTGCCTGCCCAGCAGCGCCTGCTGGCGCCGGACGTGGTCACCGACCTGGTCAACCCGCGTCAGGCCGCCGATACCGCGCTGGGCTTCATGATGGTGCCCGCCGCCCTGGTGCGATTGCTGCTGCCTATCGCGCTGGTGATCTCGATGTACCTGTTCATGCGCGGCCACAACCAGCCCGGTGGCGGCTTCGTCGCCGGCCTGGTGATGTCGGTGGCGTTCATCCTGCAGTACATGGTCGCCGGCACCCAGTGGGTGGAAGCCCAGATGAGCCTGCGTCCGCTGCGCTGGATGGGCACCGGCCTATTGCTGGCAACCCTCACCGGGGCCGGGGCGATGCTGCTTGGCTACCCGTTCCTGACCACGCATACCGCGCACCTTGACCTGCCGATACTGGGCGACATCCATGTCGCCAGCGCCCTGTTCTTCGACACGGGCATCTTTACCGTGGTGGTCGGGTCCACGCTGCTGATCCTCACCGCACTGGCCCACCAGTCGGTGCGCAGCCACCGGCCGAGCAGCCAGCCCAAACCCACCGTCAACCCGGGAGCCGCCTGATGGAAGAAGTGATTGCAATTGCCATCGGTGTGCTCGCCGCGTCAGGCGTGTGGCTGATCCTGCGCCCACGGACCTTCCAGGTGGTGATGGGCCTGTGTCTGCTGTCGTACGGCGTCAACCTGTTCATCTTCAGCATGGGCAGTCTGTTCATCGGCAAGGAGCCGATCATCAAGGACGGCGTACCCCAGGACCTGCTCCATTACACCGACCCGTTGCCCCAGGCACTGGTACTGACGGCCATCGTCATCAGCTTCGCCATGACCGCCTTGTTCCTGGTGGTGCTGCTCGCTTCGCGCGGGCTGACCGGCACCGACCACGTGGATGGCCGGGAGCCTAAAGAATGAGTGTGATGAACCAACTGATCGTCGCGCCCATTCTGCTGCCGCTGCTGACCGCCGCACTGATGCTGCTGCTGGGCGAAAAGCGCCGGCCGCTCAAGGCCCGCATCAACCTGATCTCCAGCCTGGCCGGGCTGGGTATTTCGATCTGCCTGCTGCTGTGGGTGCAGGAGCAGGGCCAGGCCAGCTCGATCGGCGTGTACCTGCCGGGCAACTGGCAGGCACCTTTCGGCATCGTGCTGGTACTCGACCGCCTTTCGGCACTGATGCTGGTACTCACCGGCATCGTCGGGGTCAGCGCGCTGGTGTTCGCCACCGCGCGCTGGGACCGCGCAGGCGCCAGCTTCCACGCCCTGTTCCAGATCCAGCTGATGGGCCTGTACGGCGCCTTCCTGACGGCCGACCTGTTCAACCTGTTCGTGTTCTTCGAAGTGCTGCTGGCCGCCTCCTACGGCCTGATCCTGCATGGCTCGGGTCGTGCGCGGGTCAAGGCCGGCCTGCACTACATTGCCATCAACCTGCTCGCTTCCTCGCTGTTCCTGGTGGGGGCTGCGATGCTCTACGGGGTCACCGGTACCCTGAACATGGCTGACCTGGCCCTGAAGATTCCGCTGGTGCCCGAGGCCGACCGCGGCCTGCTGCATGCCGGCGCGGCGATTCTGGCCACGGCCTTTCTGGCCAAGGCGGGTATCTGGCCGCTCAACTTCTGGCTGGTCCCGGCCTACTCGTCGGCCAGCGCCCCGGTTGCCGCACTGTTCGCGATCATGACCAAGGTGGGCACCTATACCGTGCTGCGCCTGTGGACCTTGCTGTTCTCCGGTCAGGCCGGCGCTTCGGCGTTCTTCGGCGGCGAGTGGCTGGTCATCGGTGGCCTGGCCACCCTGGGCTGCGCGGCGCTGTCGATCCTGGCGGCGCAACGCCTGGAGCGCATGGCCAGCCTGAGCATCCTGGTCTCGGCCGGCACCTTGCTGGCCGCCATCGGCTTCGGCCAGGCGGCGCTGACCGCCGCCGCCCTGTTCTACCTGGTGAGCTCCACCCTGGCCTTGTGCGCGCTGTTCCTGCTGGCCGAGCTGATCGAGCGCTCGCGCTCGGCCAACGAGATCCCGCTGGAAGACGACACCGATGCGCTGCCCTCGCCCCTGGAATCGCTGCAGCCGCCCAAGGGCATCAACCTGGACGATGAACAGAAGGCGGTGATCGGCCAGGTGATTCCCTGGACCATGGCATTCCTGGGCCTGAGCTTCATCGCCTGCGCGCTGCTGATCATCGGCATGCCGCCGCTGTCCGGCTTCATCGGCAAGCTGAGCCTGATCAGTGCCCTGTTCAACCCCAACGGCCTGGGCGTGCCGGTCGACCAGCCGCTGTCTGCAGCCGGCTGGGGCCTGGTGGCCTTGCTGGTGCTCTCGGGCCTGGCATCGCTGATCGCCTTGACCCGTGTCGGCATCCAGCGCTTCTGGACCCCGCAGGAGCGCCCCTCGCCGTTGCTACGGCGCAATGAGTGCATTCCCATCGTGCTGCTGCTGGGGCTGTGCGTACTGCTGAGCGTGCGCGCCGAACCACTGCTGCGCTACACCCAGGACACGGCAGCCGGGCTCAAGGACCCTGCCAGCTACGTCAATGCGGTACTCGGCACGCGACCGGTGCCCGGCCCCACCAGCGAGGCGATTGCCGGGCAGGTGCAGCCATGAAGCGCCTGTTTCCCGCGCCACTGCTGTCGCTTTCGCTCTGGGGGTTGTGGTTGCTGCTCAACCTCTCGCTGAGCGCCGGCAACCTGCTGCTTGGCGCACTGCTGGCAATCCTGGCACCCATCCTGATGGCGCCGCTGCGTCCGCTACCGGTGCGCATACGCAAGCCGGGCACCATCGTGCGGCTGATTCTGCGAGTGGGGGGCGATGTGGTGATGTCCAACCTGCAGGTTGCCCGTAGCGTATGGCAGGCCGGTGGCCGGCCGCCACGCTCGCGCTTCATCCGTATTCCGCTGGACCTGCGCGATGCCCATGGCCTGGCGGCGCTGTCGATGATCACCACGGTCATTCCCGGCACCATCTGGTCGGAGCTGGCGCTGGACCGCAGCATCCTGCTGCTGCATGTCTTCGATCTGGACGATGAAACGCAGTTCATCGACCACTTCAAGCACACCTACGAACGTCCGCTGATGGAGATTTTCGAATGACTGGCCTGCTCGCCAACGCCATTCTCGCCAGCCTGTTCATCTTTGCCCTGGCCATGGCCCTGACCCTGGTGCGCCTGTTCAAGGGCCCTTCGGCGCAGGACCGGGTACTGGCGCTGGACTACCTGTACATTCTGGCCATGCTGATGATGCTGGTGCTGGGTATCCGCTACGCCAGCGACACCTACTTCGAAGGTGCGCTGCTGATAGCCCTGTTCGGCTTTGTCGGCTCGTTTGCCCTGGCCAAATTCCTGCTGCGTGGCGAGGTGATCGAATGAACTCGACCGTCGAATTGCCGTTCTGGCTTGAAGTGGTCACGGCTGTGCTGCTGGTCGTCAGCAGCCTGTTCGCCCTGAGCGGCGCGGTAGGCCTGCTGCGCCTGAAGACCTTCTTCCAGCGCATGCACCCGCCCGCCCTGGCGTCGACCTTCGGCACCTGGTGCGTGGCCATGGCTTCGATCCTGTACTTTTCGGGCCTCAAGCACTCGCCCGTACTGCACGCCTGGCTGATCCCGATCCTTCTGTCGATCACCGTGCCGGTGACCACCCTGCTGCTGGCGCGGGCCGGGTTGTTTCGCAAGCGGATGGCCGGGGATGACGTGCCCGAAGAGGTCAGCAGTGGCCGCGGGCGCGATACCGGGCACTGACACCTGGCCCTATCGAGCTGCCAACACCTGCAGCTCGCGGCGCACCATTGCCGCATATTCCGGCGGGCTCAGCTGATACAGCTGCCCTGCCACCCAGTTCAACCAGGCGCCCTGCAGCACCGCGCGTTGTGCCAGCCACTCCAGGGCCTGGGCCTGGGCGCGGGCCTGATGCTCGGCGTGGAAGCGCGCACGCCCCGACGCCGCAGCGGTACTGCTCACTCGCTGGCCTTGAAGGTCAGTTCGCCCTTGCGCCATTTGGCGGCCTTGGCCGTGGCAGCCTTCAGGGTCTTGGTCAGGCCTTCCTTGATCTGCTCGTGGGCAGCAAACACCATCACCACGGTCTGCCCCTCGCGGAACACGATGCCATGCCCTTCGGGCACGGTCACGAACGCATAATCGCCCAGTTCATAGACGGTCAGCTTGATGTCGCGAAAGCGGATCTCCAACTTGCCACCTTCGCGGCTGGGCAATACCGCCGCCCGAAAGTGATCGCCCACTTTCAGTTCAAGCCGCTGTTTGTCATCGACCACCAGGGCCTCTTCGGTATCGATCTCGGCAAGGTAGATACCTTCGGCACTTTGTTCGGTCACGTAGACGAAGCGCGATTGAAACTGTTTGACCAACTTGGCCCGCAGGTCGCCCAACACGAAGAGGGCGTGCATATCCAGATTACTGACTGCCAATGATTAATTCCTCAAAACCAGCATCACCCCGCCACCTCGCAGGCGGCACTGCGCCGCGAAGGTCCCGGTTTTCAATTTGAAGTCTGAAAGACTAGTGGATCAGTGCCAGGGTTGTTCGTACGCACAGACACCAGGCTGCGAAGGAAAACACGTCGTGCCCTGCCAGTTGATAACCGGCGGCTACAAACAGCCATTTCCCAAAGTGCAACCGATTTCTCTGACAGCGTGCTCGCTGAAAAAATGCGATAGCTGAAAGAAAGATCCCAGAACGAAGGACCTCTGGACGAACATGTTCACTGCACAGGGAAGCGAATATGCACGAAAACACCGAAACACGTCGAGTGGGCAATACACTAGAAGTATCAAAAAATATCGGGAGCGCATCCGGCAAAACCCGGCCGCGCTACATTGTAGTGCCGGCTGGCGTCGGTTTTTTCCATATCACGGAGTCTGCCACGGGCCGGGTGAAAGGCTTTCGCCGACATCACGGGGAGGCCTGCGCCCTGGCAAGGACCCTCGAGGCCAGGCCCCGCGCCTACCCGGCCTGACAGGCGTCCAGCCCCTGCCCATCGAACTGTGCCAGCCAGGCGGCGCGACAGGCGTGTGCCTCGTCACGGCTGGCGAACGCGGTGCCTCTGCGCTCACCGTTGACCAGCACCACCCAGCACACGCGCATGCCCACCGAACGCAGCGAAATGGGAACGCCACTGCCGATCATCACCGCCACATCGACCTTGCACTGCATGATTCCCTCCGGAATTTAATTAGCAGCCTAACGATGAGGCGATGATAAACCCCTGCCCCTTGCGGGAAAAAGCTATCCCCGGCATAGCTGTTTTGCATCAAGTGCAACAAATCCGGCTCAGGAAATCACGCTGTGCTGGGGTCGATAGCCCAGGCGCAAGCCACCCCAGTGGCGCCCCTGTACCTGGATCGGCACCGACAGGTCATGCATCAGCTCGCCCGTGTCACGGGTATAGGTCTGCAGCAGCACCGGTTGCTGATGGCTGCCGCAACGGATACCGGTGCGGTCGTCGAACTTGCGCTTGCTGCGGTTGTGCGCGGTATCGGTCGCCTCGTCACCGGTCAGTGGCTGGCTGAAGGCGTTGTTGTGGGTCGGCACATAGCCCTGCTGGGTACAGGCAATGGCGAACACCAGGCCTTCATGCTGGGCCAGCAGCGGCTCCTGGATCGCGGGCAGTACCTGGTCGGTGTAGTCGTCGAAACGCGTGCGGTAACGGGCCGGGCGGGTACCGGGCAGCAGCTGATACTGGCGATCGAACAGAGCATCGACGCTGATGCGCCCCTGGGCAATGTCGGCCTCGAAGCGTTCGGCGATTTTCTGGGCCCCCTGGCGGGCAAGGTCGTATACGCGCTGGTGGTAGTCATCCAGCCCCACCTCGGCCAGTCGCTCGCTGATACGCTCGGCCTGACCTTCCATCTGCACGGCTGCCTGGGCCAGGCGCTGGGTCTGCTGATCGCTCACCACCAGGTCGCTGCGCATCTGCGCCACGGCCTGGAACAGGCTGTCGAGCTGAGTACGGTTGGTCTCGGTACCGGCAGCGATCGCATCGATCTGCTGCTCGACGCCAGCGGCGAGCCCGGCGATGGCGTCCAGTTGCTCGCCGGTGTGCTCGACCTGGTCCACCCCCTGGTGCAGGTCATCGGACAACTCACGGATCTGCTCCACCACCTGGGCGGTACGCTGCTGGATATCGGCCACCATCAGGCCGACCTCCTCGGTGGCACTGGCGGTACGTCCGGCCAGGCCACGCACCTCATCGGCCACTACGGCAAAGCCACGACCATGTTCGCCGGCGCGCGCGGCCTCGATGGCCGCGTTCAATGCAAGCAGGTTGGTCTGGCTGGCGATGGTCTGGATCACCAGGGTGACCCGGGCAATGTCTTCGCTGCGCTGGTGCAGCGCCTCGATCAGTTCGCGGCTGTCGTTGGCACGGGCGCTGAGCTGGTGCATGCGCTGGATCGACTCGGCCAGCACCGTTCTGCCGGCAGCACTGCTGTGGTGGGCCTCGCGGGCCGCGCCCAGGGCCTGCTGGCTGAGCTGCGAAGTGGCTTTCTCGGTACCGATCATGACTTCGGCACTGCTGACGATCTGCGCCGCCGACACCAGTTGCGATTGCAGCTTGTCGGCCAGTTGCTGCACCGCATGGGCAACGCCAGCGGCAGACAGCGCGTTGTGGCTGGTGGCCTGGGCCAGGTCACGGGTCAGGTCGCCCAGCGGGTCCTGCTCGCTCACCACCTCGGCCGGCCGCTTGCGCATCAACGGCAGCCACAGGGCCAGCAAGGCCAATGGCAGACACAGGTAGAAGGACACATCGGCAAACGCCATGGCACTGAGCAACACCACCAGCACCAGGCTTTGCAGCGCCGTGCCCGACCAGCGCCGGGCGCCAGTGGACGTACCTTGCAGCGGCACCAGCGTGCCAGGCAGAGATCCTTCTCGCATCATAACAATGGTTCCCGCAGTGTCGTTATTGTGTCCCCATTAAACGCCACTACAAGGCCATTATCCATGCTTCGTTGGATGTAAGACCCTCCTGCTTGATGCAAGGCAAAGAAACGCAAAAGCCCCGGGCTGTGAACCCGGGGCTTGCTGGTACGACAGCGGGCGTCAGGCCTGACGCTGGTGCTTGTCGAGCTGCTCGTGGCGCTCTTGCGCCTCGATGCAGTACTTGGTGGTGGGGCTGATCAGCAGGCGCTTGAGGCCGATCGGCTCGCCGCTGTCTTCACACCAGCCGAAGCTGTCGTCCTTGATGCGGCCCAGGGCAATTTCCAGCTGGGGCAGCAGGCGCTGATCGCGGTCGATGGTGTTGACCAGCCAGTGACGCTCTTCTTCGACCGAGGCGGCGTCGGCAGGATCAGCAGGGGTGTCCAGGCTTTCGATGGCTACACGACTTTTCTCGATGCGCTCATGGATCTCCACTTTCATCGACTGCAGCAGCTCGGTGAAAAAGGCATGCTGCTCAGCGTTCATGTAGTCATCGGCCGGCATGGCCAGCAACTTTTCCTTTGTCATTGATTTCTCTATAAAAAATACGTGCATTTAGGCGATCGGGTGCTACCGGCGAACAGCTCGCCGGCGGCGCAATTCTTCAAGCACCATCCGGCACTCAATTTACAGGGGGCGGCAGTCTAAGGCCGAGTTTCGCAAGGGGCAATACAAATGAAGGTGGTTTTGTCCGAAATGCCCCTCGAACGAGCGTCAACGCTCCCCTGAGGGCGGCCTTTATAGCAAAAAAACTCGTCCGCGGGGGTAGTCTCGCTGTTTATCGCACGCCCGCCTCGCCCAGCAGCTGGCTCAGCACCGCACGCAGCTTGCCCGGCTTGACCGGCTTGTTGAGCAATGGCGCGCCCAGGCGCTGCATCGCACGGCGGCTCTGGTCGCTGCGATCGGCGGTGATCATCACGGCGGGTATGGTCACCGCAAAATGCTCACGCAGGTCGCGCACCACTTCGCAGCCGGTCACCCCGTGGTCCAGGTGAAAGTCCGCCAGCACCAGTTCCGGCGCGCGCCCCTGCAACACCTGAAATGCCGTCTCGCGGTCGGTCGCGGTCAGCACCTCGCACCCCCACTGGGCCAGCAGGGCGGCCATGCTCTGCAAGATGCTCAGTTCGTTGTCCAGCACCAGCAGGCGGCGCCCCGGCAGCGGGTCGCCGACGCTCGGCAGCGGTGCTGGCGCCAGCACCGGCGGGCAACGACGTTCGGTGGAGAGCGGCACATCGATGCTGAACACCGAACCGCGCCCCGGCCAGGAGCGCACCCGTACCGGGTAATCGAGGATCCGCGCAATGCGCTCGACGATCGCCAGGCCCAGGCCCACCCCCTTGCGATCGGCGGCGCGGCCCACATCGAGCTGGTTGAATTCGAGAAAGATCGATTGCAGGCGCTGCGCAGCAATGCCGCGCCCGGTATCCCAGACCTCCAGGCGCAGGCAGTCGCCACGCCGCCGCGCCCCCAGCAGGATGCGCCCCTGTTCGGTATAGCGGCAGGCGTTGCTGAGGAAGTTGCGCAGGATCCGCGTCAGCAGCCGCACATCGGTGCGGATCACCTGGCGCCCGCTGCGCAAACGCAGGCCCAGGCCCTCGGCAGCCGCCACCGGCTGGAACTCCGAGGCCAGCGGCGCCAGCACATCGTCCAACAGGTACAGGTCAAGGTCAGGCTTGATTGCCGCCTGGTCGAGCCGGGAAATATCCAGCAGATCGCTCAACAGGTCTTCGGCACCTTCCAGCGCCTGGTGCGCGCGCTCCACCAGCAATTGCTCGGCCTGCGGCAACTGGCGCTCGCGCAGGGTCGAAATCAACAGGCGTGCAGCGTTGAGCGGTTGCAGCAGGTCGTGGCTGGCGGCGGCCAGGTACTTGTCCTTGCTGCGGTTGGCCGCCTGGGCCGCATCGCGTGCCTCCATCAGCTGGCGGGTACGCTCGGCCACGCGCTGCTCCAGCTCGTCGTTGAGTTGCTGCAGACGCTCCTGCGCCAGCTTGCGCTCGGTGATGTCGGCGACGAACCCCTCGACCACGCCCTCCTCATCCGGGCGCAGCAACAGGTTCATCAGCACATCGATGCTGCTGCCGTCCTTGCGTCGCAGCTGGGTTTCGTAACCCAGCAGGGCCTGCTCGCGCTGCAGCACCTGGGCAATGTCCTGCAACTCGGCCTGGCCGCCCACGAACAGGTGGCTGGCCAGGTCACGCCGGGAAAACAGCACCGCCTGGGGGTCGGCATACCCCAGCATGCGCGCCAGCGCCGGGTTGGCGGCGCGCAGGCCATCGTCGAGGCTGGCCTGGAAGATACCGTGCACCGCATGCTCGAACAGCCACGAATAGCGCTTGCGCTCGGTTTCCAGCTCGTCCAGGCGCGCCGCCAGTTCCGGGTAGTGGCTTTTGCGAACAGTGTGGTTGCTCAGCCCCAGCAGCCCGGCCAGCGCATTCGCGCCAGGCTCAGAGGGCCTCGCCATACACCACCTCGACGTCACGCTGGCTCGAAGTCCGCGGGTTGGTGAGGATGCACGGGTCGTCCATCGCATGCTGCGACAGGAACGGAATGTCGCTGCTGCCCACCCCATGCAAGGCCAGGGTTTCGTGAAAGCCCACGGCGTGCTTGAGCGCGATCAGGTGCTCGACCAGGCGCTGGCGGACCTGATTGTGGTTCAGCCCGCGGCAATCGATACCCAGGGTCTGCGCGATCAACTTGAAGCGATCGGGGGCGGCGCTGTAGTTGAAGGCCACCACATGCTCGACCAGCACCGCATTGCACAGACCGTGGGGCAGGTCGAGAAACCCGCCCAGGCTGTGGGACATGGCGTGCACCGCCCCGAGGATGGCATTGGAGAAGGCCAGCCCGGCCTGCATGCTGCCGAGCATGATCTTCTCGCGCAGGGCGATGTCCTGCGGGTTGGCGATCATCTGCACCAGGTTGCCGTTGATCAGGCGCATTGCCTCCAGGGCATGGGGGTCGGTCAGCGGCCCATGACCGGTGGACACGAACGCCTCGATGGCATGCACCAGCGCGTCGATGCCGGTACAGGCCGAGAGGAACGGGTCCATGCTCAGGGTGGTTTCAGGGTCGATCAGCGACACATCGGGTACCACCGCCTTGCTGACGATGGAGAACTTCATGCGTTCCTGCTGGTTGGAGATGATCACGAACTGCGACACGTCGGCCGAGGTGCCGGCGGTGGTCGGGATCAGGATCAGCGGCGGGCTCGGCACTCGGATGGTGTCGACCCCTTCGAACTCCAGGATGTGCCGGCCGTGGGCCGCCACGATGCCGATGCCCTTGGCGCAGTCCATCGGGCTGCCGCCGCCAACGGCCACGATCACGTCGCACTGTTCGCTGCGATAGCGCTCGGCGCCGGCCATGACCTCTTCGACCCGCGGGTTGGGCGACACGTCGCTGTACAGGCAGTAATCGATGCCCTGCGCCTGCAGGCTGGCCTCGATGTCGCCGACCCAGCCGGCGGCGATCACGCCAGGGTCACTGACCAGCAGTACCTTGCGCGCGCCGAAGGTCCTGGCGTAATTGGCCACATGGTGCCGACAGCCGGCACCGAAGATGATTTCCGGAGAGACGAATTTACGCAACTGGCTCAGGTTCGGGCTCATGCGACGCCTTCTTGTTCTTTTAAGGTAGCGCCAGCCTAAAGCATCAGGAGGGTTTTGCAATCAGACGATAGGGGGGATGCACAAGGCAGCGCCGGTGCCTTGGGGCACCGGCGCAAGAGGGATCAACGGCTGGCGAAGTACATGGTCACTTCAAAGCCGATACGCAGATCAGTGAACGCGGGTTTTTTCCACATAGGTCCATCCTCTTCTGGCACCACAGGATTGCGGTGCGTCTATTAATACACCGTTGCCGGCGCAGGTCGAATGCTACTTTGGAACAGATTTTCCCACAGCCATCGGGCGTCAGAAGAAGCCCAGCGGATTGATGTCGTAGCTCACCAGCAGGTTCTTGGTCTGCTGGTAGTGGTCGAGCATCATCTTGTGGGTTTCACGACCCACGCCGGACTTCTTGTACCCGCCGAACGCGGCGTGCGCCGGGTACAGGTGGTAGCAGTTGGTCCACACGCGCCCGGCCTTGATGCCACGGCCCATGCGGTAGGCACGGTTGATGTCGCGGGTCCACAGCCCGGCGCCCAGGCCGAACTCGGTGTCGTTGGCGATTGCCAGGGCCTCGGCCTCGTCCTTGAAGGTGGTCACGCCCACCACCGGGCCGAAGATCTCTTCCTGGAACACGCGCATCTTGTTGTGGCCCTTGAGCAGGGTCGGCTGGATGTAGTAGCCGGTCGACAGGTCGCCGGCCAGGCGCTCGCTGGCGCCACCGGTCAGTACCTGCGCGCCCTCTTCGCGGGCGATGTCCAGGTACGAGAGGATCTTGTCGTACTGCTGCTCGGACGCCTGGGCACCAACCATGGTTTCGGTGTCCAGCGGGTTGCCACGCTTGATCTGGGCGATCTTCTTCATCACCACGGCCATGAACGGCTCGTAGATCGATTCCTGTATCACCGCACGCGATGGGCAGGTGCACACTTCGCCCTGGTTGAAGAACGCCAGCACCAGACCTTCGGCGGCTTTCTCGATGAAACTCGGCTCGGCCTGCATGATGTCTTCGAAGAAGATGTTCGGCGACTTGCCGCCCAGTTCCACGGTGCTGGGGATGATGTTCTCGGCAGCGCACTTCATGATGTGCGAGCCCACCGGGGTGGAACCGGTGAAGGCGATCTTGGCGATGCGCTTGCTGGTGGCCAGCGCTTCACCGGCCTCGCGCCCGAAGCCCTGCACGATGTTGAGCACGCCCGGCGGCAGCAGGTCGCCCACCAGCTCGGCGAACACGGTGATCGACAGTGGGGTCTGTTCAGCCGGCTTGAGCACCACGCAGTTGCCGGCGGCCAGGGCCGGGGCGAGCTTCCAGGCGGCCATCAGCAGCGGGAAGTTCCATGGAATGATCTGCCCGACCACGCCCAGCGGTTCATGGAAGTGGTAGGCGGCGGTGTTTTCGTTGATCTCGGCGGCGCTGCCTTCCTGGGCACGGATGCAACCGGCGAAGTAACGGAAATGGTCGGCCGCCAGCGGCACGTCGGCATTCAGGGTTTCGCGAATGGCCTTGCCGTTGTCCCAGGTTTCGGCAATGGCCAGCACTTCGAGGTTCTGCTCGATACGGTCGGCAATCTTGAGCAGGATGCGCGAGCGGTCCTGCACGCTGGTACGGCCCCAGGCATCGGCAGCGGCGTGGGCGGCGTCCAGGGCGCGCTCGACGTCTTCGGCGCTGGAACGTGGAAATTCGGCGATGACCTGGGCGTTCACCGGCGAGCTATTGGTGAAGTACTGGCCGTTCAGCGGGGCAACGAACTCGCCGCCGATGTAGTTGCCGTAACGCGGTTTGAAGTTGACAAGGGCGCCTTCGGTGCCGGGAGCTGCATAGATCATGTTCGGGCCTCTGTTGATCCGGGCCTGTCATGACGACAGGCGGTGTACGGATCTTAGGCAGCCCGGGGCGGCTGACGAATCGCCCTTTGGCAGAGGACAACTCGTCATTTGGTAGTAGGTGCGGGCGCCGCTACAGGTCCAGGAACAGCGCCCGGGCCGAGCGGCTGTCGATCTGGCTGCGGTAGATCTGGATCACGCGCTCATTGTCGGCGTCTGCCGGCAACTGGTACTGCCCCCCCTCGAACCGCTGTGCGGCGGTTTTCAGATGCGCCGCGGTGTACAGCCCAGGCTCTGCGTCCAGGGTCGCGTAATGAAAGTGCGCCACCCACAGCAACTGCCCCGCCTTGTCGTGGATTTCGTACTCCTGAAGGAAATCCTGGGCATGACCCTTGCGTTTTCGCGTGGGCTTGCGCGGCTGGAGCCTGTGCAGGCTGACCTCGCCCTGGGCCTTGAGGTAGGCCACCCGACTGACCGTCGGCAACTGTGCCAGGGTCATCTGCACACGCAGACGCCGCCCTTCATCACGCAGGTGCTTGGCCTGCTCGAGCAGGGCCTTGGCTTGCAGCGCCGCATCCTGGCCGGCAGCAGACCGGTCGGTGTCGTTGCCGGCAGTCAATGCCTGTTCGATCTGCCGGGCCAGCTCGTCAAGCGGGCGCGCCTGGTGCGTCAGGATTTCTTCCATCTCCACCGGAAGCATGGCGGTCCTGACCTGGGCGACGGCGCGCCTGAGCTGCTGCGCCGAGTCGTTCAGCAACCGCGTGGAGCGCTCCAGCAAGCCCGGCAACTGTGCCTGGGTGGCGCGCGCAGGTGCTGGGCGGGGGCGCTCCACCGGCTGCCAGATACCGGCCTCGGCGGTTTCCTCGTAGCGGGCCAGCTCGCGCTGTTCCACCGGGTCGATCACCACCACCACGTCGCTGTCGGCCCCTGCCAGCCGACGCTGCTGGCCCACCACCACGCCGCGGTTGCGGGTGCGTATCAACGTGCGCGAGCGGCTGCCTGAGGCCGGTGGCGCCGAAGGTTGGCGTGGCAGGTCGCGAATCAGCCCGGCCAGTCGCTTCTGGGCAGCATCATGCAGGGCCAGCAGCACCTGCTGGTACTCTTCCACCTGTGCCGCCCCCTGCAAAACCGCGCTGGAGGCCTTGTACAGCTGGGTGCCCTGCAGTGCACTGGCATAGTGGCGCACACTGCTGTCGAGCATCTGCACCCGTTCCTGATCGGTGAACGCCCCGCCCATCTCGAGCTCCAGTTGCAAGCCCAATCGGGCAGACAACACCGTCTCGTAGATACCCTCGCCTCCGGCGTGCCCGCGGTCTGCCTGCAGCACCAACACCCCCAGCATGTTGATCTGGGACGAACGCCAGGCCTGGACTGACAGCTCTTCACCGCGCATCGCCTCGATCCTGCTTGCCTGGGCCGGGCCGCCGGGCAGGATCTGGCGCAGCTGCCCGGTCAGGCGATCGAGGGCCTGATAGCAGTCGATGATCTGCTCGGTCAGGGTCTTGGCCCCTTCGAGCAGCACCACCAGTTGCCGATAGGTGGGCGAAGTGCCTTCCAGCACCAGTTCGCGCAGACGGTCCTGACCCTGGCCGCCGCGAAGGTTGTTTATGCCGTCCTTGTTATGCATGAACAGGCTTCGCAAGGCGTACAGCAACTGCACGGTAATGCTGGACTCCTCGAACAGGTAGTTGCCCTGCTGGGCGCGAAAGTTTGCCAGGGTTTTAAGCTGGTTCAGTTGCGCATGGCTTTCCCGCGCCTTGGCCAGCCCCTGCCCGTGCCGTCGCAGATCATCCACATAGCGGCGCAATCGCTCGGCCGAGGGCTGCGGCTCCTGTTTCACCACCTCGTCCAGATCGCGCTTGAGCTGCAAGGCGCTGGCCTGGCGCACCGGCTGGTAGTCGTCCAGTTCCTTCTGCAGAACCTCCACGCGAGCCTGGTTGGCCAGGCGCAACTGCTGGATGCGCCGATTCAGCGGCATGCCGCCACGCAAGCGCAAGCCCAGGTCGAATTGCCAGCTGCCATCGGCGGCGTGCCGCAGCCAGGGCCCGGGAGGCTGTTGCGCGTCGCGGATTCGCAGGCCGGCATCCTCCTCCACCACGGGGTAGACCTGCCCGCTGACACCCACCCACAGACGGTCCTCATGCAGGTACAACCCCTGCCAGGGCCCGTGGCTGATCGGTGCCCCCAGCCCCTCGCGGCCCTGCACGCGCTGCAGGGGCACCAGCCGCGCGCGCTGTTCGCCGCTCAGTCGGTCCGCCGCCGCTGCCCAGCTGAAATCCAGGCTGTCCAACGCCTGGCCCGAGGGCGAAGCGAGGGCATGGCCGAACTCGGGCTCCAGCACCTGGGCCAGCGGCGACTCGCCCCTCTGCGCAGGGGTTGAGAGCTTGAGCCGGGTGGTGTCGGTCCTGCTCGCCAGCAACGTCAGCGCCAGGTTGAACAACCATCCCGCCAGCTGCCCGTCACCCTCGCTCTGGTGTTGCTGCAAGGTATCGCGCAGGCCCGCCGTCAGTTGCACCAGCCAGCCGGCCACCGCAACCGGGCCATTGCACAGTGGCAACAGCGTGTTGAACATCAGCCAGCCCAGTTCGGCATAGGCCGCCCAGCGCTGTTCGCTGGATGACTGCGAGCCGGCCCGGGCGCGGGCCACCAGTTCCTGGGCGCAGCTACGGTACAGATGCACCAGCGGGTCGCCGTCGATCAGCGCGTCGCTGAACGACGCCGGGGCCGGCACCTGAAGGGGAGCGAAGTCCGAGCCGGGCAGAAAGCGCACCGTATGCGGCTGCTCCAGCCCGCCACGCGCGTACACCGGCTGTGCCTTGGCAGGCAGCCGCGCCAGCAGATCGTCGTGCAGCGCGCCGGGCTCGCACAACCGCTCGAACAGGGCCTGGCGCGAGCTGAACTCCTGCAGCGGCTCGCGGTGCAGTGGGCGATACAGCAGGCACGGCCCCTGGCGCGGGTCGCGACCCTCGACCAGGTACGCATTGAGCGCGACATCGGGGTGTGCACCCGCCTCGCGCAACAGGCCCAACGGACGCAGCACCGCGTCGGTTTCCTCGCCACGGCACAGTGCCGTGACCCGCCGGGCACTCAGTGCACTGACCCCTTCGCGTTGACGCAGGCAATACTCCAGCACCAGCATCGGCAGTTGTTCGCGCAACTGATCGACGAACAGCTGCTGGCGACTGGCCGACTGCACAGGGTCATCCAGCAGGCTGTGCTGCAACAGGTCCGGGTAGGTCTGGCCCACGTCCAGGCGGGTGACCTGGGCCTTGATGAATGCAAGATCCAGCCATGTCGGCAGCACTGCGCCGCTGCGGCTGCGCAAGGTGACGCTGCCTGCCCTGAGCAGCCCCAGGTTGCCCACCGCCAGTTGGGCCAGGTTCAGCGTCACCTCGCGAATGCTGCCCGCCGGGGCAAAATCCCCCCCACTGCCGCCGGCGCCGGCAATCACCTGGCGGTTGACCAGCTCGACATCCTCCAGCTCGGCACGGGTGAAGCCCGGGTGCCCGGCACGCACCGCCGCCTGCCACTGGGCCCAGGCGTACTCCGGCATGCCGGGCAGGTCATGCAGGAACGACTGCCCGCCACTGCGCTGCTGCGCCCGCGCCAGGCGCACCAGCATCTCGGTGTACTGCAGGCGCGGCGCCTCGTCAGCGTCGCGCAACCACGTCGGCAACAGCCCGCGCAGGCTGGCCAGGGTCTGGCGCTCGCTCACATCGCATACCTGCACCAGCGAGGTGGCTTCGTCCAGGCGCGCGACCAGCGTCTGCACCGGGTCGACCTGCGAATCGAGAGGTGCTGCGGCGATGGCATCGATCAGGCGCAATTGCTGTTCGAACAACAACCGCGCCTGGGCCTGGAAAATCGACAGTTCGGTCTGGTACAGGTTGAGCTTGAAGGTGCCCGAAGCCTGCGCGCCCCAGCCCCTGGCCAATGCCTCCAGCAGTGCCTGGCGCGAATCGAAGCGATACAGCCCACCCGCCAGGGTGTAGAGCACCACGACAGTGCGCAACTGGCCGAGCACCTGGCGCTCGATCAGCACCGCGCTGGCCAGTTCAGGGTCCAGCCCGCCACCGGGTTCGGCATCCAGGCACAGCAGCGACACGCGTACATCCGCGCCGTTGCCGAACTGCGCGCGCTGCGTCGCCCGTGGATAGATGCCGACCATCGTCGCCGTGGCCAGCTCCAGCCCGTCCAGCACGCCAGCCCCTCGGGCCAGTTCGCAGGCGCTGGAAAAACGGCTTTTGAGGTAATCGGCCAGCCAGTCCCAGCGCGCGGTCTGGCCCGGCTCGGCCTGGCCCCAGTAACGGCTGAGCACACGCTTGTATTCATCGAGCAGCAACGGCCCGCATTCATTGAGCAGGGTTTCGACCGCGTGCAGGTCGACATCGGCGGCCTGCGGATACTCGGCGCCGCGCTGCAGGGTGAGGTAGTCCAGCCCGCTGGCCAGGTTGAGGCAGGTGCGTTCGCAATAGCGCCGTATCAGGGCATCGGCCAGCGAATCGAGCCGCGCGCCCTGCCCCGGCCGCCCCCTGACCAGGGTCAAGGCCGATGGCGCCGGGCCCTTGATCCCGCGCACCTGCCATTGCTGCGCGCACACCTGCGCAGCCACGGCGTGCAACGAGGGCCGGGTGACCATCTGGCGGCCGATGGGGCCGCACAGCGAAGCGTGTGTGGCCAACTGCCCGAAAAGCGTATCTGCTGCATCCATGATGCGACTTCCTTGTGAGTAAAGAAGCCGCAGTACAGCGTCACGCCCTGCCGGGCGGGTAGTAGATGTTGCTCAGCGGTCCTTGAACTGGGCCTCGCGCTTGGCGATGAACGCCGCCATGCCTTCCTTCTGGTCTTCGGTGGCAAACGCGGCATGGAACACCCGGCGCTCGAAGCGCACGCCTTCGGACAGGCTCACCTCGAAAGCACGGTTGATGCTCTCCTTGACCATCATCGCCACCGGCACCGACTTGCTGGCGATCTGTGCCGCCACCTTGAGGGCCTCCTCGAGCAGCTGCTCCTTGGGCACGATACGCGCCACCACGCCGGCACGCTCGGCCTCCTCGGCCCCCATCATGCGCCCGCTCAGGCACAGCTCCATGGCCTTGGCCTTGCCCACCGCGCGGGTCAGGCGCTGGGTGCCGCCCATGCCCGGCAATACGCCCAGGTTGATTTCAGGCTGGCCGAACTTGGCATTGTCGGCGGCCAGGATGAAGTCGCACATCAGTGCCAGCTCGCAGCCACCGCCCAGGGCGAAGCCGGACACCGCGGCGATGATCGGCTTGCGGCGGTTGGCGATGCGGTCGCTGTCGCTGAACAGGTCGTCGATGTAGATCTGCGGGTAGCTCAGCTCGGCCATTTCCTTGATATCGGCACCGGCGGCGAAGGCTTTCTCCGAACCGGTCAGCACCACGCAGCCGATGTTCGGGTCGGCTTCGAGCTGGTCCAGCGCCTGGTTCAGCTCGCGCACGATCTGCGCGTTGAGGGCGTTGAGCGCCTGGGGGCGGTTGAGGGTGATCAGGCCGACCTTGCCACGGATGTCCAACAGAATGGTTTCGAAACTCATGCAAGCTGCTCCCTTCAAAGATTGCGCGCAATGACCATGCGCTGAATGTCGCTGGTGCCTTCGTAGATCTGGCAAACCCGCACGTCACGGTAGATCCGCTCCAGCGGGAAGTCGCTCAGATAGCCATAACCGCCCAGGGTCTGCAAGGCATCGGAACAGACCTTTTCGGCCATTTCCGAAGCAAACAGCTTGGCCATCGAGGCCTCCACCAGCGCCGGGCGCCCGGCATCACGCAAGGCGGCGGCATGATGCACCATCTGCCGGGCCACGGCGATGCGCGTGGCCATGTCGGCCAGGCGAAACGCCACCGCCTGGTGTTCGATCAGGGGCTTGCCGAAGCTCTCGCGTTCGCGCGCATAGTCACGTGCCACCTCGAACGCGGCCCGCGCCATGCCCACCGATTGCGCGGCAATACCGATGCGCCCGCCTTCCAGGTTGGCCAGGGCGATCCGGTACCCCTCGCCCTCCTCGCCCAGGCGATTGGCCAGCGGCACACGCACGTTCTCGAAGACGATCTGGCAGGTATCGGAGGCATGCTGGCCGAGCTTGTCCTCCACCCGCGCCACCTGGTAGCCAGGCGAGTCGGTGGGCACGATAAAGGCACTGATGCCGCGCTTGCCGGCTGCCGGGTCAGTCACCGCGAACACGATCACCACGCCGGCATTCTGCCCCGAGGTGATGAACTGCTTGCAGCCGTTGAGCACATAGTGATCGCCCTCGAGGCGCGCACGGGTTTTCAGGCTGCTGGCATCGGAGCCCGCCTGGGGCTCGGTCAGGGCAAAGGCACCGAGCATCGCGCCCGTGGCCAGCGGCGTCAGAAACTGCTGCTTCTGCTGCTCGCTGCCGAACTTGAGGATCGGCACGCAGCCCACCGAGTTGTGCACGCTCATGATGGTCGAGCAGGCACCATCGCCGGCGGCGATTTCCTCCAGGGCCATGGCGTAGGCGACATAGCCGGTGTCGCTGCCGCCCCACTGCTCCGGCACCAGCATGCCGAACAGGCCCAGCTCGGCCATCTGCTCGATAGCCTCCCGTGGGAAACGGTGCTCGCGGTCCCACTGCTCGGCAAACGGCCGCAGGCGCTCCTGGGCAAACTGGCGAACGGCGTCGCTGATCTGCTGTTGTTCATCGTTGACTAGCATGGCGCACCTCAGTCCAGACACTCGACAGCCATGGCCGTGGCTTCGCCACCGCCGATGCAGATGGCCGCGATGCCGCGGCGCAGGCCCTTCTGGCGCAGCGCGGCAAGCAGGGTCACCAGAATACGTGCGCCCGATGCACCGATGGGGTGGCCCAGGGCGCAGGCGCCGCCGTGGATGTTGACCTTGTCGTGAGGCAGGTCCAGCTGCTTCATCGCCGCCAGGGTGACCACCGCGAACGCCTCGTTGATTTCGAACAGGTCGACCTCGGCCAGGCTCCAGCCGGTGCGCTTGAGCAGCGCATCGATGGCGCCGATCGGCGCGGTGGGGAACAGTGCAGGCTCGTCGGCGAACGCCGCATGCCCGTGGATCACCGCCAGTGGCTTGAGGCCGCGCTGCTCGGCCTGGGACCTGCGCATCAGCACCAGCGCCGCCGCACCGTCGGAAATCGAGCTGGAGTTGGCTGCCGTGACCGTACCGCCTTCGCGAAACGCCGGCCTGAGCTGCGCGATCTTGTCCAGGCGGGCCTTGGGCGGCTGTTCGTCGTGGCTGACCAGGCGGGTCTGCCTGCCCTCGGTCACCTCCACCGGCACGATCTCGGCGGCAAAGCTGCCGTTCTCGATCGCCTGTTGCGCACGGGTCAGCGAGGCAATCGCAAAGTCGTCCTGAGCCTGGCGGCTGAAGCCCTGGGCCTGGGCGCAGTCCTCGGCAAAGGTGCCCATCAGGCGACCCTTGTCGTAGGCATCTTCCAGACCGTCGAAAAACATGTGGTCGATGACCTTGCCGTGGCCCATGCGGTAGCCGCTGCGCGCCTTGTCCAGCAGGTACGGGGCGTTGGACATGCTCTCCATGCCGCCGGCCACCACCACCTCGGCGGTACCGGCCAGCAGCAGGTCATGGGCCATGATCGCGGCTTGCATGCCCGAGCCGCACATCTTGTTCAGGGTGGTGCAGGTGGTGCCCTTGTCCAGGCCGGCCCCCAGGGCCGCCTGGCGTGCCGGGGCCTGGCCGAGACCGGCCGGCAGCACGCAGCCGAACAGCACCTGGTCGACGCTGTCGGCAGCCACGCCCGCACGCTCGACGGCTGCGCGAATGGCGGCAGCGCCCAGTTGCGGTGCAGTCAGGCTTTTGAGATCGCCCTGCAGGCCGCCCATGGGCGTGCGCACGGCGCTGACGATTACGATGGGATCATGGGACATGCTCATGCGGTTCTCCTGAATTACTTGGCAGCCATGCGCAAGGCACCGTCGAGGCGGATCACCTCGCCGTTGAGCATGCTGTTTTCAATGATGTGACGCGCCAGCGCCGCGTACTCCTGCGGGCGGCCCAGACGCGGCGGGAACGGCACGCCGGCCGCCAGCGAGTCGCGTACTTCCTGGGTCATGCCGGCCATCATCGGGGTTTCGAAGATGCCCGGCGCGATGGTCATCACGCGGATACCGAAGCGCGCCAGTTCGCGGGCGGCCGGCAGGGTCAGGCTGGCAATCGCGCCCTTGGAGGCAGCGTAGGCCGCCTGGCCGATCTGCCCGTCATAGGCGGCGATGGAGGCGGTATTGATGATCACCCCGCGCTCGCCGTCGGCGTCGGCACCGCCTTCGGCCATGGCCGCTGCCACCAGGCGCAGCAGGTTGAAGCTGCCGATCAGGTTGACGTTGATCACCCGGCTGAAGCTGTCCAGGCCGTGCGGCCCCTGCCTGCCCAGGACCTTCTCGGCGCCGACGATGCCGGCACAGTTGACCAGCCCGTGGAGGCTGCCAAAGGCGCTGACGGCCGCGTCCACGGCGGCCTTGGCCGGGGCCTCCTGACTGATGTCGGCCACGGCGAAACGGGCCTTGTCACCCAGGGCTTGCGCCTTGGCTGCAACGGCCTCGGCGTTAAGGTCCACCAGCATCACCTGGGCACCGGCGCCGATCAGCATCTCGGCGGTGGCGGCGCCCAGCCCGGAGGCGGCGCCGCTGACGATGAAGTTCTTGTTGGCAATTTGCATAAGGGGTCCTCAGGCGCTGGCGACGGGCGCCGGCGCGGTGTGTTGTTTGGCTATTTCCTGATTGCGCAGGATGAAACGCTGCAGCTTGCCGCTCGGGGTCTTGGGCAGCTCGCCGACAAATTCGATTTCGCGCGGGTAGGCATGTGCATAAAGGCGCTGGCGCACATGCTGGCGCAGGTTTTCGGCCAGCTCCGGCGTGCCCTCCACGCCGCTGGCCAGCACCACGAACGCCTTGATCAGTTCGGTGCGCTCCGGGTCCGGCTTGCCGACCACGGCGGCCTCGATCACCGCCGGGTGCTCGATCAGCGCGCTTTCCACATCGAACGGCCCGACCCGATACCCGGAGGTGGTGATCACGTCGTCGCTGCGCCCGACAAAGCTGATGCTGCCGTCTTGGTTCAGCTCCACCGTGTCGCCGCTGAGGTAGTACTTGCCGACGAAGGCCTTGGTCTGGACCCCGTGGTAGCCACCGAACCAGCACAGCGGTGACTGCTCGCGGTCCACCGCGAGGATGCCGGGCTGGCCGGGCGGCAGTTCGTGCTGCTGTTCATCAAGCACAACGATGCGATGACCCGGGATGGCAAAGCCGGCCGAGCCCAGGTGCACCGGGTGACGCAGGCCGTGGTGGTTGCACAGCACCATGCCCAGTTCGGTCTGGCCATAGTGATCGTGGATGAGCACCTGCAGGTGTTCGGCGAACCAGCGGATCACCTCCGGGTTGAGCGGTTCGCCGGCGCTGCTGACCACCCGCAGGCGGCCCTTGATCGGCTCGGCGAAGGCCTGGCCGGCAGCGATCAGCATGCGATAGGCCGTGGGCGACCCGGCCAGGTTGGTGATGGCGTACTTGTCGATCACCCGGCAGGTACTTTCGACACTGAACGGGCCGTCGAAGAAGGTGGTGGCCTGGCCCAGCGCCAGCGGCCCGGTGACGGCGTAGTACAGGCCGTAGGCCCAGCCGGGGTCGGCCAGGTTCCAGAAGTTGTCTTCGGGGCGCAGGTCGATGGCGTCGCGCATGTAGCCCTGAAACGCCACGATGGCCCGCAACGGCACCTCCAGCGGCTTGGCCGGGCCGGTGGTGCCGGAGGTGAACATCAGCAGGAAGGGGGCCTCCCCGGACAACAGCACAGGCGCGCAGTCGGCGCTGGCAGCGTCGAGGGCAGTGTGAAAATCCAGGTCGCCGCTGCCGGCCTGGGCATCGACGGTAATGATCCGCGCACAGCCCTCGACCTCGTCGAGCTTCGGGCGGTTGGTGCGGTCGGTGACCACCACGCGGGCGCCGGAACTGTGCAGGCGGTGCTCGATGGCCTTGGGCCCGAAGGCAGTGAACAGGGGCTGGTAGACCGCCCCCAGTCGCCAGGTGGCGAGCACCGTGACCAGCAGCTCGACGGTGCGCGGCAGCAGCCCCGCCACCCGGTCGCCCGGCCCCACGCCTTGCGCCTTGAGCACATTGGCCAGGCGTGCGGCGCGCTGCTGCAGGTCGGCAAAGGTGTACTGCGCGCAGGCCCCGTCGTGGCGCTCCCAGTACAAGGCCACGCCGCCCTCGGCGGCGTGCCGGTCGCAACACTCGACGCAGGCGTTGAGCGCACCCAGGTTGCCCGCCAGCACGGCATCGGCAGTGTGCAGGTAATCGAAAGCACGCTGCGCGTCGTGGTAATCACGCATTGCCAGACTCCTCGTTTCTTATTGTTGGAATAGAACGAATGATCTGACGATAGTCGCGCCACCAGCGCGCAGCGACAATGGCCAAAGCTGTCAATCTGGATGACTGGTTTGGCCACTGCCTGCACAGCCCCCAGCGCTAGCCCGCAGGCGGCGCGGCAGCCTCCAGCGCCGCCTGGGTCAGGCGCAATGCCAGCGCCTGCACTGCCGCCTCGCGTTCGCTGCGCAATGCGTTCATTCGCGTCAGGTACACCCCTTCCTGCAGCGTGCCCTGTTGCGCGGCCAGCACCTCGAGTCGATCCCAGAACGGTTGTTCGACCTGCTCGAACTCGCCTTCGTGAGCCTGGCGCAGGTAGGCCAGCCAGAAATCCCGGCCGCTGATGAACGTTGCCAGCTGGTCGGTCTGCTCGGCAGCCAGCACGACCCGCTGGGCCTCGTGTATCTGTGCCGGTGCCACGGCGGCCACTTCGGCGAACTGCATGTTGCGCGGTTGCCCGGGCAGGTCCAGTGCAGCGGCCAGACGGGTGCGATAGGCCAGGCTCACCTCGACCTCGTCCACCCCACGCGCCTCCTGCGTCCTGGCCTGGATGTCGGCACGCGCGAACTGTTCGACCTGTTCAAGACGAAACAGACGCCGCGCAAAGGCGAGCAACGCTTCGCCCTGCTGCTCGTTCGGGCTGTCCGCGCGCACGGTCTGAAACAGCAAATACCGCACTTCGAGCGCACTGTAGGTGGACGACACGCTGTCCACGCACGTGGTCGGGCTGGCCGCCAGCTCGAACAGTTCCTCGCGCAGCGCCGTGTGCTGCGCCATCGCCTCGAGCATGCGCCACACGCGCTGGTCCAGTTCGGCCCGGGTATGCTGGAAATCCGCCGACCCGGTCAGTTCGGTCAGCAACTGGAAGAAGTCTGCGGCGCCAGGCTCTGCAATCAGGCTGTCCCAGTAACGGCTGCGCACATCCAGCTGCGCCTCGTTCGCCAGCTCCAGCCATAGTGCGCGGGCTTGCGCAGTCGTTTCAGCACGTACCATGACACCGGCCGCAGCCTCCACCACGGGCAGCAACTGCTGCAGATCGTTGATGCGGTCCCAGGTGGCTTGCGGCAGGGGGTTACGCTGGAGCAGGTAGATGTTCAGCGACTCGGGCACGAAGAACGTCTCCGGCAACTGGGTGATGAGGTTGTCGCGCAAGTCGACCACATCCAGAAACGGGCATTCGAGCAACCCGGTCGGGAACAGCTGCAGGCGCGTACTGCGCAACCACACGTGGCGCAAGTTGTACATGCCGGCCATGTTCGGCAGGATCTCGATGGGATTGTTGTCCAGGTTCAGCACTTCAAGCCGATGCAGGGACGCAAGGGTATTGACCCCGGTGTTGCGCAGGTTGATCTGGTTGAGGTTCAGGTTCACCTCACGCAACCAGTTCATGCCGTTCAAGGCAGGCGGTATGCGCCCGAAGCGGTTGTTGGCCAGGTTGAGCCAGCGCACGCCGACAAAGCGTTGCAGGAAGCTGTTCGACAGCTCGGTCAGGCCCATGCCCACCAGGCTCAGGTCTATCACGTGGGAAAAATCGATACCGGCCCCCAGCGGCGGCAGATGCCCCACCGGCATCGCCACCAGGTTCAGGCGATAGCCGATCAGCGTGCCACCCCCATTGGTCACGCGATCGGTCTGTCGTCGCCAGCACCGGCGCAGCTCATCGGCCACCAGGCGTCGCCACTCGCGGGACTGGCCAAAGACCTCCCGACACCACAGCTGTAGGCTCGCATCGAGGCGCTGGTACTGGTCCAGCAGGCGCATCAGTGCCGTCATCGGTTCAACCGAGCCCCCCTGCAGTTCGGTCAGAAGCACATCGATCTGGAGTTGGTCATAGCCCGGGAACAGCACACGCACCACACTGACCAGGGACCGTTGTGTCGCACTGCCCCGGCCACTGAGCGGATACCCGATGCGACCGTCGGGCAAGCGTTGGGGCGGGCTGAAGCGCCCGGCCGAGCGCGCCTGCCCGATCAGTTGCGCGGCCTCGGAGGGATTGGCCAGGGCCCGCGCAGCCAGGGCCTCGCGCATTTGTGCCGCGCTGTCATGACGCGTCCAGCCCAGGGCGCGACGCTGCTCGCGCGTCAGGCAGCAGGCAATCGCCTCGAACATCCCCTGGGGCGCCGGGATCTCGTCGTCGAGCTCGTAGCCTTCAGTGTCGTACACCGAAAACTGCCCGTCGCGACGCACCAGCACGCGGGTCTGGCGGGTATCGCTGAGTGACAACTGGCGCTCGATCACCCGCCCGCTGGACGAACCTTCGCGCAGCTCCAGGTTCAGCCCGTCGGGCCAGGCCGGCATGCGTCGCAGCAAGCCGAAGGCCAGGCCCACGCTGTCGTCACTGTGCACGTTCTGCAGGCACAACCCCTCCAGCGCCCTGCTCAATCGCGCCTCACGCAAGGTGTGGCGTGCCTGCTCGGCGACCGCCAGGGGAATGCGGCGAGTCTGATCCATCATCTGGCGCTGCGTGGCATCGGCCTGCTCTGCCAGCGCTTGGGCATAGCGTCGCGCCAGCCCGGGGAAGTCACGTTGCAACAGGCTCACACGGCTATCGGCAGCGGTCAGCGTGGCCGCCTCAAGGTGCTCGAACAGTTCGAAGCGCAAGCGCGGCATCTGCTCCCAGATGTGATCGAGCTCCGAGTCCTGCCCCGCGTCTTCGACACCCTGCAGATGCTCCCTGCAGAAGGCATGGAGCACAGGGTCCAGGCCCTGGGCATCGGTTTGCCGGTGCAGACGCTCGAAGAATGTCGAGATGCGCGTATCGATACCGAAGCGGACCAGGGTATCGCGCAGGCGAACCGGCATGCCCCGGTTCTCCACGTGCAGGCCGCGCAGGCGCGCCTCGTCCATACCGGCAATGACCATGACCTGGTCGATCTGCGCATCGCTCAGCCCTTCGGCCAGCGGGCCCAGGCGCCGCATCAGCAGGGCATTGCCCGCCCACTGCAGCGCATGCTCGCCAGGCAGGCGCCAGGCGCCTTCGCCATTGGTTTCCAGGCCGGGCGAGTAGGCTTCGGCACGCTGCGGGTGCACCATAACCCAGCGCCCATTGCGCTGCTGAACCTGATAGGTCTGCCCTTCATGCCTGAGCCACAGCGCGCCTGCATCCTCATACAAGCCATCGCTGCGCGGCACCAGGGTTTCAGGCAAAGGGTGGGCATGACGGTAGCTTGCCAGGTCTTCGTTCCACAGCCTGTATTGGTCCGTGCTGCGCACTATCGGCATGAGGCCGTCGACGAAGGCCGACCGTTTGGCCACCGCCACCAGGCCCGCCACACCCGCCCCTGTTGCAACGCTGGCCAGCACGTTTTCGGCCACGCCGGTCAGATGCGCCAGGGCCTCCTTGCGCTGGCCCTTGCTCCAGTCGACGGCGCCCTCATAGACCTCGCCCAGCAACTGCCCGACGCTACTGAGCAGCATGATCTGGCCAACCCCGGGGACGAACGAGGCCGCTATGCCGAGCAGGGTTTCACCTGCGGCCAGGTAGGCCTCGCGACGTGCTTCGGCCAGCGCATCGTCGACCCTGGCCGTAGGCACGGCAAGCACCGCTGCGTCGGCCTTGAGCCGGGCGATACGCCATTGCGCAAGGCTGGCGAACAACTCTCCGGCCAGTGGGTAATCGAGCAGTTCCAGGTCCGGGCGCGCCGCGTCTCGCTGCGCCTGCCACGCCGCGCCGAAAGCTGCACGCTCCTGCAGGCTGATCAGGCTCTGGAAGTAGCTCAGGTAATCAGCCGATTTCAAGGCCAGGCCCAGATCGGTTGCACAGGCATACCAGGTCGGATACTGACGCAGCGGGCGCTGCGGATCGCCAGGCAGAAACACCACCACCTGGCGCACCAGGCCGGCCTCGGTCCAGCGTATCGCCCCCTCCAGGGGTTCGCCACGGGCCAGAAAGGCGACCGCGCCCTGTACCTGCTGCCCCAGCACCTCGATGCTGCGCACCCTTACCGGGTGCTCGGCGTAAGTCACCTGGCTCGCCCCGTCGACCACCTGGCGCAGCATGCGGTAGGCCACCTCGTCGATGTCCTTTTTCAGGTAGCCGACCTGGGCGGCCACATCCAGCTGATCGCGCTGTTCGCGGGCCAGCAGCGCATGGCGCTGGCGCTTGAGTGCGTCATCCGGCGGGTCGAGCACACTGTCCAGATGAGCCTGATACTTCTGGCCCAGGTCCAGCGTGCGGCACAGGCCGGCAAACCGCTCGGGCGCGACGCCCAGTGCCTGACCCGCAGACACGATCGCCGTGCCGCGAAAGAATCCCCAGTAGCCGCCGGCAGTCTCGCTGAAGTTCTGCAGGGCACGCTGCAACAGCGGGCTCTGGATCTCGATCGCCTCCAGATAAGGCATGGGCGTGACCGAAAGCCCCGGGCGGTACTGACGCAGGCGCACTTCCTTCCAGTGCGCCGCACGCGTGTCCAGTTGCAGCCCCAGGGTGTCGCGCAAGGCCTTGTCCAGCAGGGGCGCAGCGAACACGTCGGGCGACTGCAGGAGCTGGAACAACTCGGTCAACGCTTCAAGCGACGCCTGATGCCGGATCAATGCAGCGCTCACTGCGCGCGCCTGTTCCCTGGATGCCGTGCGCAGCCAACCCGGCAGGCGTTCGGCGATGAATTGATCGAGAATGGTGGGATCGTCTGTGGTGCCGGTGGTTTTGCGGGTGCTCGAGGTCGGGCTCATGGCGCCTGCTCCATCAAGGGGTGGGCACCCAGACTAGGAACAGCCCCGCCGGCAAGGGAGCGGGAAGGCTTGCCTCGCGGCCTCAGCCCGAACCCAGCACGAGGCTGCGGTAATGCCCGGGGTTGCACCCCGACCACTTGCGAAAGGCCTTGTAGAACGAACTGGTGTCGGCAAACCCCAGGCGTTCGGCGATCTCCACGTAGCTGACCTGCGCATCGGCCAGCCAGCCGATGGCCAGCTCGCGGCGCACGCTGTCCTTGAGGGCCTGGTAGGTCTGGCCCTGCTCGGCCAGGCGTCGACGCAGGGTGGAGGCCGACAGGCACAGCTGCTGGGCCAGTGCCTCGGCATCCGGCCACTGGCTGGCGGGCAACTGGCGCAGGTCGTCGCGGATCCGCCGCGCCAGGCTGGTGGGGTCGCGGTACTTCACCAGAATGTTGGCCGGCGCCTCGGCCAGAAAACGCTGCAGCTCTTCGGGTGTGCGCCTGAGCGGCAGGTCCAGGCAATCGGCAGCGAAAATCAGCCGCGTGCGTGGGCGCTCGAACTGCAGGTTCTGTGAAAACATCACGCGGTAGTCATCGCAGTAGTCCGGCTCGGCGCAGCGCAATTCGATGGCCAGAATCGGAATGCGCCGACCCGCCAGCCAGCAGGCCACACCATGCACGATCATCCAGAAGGTGAAATAGGTGAAGGGTCGGCGCGGCGCCTCGGCGGGTTCGCCGATCACGATTTCAGCCAGGCTCTGCTGGCGCACCAGCACCGGGTGCAGGTGCTCGAGCATCAGCGACAGAAACCCCAGCGCGCACTCCAGGCCCGCGCCCAGGGTCGGCTGGGCCATGGACGAGCGGCAGATGAACGCCAGGCTGCCGCTGCGCAGCCCACGCGGGTCCATGCAGAAGAACTCGTCGTTGCAGCGCCGCGCCAGCAGCCGCCACAGCCGGGCATAGGCACTGGCCGGCACGCGGGCCTGGGGCTGCTCCAGTTGCTGCGGGTCGATCCCCACCCGCTGCAGCAACGCCGCAGCCGCCGCGCCGGGTGCGCTGCTTTGCAACAGGGCCTCGCGCACCAGTTGCATGGAGATGGTGTCTTTCTCCTTCATCGACCCTCACTCGTGTTGCAGGTGGTGTGTGCCGGCCATCTTAGGGGGCCGACGGCAAAACGCCAACGCCGTGTCATGCCGGTGACGCCAGGCCGAGAAAGGCCTGGATCAGGCGCAACTCGCGGCGCCGCTCCAGGCAACCGAGCATGTGCTGGTTGACCAGCCCTGGCCCCTCTATGGGCCGGGCCACCACCCGCGGATCGTGGCTGGTCTCCATCGACGAGACGATACCCAGCCCCAGCTGCGCGGCCACCGCCTCGGTCACCGCTTCGCGGCTGTCGAGCTCCAGCAGCACCCGTGGCTGCACCCCGGCCCGGGCACAGGCCTGGTCGAAGGTGCGCCGGGTGATCGAGCCGGGTTCGCGCAGCACCATGATCTGCTGGTCCAGTTCGGCAAGGGGCAACTCGGGGCGGCTGGCCCAGCGATGGCCGGCCGGCAGCAAGGCACAGATACGCGACGACCCCAGGGCCTGCAGGTGCAGGCCCTTGCGCGGTTCGACCTCGGTCAGCACGGCCACGTCGGCATGCTCGGACAGCAGCGCCGCCAGGGTTTCCTGGGCATTGCCCAGGCGCAGGTTGACCGTGATGCCGGGGTAGCGCACGCGCAGTTGGGCCAGCATCGGCATGACCTGGTGTGGCCCGTCGGCGGCAACTTCCAGGCGCCCGGTAAGCAACTGGCGGTTGGCTTCGAGCATCACCTGCGCCTCCTCGGCCAGGCCGAACATCGCGCGGGTGATGGCGGCCAGGCGGGTGCCCTCCTCGGTCAGCTCCACACGCCGCGCAGTGCGCCGCAGCAGGGTGATCTGGTAATGCTCCTCGAGTGCCTTGATGTGCCCGGTGACCGCTGGCTGGCTGATGAACAGGCGCGCGGCAGCGCGAGTAAAGCTGCCCTCGCGGGCCACCGCATCGAAAGCGCGAAGCTGGAACAGGTTCATATCTATCGGCCTGACTTATGGTTGGCATAACAACAAACAATTTGATTGATGAAGCGCGCAATTGCAACGTAGGCACCGTAGTTTCAGCCCACCGCTTGCGAGGAGCATCGCCATGACCCACACCCCCGTCCTGCTGACGCCGGGCCCCCTGACCACCTCGGCACGCACGCGGCAGGCGATGATGCTCGACTGGGGCTCATGGGACCGCGAATTCAACACCTTGACCGCCAACCTGTGCCAGCAGTTGCTGAGCATCGTCAATGGCCACGCCAGCCACCACTGCGTGCCCCTGCAAGGCAGCGGCACCTTCGCCGTGGAGGCGGCCATCGGCACGCTGGTGCCCCGTGACGGCAAGGTGCTGGTACTGGTCAACGGCGCCTATGGCCAACGCCTGGCCAGGATCTGCCAGGTGCTGGGCCGCGCATTCACCACCTTCGAGACCGCCGAAGACCAGCCCACCACCGCCGCCGATGTCCAACGCCTGATCCGCGCCGATGCCAGCATTACCCACGTGGCGCTGATTCACTGCGAAACCAGTACCGGCATCCTCAACCCGCTGGCGCAGATCGCCCAGGTCGTCGCCGATCACGGCAAGCGCCTGATCATCGACGCCATGAGCTCGTTCGGCGCCCTGCCGATCGACGCGGCCCAGGTGCCTTTCGATGCCCTGATCGCGGCGTCCGGCAAGTGCCTCGAAGGCGTACCGGGCATGGGCTTCGTGTTCACCGACAAGACCGCACTGGCTGGCGCCGAGGGCAACTCGCCGTCGCTGGCCTTGGACCTGCATGACCAGCATGCCTACATGGCCCGCACCGGCCAGTGGCGCTTCACCCCGCCCACCCACGTGGTGGCGGCGCTGCACGAGGCGCTGCTGCAGTACCACGAGCAAGGCGGCCTGGCGGCGCGCCACCAGCGCTATGCAAGCAACTGCAAGACCCTGCTCGACGGCATGGCGGCCATCGGCTTGCGCAGCTTTCTGCCCGCCGCCATCCAGGCCCCGATCATCGTCACCTTCCACGCCCCGCGTGACCCGCGCTACCAGTTCGCGGACTTCTACGAACGGGTCAAGGCCAAGGGGTTCATCCTCTATCCCGGCAAGCTGACCCAGGTCGAGACATTCCGCGTGGGCTGCATCGGCTGCGTCGGCCCCCACGAGATGCGCGCCGCGGTCCGGGCCGTGGCCGATGCGCTGCGGGAAATGGAAGTGCTGCACATCTGATTCCGTTTTATCCCCATTTTCTGCGGTATACCGAACAAGGAACGCAATGATGAACTACAGCAACCCCACAAAGCTGCAAGCGGCCATTCTCGACTGGGCCGGAACCGTGGTCGACTTTGGCTCGTTCGCCCCCACGCAGATCTTCGTCGAGGCCTTTGCCGAATTCGATGTACAGGTGTCCATCGAGGAGGCCCGCGGCCCCATGGGCATGGGCAAGTGGGACCATATCCGCACGCTGTGCGACCAGCCGCAGATTGCCGAGCGCTATCGCGCGGTGTTCGGCCGCGTGCCGAGCGATGATGACGTGACGGCGCTCTACAACCGCTTCATGCCGCTGCAGATCGAAAAGATCGCCACCCATTCGGCGCTGATCCCCGGCGCACTGCAGACCATCAGCGCCCTGCGCCGGCAGGGCCTGAAGATCGGTTCGTGCTCCGGCTATCCGAAGGTGGTGATGGACAAGGTAGTGGAACTGGCTGGGCACAATGGCTATGTGGCCGACCATGTGGTGGCCACAGACCAGACCCCCAACGGTCGCCCGTGGCCGGCCCAGGCGCTGGCCAACGTGATTGCGCTGGGTATCGACGATGTGGCGGCGTGCGTGAAGGTGGACGACACCGTACCGGGCATTCTGGAAGGGCGTCGTGCCGGCATGTGGACCGTGGCGCTGGTGTGCTCGGGCAACGCGCTGGGGCTGACCCATGAAGGTTACCTGGCACTGGATGCCGAGCAACTGGCCAGCGAGCGTGCGCGCATTCATGCGCTGTTCGAAGGGTCACGCCCACACTACCTGATCGACACCATCAATGACCTGCCGCAGGTGGTGGAGGATATCAATCGGCGTTTGGCGCAGGGTGAGATGCCGCAGGGGGTATAGACCACGTTGGGCTTTCGCCGGCAAGGCCGGCTCCTGCAATCGGCAAGGCGGCTCCTGCAGGCCAGGAGCCGCCCTCGCCAGCCAAGGGCGCGCCTGGGCCCTATGCCAGGTGCCGCGCCACCCACGCCGCATAACTGTCGATGAAGCTCTGCAGAAACGGCCGGGTCTTCTCCGAAAGCTTGCCATGTTCGTCGAACAGCGTCGCCGCCCCACCCACATAGGCCTCTGGCTGCTGCATGCAGGGCACATCGAGAAACACCAGGGACTGGCGCAGGTGGTGGTTGGCACCAAAGCCCCCCACCGCCCCCGGCGACACACTGATCACCGCCCCCGGCTTCTTGCTGAACACGCTCTGCCCATACGGGCGCGAGCCGACGTCGATGGCGTTCTTGAGCACCCCGGGCACCGAGCGGTTGTACTCGGGGGTCACGAACAGCACCGCGTCGCTGGCACGCACCTTGTCGCGAAAGGCCTTGTAGGCTGCCGGTGGGTCGGTGTCGATATCCTCGTTGTACAACGCCAGCTCGCCAATTTCGACGATACCTAGCTTGAGGCTGGCCGGTGCCAGCTCTGCAAGCGCCCTGGCGACCTTGCGGTTGATCGACTCCTTGCGCAAGCTGCCTACCAACACCGAAACCGAATAGACCTGGCTCATGACCACGCTCCAACCTGATCGACATAGAGAAGTGGTAGTTATAGACGCTACGGCGCGGCCCACAGGTTTTTTTCCAGGGGGACTAAACTTCCCAGGCAAAACAGTGGTCTATGGCCCATAGAGAACATTTCAGAGGGCACACGCCAAATGACAGCAGTACTGGTCGGACAATTTCATGCTCGGGATGCTGAAGGACGCATCTACCCCGTTCATGAATTTCAGGAAGCCACCCTGCAGGCCGATGGAAGTGCCGACTCCTTGCCGATCACCAGCTATCGCCTGGCCATCGGCGATCGGGTCAACCACCTGGGCGAGGATCGCTTCGAGCTGGTACAGAGCGGCGTGGAGATCACCCGTATCCCCTGATGCACCGCGCGGCCCGAGCAATCCGGCTGCGCCCTTTGCTTCAGGCAAACAAAAAGGGCGACCCTTGCGGGTCGCCCTTTTTGTGTTACCGCCAGCAGGGGCGGTGATGTTTGGTAGGCACAATTGGATTCGAACCAACGACCCCCACCATGTCAAGGTGGTGCTCTAACCAACTGAGCTATGTGCCTGCTGCGGGGCGCATTCTACTCAGGTTCAAGCCCCCTCGTAAAGCGAAATGTACAAAAAAATCAGCAGCTTTGCCGCGCCCATGAAAACGGCCCAAACGAAAAAGGCGACCCTCTCGGATCGCCTTTTTCGTGTACCGCCAGCAGGGGCGGTGATGTTTGGTAGGCACAATTGGATTCGAACCAACGACCCCCACCATGTCAAGGTGGTGCTCTAACCAACTGAGCTATGTGCCTGCTGTGAGGCGGCATTCTACGCAATCGACGCAGCGTGTCAATACTTTTTTTCACGCTAAGCCACTGAATACTAATATTTTTTACCCCAGCCCGGGTTTGCGCGATTTTTACCGTCTGGCTGGCGGGTGTTTATTATTGTTGATACGATCTGCACAATCGTAAAAAATATAGAACATACAACTACAAACCCTGAGGTGCCCGCACATGGCCAACACCCCCTACCCCCAGTCGTATTACGCCGCATCGGCCAACCCCGTCCCGCAGCGCCCGAGCCTGCAGGAAGAAGTACAGACCGACGTCTGCGTGATCGGTGCGGGTTACACCGGCCTGTCCAGTGCCCTGTTCCTGCTCGAGAACGGTTTCAGCGTCACCGTGCTTGAAGCCGCCAAGGTCGGCTTCGGTGCCTCTGGCCGCAACGGCGGTCAGATCGTCAACAGCTACAGCCGCGACATCGACGTGATCGAACGTACCGTCGGCCCCAAGCAGGCACAGCTGCTCGGCCAGATGGCCTTCGAGGGCGGGCGCATCATCCGCGAGCGCGTGGCCAAGTACAACATCCAGTGCGACCTGAAGGACGGTGGCGTGTTCGCCGCCCTGACCAAAAAGCAGATGGGCCACCTGGAATCCCAGCAACGCCTGTGGGAACGCTACGGCCACACCCAGCTGGAACTGATGGACCAGCGCCGCATCCGTGAAGTGGTCGCCTGCGACAGCTACATCGGCGGCATGCTGGACATGAGCGGCGGCCATATCCACCCGCTCAACCTGGCCCTGGGCGAAGCCGCCGCAGTGGAATCGCTGGGTGGCAAGATTTACGAACAGTCCCCGGCCATCCGCATCGAGCGCGGTGCCAACCCGGTCGTGCATACCCCGCAGGGCAAGGTGCGCGCCAAGTTCATCATCGTGGCGGGCAACGCCTACCTGGGCAACCTGGTACCGGAACTGGCCGCCAAGTCGATGCCATGCGGCACTCAGGTGATCACCACCGAGCCGCTGAGCGAAGAGCTGGCACGTACCCTGCTGCCGCAGGACTACTGCGTGGAAGACTGCAACTACCTGCTCGACTACTACCGCCTGACCGGCGACAACCGCCTGATCTTCGGCGGTGGCGTGGTATACGGCGCGCGTGACCCGGCCAACATCGAGGCGATCATCCGCCCGAAAATGCTCAAGGCCTTCCCGCAGCTCAAGGACGTGAAGATCGACTACGCCTGGACCGGCAACTTCCTGCTGACCCTGTCGCGCCTGCCGCAGGTAGGTCGTCTGGGCGACAACATCTACTACTCCCAGGGCTGCAGCGGCCACGGCGTCACCTACACCCACCTGGCCGGCAAGGTGCTGGCCGAGGCCCTGCGCGGCCAGGCCGAGCGTTTCGACGCCTTCGCCGAACTGCCGCACTACCCGTTCCCGGGTGGCCAGATGCTGCGCGTACCGTTCAGTGCCCTGGGCGCGTGGTACTACAGCCTGCGCGACCGCCTGGGCGTGTAAGCCGGCAACCCCGGGCCGTCACTGCCCCACGGCATTGACGGCCTGGCGGGCCGCCTGCTCCTGGCCTGCCTGGGCCAGTTCATTGGCGGCCTTGAGCCAGCGCTGGCGGTCCACCTGGGCCGGCAGTTGGCCGGGCGGCTGCACCAGCACCGCCCAGCTCCCCTCCTTCTTCCAGGCTGCGGCGAAATCGTCGAAGTCCATCAGCAAGCGCCGATTGTTGCCCGCACGCAGCAGCACCCGCGACTTGTAGCGGTCATAACCCACCAGCAGGGCATAGCGCGGCTCGCTCCAGAACGCCGAACCTTCCTGATAGCGCAACAGCACCGGATTGCCCGCGGCCACCTGGGTCAGCAACGCCGGCAGGGTGCCGTCGAGCGGGTACACCACCATGCCGTACTGGCGTGCCACAGTCGCTACCGAGGCCTGCAGCCTGTCGACACCTTGTGGCAGTTGCAAGGGCCCTTCGAGCAGGCCGGGGGTGATGCGCACCCCCTGCTGCGAGAGGATCGCGGCCAGCGCCATCGGCGCGCTCTGGTTGGCGTTACCACGGTAGAACGGCACCGCGCCCAGTTCCACGCGCTGGGGCAGGCTGTTGAGCTGGGATGAAGGCTGGCTGGCGCAACCGGCCAGGCTGGCGGCCAGCAGGCAAGCCAGCAGCAGACGATGGGACACGCGACGTTTGGGGGCGGTGGGCAACATGGACACTCGCTTGTGCTGATGCCGGGCAGACGACGCCCGGCCCTGGCTTGCGATCATAGGCTGGCGCAGGCCTGCAGTATAGCCCGCGGCACGCTTAGAGCGAACTGAACCAAGGCGCTGGACCACTGGTCAACCGTCTGTCACAGACGATGGGCTAGACTGAGCTTGTGTCCGAATGGCGAGTGCAGCTTGCCCAGTCGAAGGAGGCACGCAA
Source organism: Pseudomonas sp. VE 267-6A (assembly GCF_024126555.1). NCBI lineage: Bacteria > Pseudomonadati > Pseudomonadota > Gammaproteobacteria > Pseudomonadales > Pseudomonadaceae > Pseudomonas > Pseudomonas sp. VE 267-6A. The sequence goes on from NZ_JAMYBY010000023.1 coordinate 47,462, forward strand.
TGAGTCTGACGATGGGAATCTTTCTGTTGATAGGCACGTGGCTGGTGGTAGCCGCAGCCATGCTCTGGGGGGTGTTGCGCATCGCGCGCCGCCACCATCTGCACCATCCGCAGCCGACCAGGGCTGCATCCGAGGCACAGCGGCACGCTCGCCGCCACGCCAACGCGCACTGACGCGACACTGCATAACAACCTTCGCCGACAACGCCGGCATCTGCAGGTGCGTCCTGCAGAGCCGACGTCGCTGGCGAAGCGGTCAGTCAGGTTTCGCTTGCAGCGCCTCGCGCCGCTCGCGAGCCCGGCGCGACATGATGTTGAGCACCTCGATCGCGGTGGAGAACGCCATCGCCGCATACACATAACCCTTGGGCACATGGGCACCGAAGCCTTCGGCGATCAGGGTCATGCCGATCATGATCAGGAAGCCCAGGGCCAGCATCACCACGGTAGGGTTGTCGTTGATGAACCGGGCCAGCGGGTCGGCGGCCACCAGCATCACGATCACCGCACTGATCACCGCGATGATCATGATCGGCAAGTGCTCGGTCATGCCCACGGCCGTGATGATGCTGTCGATCGAGAACACGATGTCCAGTACCAGGATCTGCCCGATCGCCGCGGCAAAGCCCAGGGTCACGGTAGACGACGCCTTGGTCTCTTCCTTGGCACGCGGGTCGACGCTGTGGTGAATCTCGGACGTCGCCTTCCACAGCAGGAACAGGCCACCGGCGATCAGGATCATGTCCTTCCACGAGAAGGCATGGCCGAACACGTCCACCACCGGCTCGGTAAGCTGCACGATCCACGCCACGGTGCTGAGCAGGCCCAGGCGCATCACCAGCGCCATGCTGATACCGATGCGCCGTGCCTTGGAGCGGAACTGCTCAGGCAGCTTGTTGGTGAGAATCGAGATGAAGATCAGGTTGTCGATGCCCAGCACGATCTCCATGGCCACCAGGGTAGCCAGGGCCACCCAGGCGGTCGGGCTTGCAGCAAGTTCCAACAGGTATTCCATGAATCAATCCTGAATCAGTGTGAGTAAAAAATCAGATTTCCCGGGCGCTGTCGTCGCGCTCGGGTTTGTCCTGGGACTCATCGGGCTTTTTCGCCAGGGGCGAACCGGTCGCGTCGCTGAGCGCCTGCTGGGCGGCATCGTTGGTCTTGTCGATCGCTTCCTTGGCCGACTGGGCAGCCTGGTTGAGCATCTGCTGGGCAGATTTTTCCGCCTGCTCGCAACCGCTCATGGCCAGCAGCGCCAGCGCCATCACCAGGGGTGTGCCAATCGATTTGAAATACAGCATGGGTTCCTCTCTGAAGGTCTTGCCTTGATAGCGACGCATTCTAAAGAGACTGAAACATCCGGAAAATTCGTATTTTCAGCAGTTATACTTCGGTTTTTACGAATCGGAGATGCACATGCTCAACTACCGACAACTGCATTACTTCTGGGTCGTGGCCAAGACCGGCAGCATCGTGCGTGCCGGCGAGCAGCTCAATCTCACCCCGCAGACCATCAGCGGGCAGATCAGCCTGCTTGAGCATAGCTACGGTATCGAATTGTTTCGCCGTGTGGGACGCCAGCTCGAACTGACCGAGACCGGGCGCCAGGCCCTGTCCTACGCCGAGCAGATGTTCCAGATTGGCGGCGAACTGGAAGCAGTGCTGCGCGCCCAGCCCGATGAGCAGCAGATTCTGTTTCGCGTGGGGGTGGCCGACGTGGTGCCCAAGTCGATCGTGTACCGGCTGCTGGCGCCGACCATGGAGCTGCCCGACCCGCTGCGCCTGACCTGCCGCGAGGACAAGCTCGAACGCCTGCTGGCAGATTTGGCAGTACAGCGCCTGGACATGGTGATCTCCGACAGCCCGATGCCCAGCCATCTCGACATCAAGGGCTACAGCCAGAAGCTCGGGGAGTGCGGCATCAGTTTCTTCGCCACCCCGGCACTGGCTGCCCTGCATCCGGCGCCCTTTCCTGTCGGTCTGCAGCATGCACCGATGCTCATTCCCGGCCAGGAGACGGTGGTGCGCAGCCGGCTGCTGCGCTGGTTCGCCGAGCAACAGTTGCAGCCGCGCATCGTCGGCGAATTCGATGACAGTGCGCTGATGCAGGCATTCGGGCAGTCGGGCAGCGGCATCTTCATCGCCCCCAGCGTGATCGCCGACGAGGTCTGCCGCCAGTACGGGGTGGAGTTGATCGGCCAGACCGATGCCGTCACCGAGTCGTTCTATGCCATTTCGGTAGAGCGCAAGGTCAAGCACCCGGGTATCGTCGCGATCACCGAAGGTGCCCGCCGCGAGCTGTTCAACTGGCCTGCGCCCTGAGAGACACACGGCACCGACATCACATCCCGGGCCTAAACATTCCACGGCCCGAACCGTCGATAGAAGGACGCGCCGACGCATCGCGACAACACGCCCCACCTACCGCCAGGCAGTGTGCTGCGGTCAGGGCCCGCGTGCTGTGCTAAAGTCCCGCCCCTTTCGCCGCAGGGCTAGCCCGCGGCATGCCTTTGCTACGCTATCCGGGCCTCCCGGACCTTGCACAAGAACGAGAAACACCTGTCATGACCCCACTTCTGAACCTGTTGAACCGTACCAGTCTGGTACTGCAGATCGTGATCGGCCTGGTGGCCGGCATTGCCGTGGCGCTGCTCTGGCCAGCCGCCGCGCTGAACCTGGCATTTATCGGCAAGGTATTTGTCAGTGCACTCAAGGCGGTGGCACCCATTCTGGTGTTCATCCTGGTGATGGCTTCCATCGCCAACCACAGGCACGGCCAGGAAACCCATATCCGCCCTATTCTGGTGCTCTATCTTTTCGGCACCTTTTCCGCAGCGGTAGTGGCGGTGGTCGCCAGCATGCTGTTCCCCTCCCAGCTGGTGCTGGCCACTCACGATGTGGCGATGAGCCCGCCTGGTGGCATCAGCGAAGTGCTGCAAGGCCTGCTGCTGAGCGTGGTGGCCAACCCGGTGACCGCGCTGATGGAGGCCAACTTCATCGGTATCCTGGCCTGGGCGATCGCCCTGGGCGTGGCTATCCGACATGCCGGTGAAACCACCCGCACCGTGGTCGACGACCTGTCCAAGGGCGTAACGCTGATCGTGCGCATGGTCATCCGTTTCGCGCCTCTGGGGATCTTCGGCCTGGTGGCTGCGACCCTGGCCGAATCCGGCCTGGGGGCCCTGCTGGGCTACCTGCACCTGCTGGCGGTGCTGATCGGCTGCATGCTGTTCGTGGCGCTGGTGATGAACCCGCTGATCGTGTACTGGAAAATCCGTCGCAACCCATTCCCGCTGACGCTGCTGTGCCTGCGCGAAAGCGGCATCACCGCGTTCTTCACCCGCAGCTCGGCCGCCAACATTCCGGTCAACCTGGCACTGAGCGAAAAACTCGGGCTGCATGAAGACACCTACTCGGTGTCGATCCCGCTGGGTGCGACCATCAACATGGCCGGCGCGGCCATCACCATCACCGTGCTGACCCTGGCGGCGGTGCATACCCTGGGCATCAGCGTCGACCTGCCCACGGCCATCCTGCTCAGCGTGGTCGCCGCCGTGTGCGCATGCGGCGCCTCGGGGGTGGCGGGCGGCTCGCTGCTGCTGATTCCGCTGGCGTGCGGCCTGTTCGGCATTCCCAGCGAGGTGGCCATGCAGGTGGTGGCGGTAGGCTTCATCATCGGCATCCTGCAGGACTCGGCCGAAACGGCGCTCAATTCGTCCACCGACGTGCTGTTCACGGCCGCCGCGTGCGAGGCCGAGGAACGCCAGGCGAGCTGATCCTGGCAGGCATGAAAAAGCCCGGCAAGGCGTTGACCTTGCTGGGCTTTTTCATGCCTGGGTAATCAGAACGCGCCCATGTAGTCGCGCTTGCCGATTTCCACGCCATTGTGGCGCAGGATGGCGTAGGCCGTGGTCACGTGGAAGAAGAACTGCGGCAGGCCGTAGGTCAGCAGGTAGCTCTGGCCGGTGAAGCGTTTTTCTTTCGGCGTACCCGGACGGGTGATGATCTCGATGCCTTCCTTGCCGTCGATCTGCTTCGCCTCGATCTGCTCGACAAAGGCCAACACCTTGGCGATCAGCGCCTGCAGCTCGGCAAAGGTGGTTTCAGTGTCGTCGTACTTGGGCAGTTCGACCTCGGCCAGGCGGGCCGAAACCCCCTTGGCGAAGTCCACGGCAATCTGCACCTGGCGAACCAGCGGGAACATGTCGGGGTACAGGCGCGCCTGCAGGAAGACATTGGCGTCGATATTCTTCGCCTCGGCGTGCGCCTGGGCCTTGCCCAGCACATCGCTCAGGGCATTGAGCATCTGCTTGAAAACGGGAACAGAGGCGGCGTACAGGGAAATGGTCATGACAGTCTCGCTGGGTGATGGATTGAGCGTGGCCGATTATAGACACGCTTGGCGGCGCCCGGCGGCTTGTCTTTTATTCTGCAAGGATTAGGCTAGTTGCCTTCCACAGCATAGGGAACGCGCGATGAGCACTGAGTTGGACACCCCCGTTGACGAGCAACGCCTCGACAGCACGCAAATCCGTATCCTCGGCGCCTTGATCGAAAAGCAGGCCACAAGCCCCGAAACCTACCCCCTCACCCTCAACGCCGTGGTGCTGGCCTGCAACCAGAAGACCAGCCGCGAGCCGGTGATGAACCTGACCCAGGGCCAGGTCGGCCAGAGCCTGCGTGCCCTCGAAAGCCAGGGCCTGGCGCGCCTGCAGATGGGCAGCCGGGCCGACCGCTGGGAGCACCGCGTCGACAAGGCGCTGGAGCTGGTACCAGCGCAACAGGTACTGCTGGGGCTGATGTTCCTGCGCGGGCCGCAGACGGTCAGCGAGCTGCTGACGCGCAGCAACCGCATGCATGAATTCGAGGATGCCGAACAGGTGCTGCATCAGCTGGAGCGCCTGGTAGCCCGGGGCTTTGCCCTGCACCTGCCGCGCCAGCCCGGCCAGCGCGAAGACCGCTACAACCATGCCTTCGGCGACCCGGCCGACATCGAAGCGATTCTGGCGGCACGCCAGCAAGGCGCGGAACGCCCTGTCGGCGGCGTGTCGGCCGAGCGCATCGAGGCACTGGAGGCGCGTATCGCGGCGCTGGAAGAACGCCTGGCGCAGCTGGAGTAGCCAGCTCGGCACAGGGTCGAGCAATGCTTTGCGGGAGCACGTTCAGCCGCTCCCGCTCACTGCCTGGCGCGAACCTGCCTGCAGGGCTCAATCGCCCCGCGCAAACGCCACCGCTTCGGCGATCTGCCGTGAATCGGGGCGCACCCCGGTATACAGCACGAACTGCTCCAGCGCCTGCAACGCAATCACCTCCAGCCCGGTAACCACTGGTTTGCCAGCAGCCTGGGCGGCCACGATCAAGGGCGTCTGCGCCGGCATCGCCACCACGTCGAACACCGCCTGCGCCGCCTCGATCTGCTCGTGCTCGAAGGCCAGTTGCTGCGCCTCGGCCCCGCCCGCCATGCCGATCGGCGTCACGTTCACCAGCAACCGGGCCCGCACACCGTGTGGCTCGGCCTGCCAGCGATAGCCACAGGTGCGGGCCAGCCGCTCGCCAGCCTCGCGATTGCGCGCAACGATCGTGCCGTCGCTGAAACCGGCATCGCGCAGCGCGCACGCCACCGCCTTGGCCATGCCGCCGCTGCCGCGCAGCGCCACGCTCCATGCAGGGTCCAGGCGATGCTGGTGGATCAGTTGACGCACCGCCAGGTAGTCGGTGTTGAAGCCCTTGAGATGCCCCTGGGTGTTGACCAGCGTGTTCACCGAATCGATGGCCGCAGCCGAGGGGTCCAGCTCATCGAGCAACGCGATGCAGGCCTCCTTGAACGGCATCGACACACCGCACCCACGCACACCCAGCGCGCGAATGCCGGCCACGGCGGCCGGCAGGTCGGTGGTGGTCATGGCCTTGTAGTAGTAATCCAGCCCCAGCTGCTGGTACAGATGGTTATGAAAGCGCACGCCGAAGGTACCGGGGCGCCCGGCCAGGGACATGCACAAAACGGTGTCTTTGCTGGGGGTCATCGATTGGCTCCTGAAAACGGCAGGGGCACCAGTATGCACTCACTGCCCACCGAACCGTTGATCGGGGCTTACACAACCTTTACTCAACGCCCATGCCATTTTTCCGGGGGCTGCGGTCTTATGGGTATCCCCGCGCCACGTCTTGGGTGTCTCGACAGCACCAGCGCCGGGGCTGCAATCCGAGGAGTCTCCATGAACCGTCACATCCCGAGAATCGCCCTGCTGGTTGGCGCCCTGGCCGTCTGCGGGCAAGCGGCCGCCCACGGTGGTGGCGGCGGCTGGCACGGCGGTGCCGGCCCGGTGCTTGGCGCGGCCGTCGTCGGTGCCGTGGTGGGTGCGGTGGTGTCCGGCAACCACGACCGTACCGTCTACGTCGAGCGCCAGCCGGCCTACTACGGTCCCCCGCCGGTGTATGTCCAGGCCCCGCCGCCGGTGTACTACCAGCCGTACCCGCCGTATCCGGTTGTGGAGCGCTACGTACCGGTGCCGCCGCCGTATTACCGCGAGCGCTACTACGGCCCGCCACCGGTGTACTACGGACCGCCCCGCTGGTAGCACCGGCCCTGAGCCCTGCCTGCGGGCAGGGCGCAGGCTGTCGGGGAAACCGCCCGCATTGGCTTGATCGCCGTTCAGGCCTAGGCTGGCAAACCCTCACAGCCTGAACCCAGGAGTTCGCATGACCGCTGAAAAAGGATTTCCAGCCCCGCTCGACCCAGCCCAACACCCCCTTGCCGCCGCGCAACAGATGACCCTGGCGATCATACTCAGCGGCCAGTACAAGCTGCCACAGACGCCCGCCAAGGCGGCCGAGGCAGGCCACGAGCTGCTCAAGGCCGTCACCGCCGGCTACCTCAAGTCCCGCTAAGGTCCCGCTCGGCTGGTTCGGCACGCCGATCCAGCCGCTGCAAACGAAGCCCAGGGTTAAATAAATTTCATAGTTCGCCCAATGTTTACGGGGCAATCGACACAGACTCGACCATACTCCTAGAATGTAACGGCTTGTAATAAAAAACCCGTGCACAGCCAACGACATACCTACATTTAGTGAGCACCAACGTGAAAACCTCCCTGTCTATTCTCAGCCTGCTGCTGATGCTCACTGGCACTGCCAGCGTCACGTCGAACGCTGTTGCCCAACCGGCCCCCCAGGTCCAGCGCGACCCTGCCAAGCTGCACCTGGCCTCGGGCAGTGCACTGCTGATCGACCTGCAGACCAACAAGGTGCTCTATGCGAGCAACCCGGACCGTGTGGTGCCGATCGCCTCGGTCACCAAACTGATGACCGCGATGGTGGTGCTCGATGCCAAGCAGGCCATGGACGAACCCCTGACCATCACCATCGCCCAGACCAAGGAAATGAAGGGCGTGTACTCGCGGGTTCGCCTGGGTAGCGAGCTGAACCGTCGCGACACCCTGCTGATTACCCTGATGTCCTCGGAAAACCGGGCCGCCGCGACCCTTGCGCACCACTACCCCGGTGGCTACGCCGCCTTCATCAAGGCCATGAACGCCAAGGCCAAGGCCCTGGGCATGAGCCATACCCGCTATGTGGAACCCACCGGCCTGTCGACCAGCAACGTGTCCACCGCCCGCGACCTGAGCAAGCTGCTGCTGGCCGCGCGCAGCTACCCGCTGCTGAGCGAGCTGAGCACCACCCGCGAAAAGACCGTGGCCTTCAAGAAACCCAACTACACCCTGGGCTTTCGCAACACCGACCACCTGGTCAACAAGAGCAACTGGGACATCAAGCTGACCAAGACCGGCTTCACCAACGAGGCCGGTCATTGCCTGGTGCTGCTGACGCGGATGGACAATCGCCCGGTGGCCATGGTGATACTCGATGCCTTCGGCAAGTACACCCATTTCGCCGATGCCAGCCGCATGCGCCAATGGCTGGAAACCGGCGACGCCAAACCCGCCCCGGCCGTCGCGATCCGCTACAAGGCCGAACGCAGCCAGAACCGCCCTGCGGTCGACTGATCGCACACACTGCCGTGCCTCGCGCACGGCAGACACCCCACCCGCCAAGATCGTGAAGCCACAACTCCGAGCGCGCGCCGGAGGTTGTAAATTTAGCCCTCCATCAATCGTCCTTCCCCTGACACCCGACCTTCGCCTGACACAGCCAGGCCGTCGGACCGATCAGTACTGCGACCGAGATGGCAATGACCAGAACCCGTTCCCGAAAAGCCCTGTACATCGGCCTGCCGCTTGCCCTGGCAGCAGTCGTGGGCGCAGCCGCCGCTGGCTACCTGTACTGGAAGCAAGGGCCTGCCTACCCCCGCGAGATCGTCGAGCAGGCCAATGCCCTGCACGAGCACATGCTGTCCTTCGATAGCCACATCACCGTACCGCTGGACATGGGCACCGCTGGCCACGAGGTGGACAAGAACAGCGGCGGCCAGCTCGATCTGGTCAAGGCCGGCCAGGGGCGACTATCCGGCGCGGCGCTGACGATCTTCGGCTGGCCCGAACTGTGGAACGGCCCGAATGCGCCCCACCGCCCCACTCCGGGATTTGTCGACGAGGCCCGCCACCAACAGGAGGTGCGCTACAAGATCATCAGCGCCATGGTGCGCGACTTCCCCAACCAGATCGGCATCGCCTACACCCCCGACGACATGCGCCGCCTGCATGGCGAGGGCAAGTTCGCCATCTTCATCAGCATGCTCAACGCCTACCCACTGGGAAACGACCTGTCCCAGCTCGACCTGTGGGCGGCCCGTGGCATGCGCATGTTCGGCTTCAGCTACACCGGCAACAATGACTGGGCGGACTCCTCGCGGCCGCTGCCGTTCTTCAACGACACCGCTGACGCCCTGGGAGGGCTGTCGCCAATCGGCAAGCAGGCGGTCAAGCGCCTGAACGATCTGGGGGTGATCATCGATGTCTCGCAGATGTCGACCCTGGCCCTGGAGGACGTGGCTCGCCTGAGCCGCACCCCGATCGTGGCCTCGCACTCGGCGCCACGGGCGTTGGTGGATATCCCGCGTAACCTCAGCGACAAGGAACTGAAACTGATCAGGGACAGCGACGGCGTGGTCCAGGTCGTCGGCTTCGGCACCTATCTCAAGCCCCTGAGCAAACCGACCCTGGACAAACTCGAGGCTCTGCGCGCCCGCTTCGACCTGCAGCCCCTGCAGGGGCTGGCCAATGCGCTGATGCCGGGCGATGCGGTGATTGCGATCTGGCCCGAGGCGCGCTTTGGCGATTATGCCGGCAACCTCTACGGCATCATCGATGAGGAGCCCAAGGCCACCCTCAAGGATTTCGGCGATGCAATCGACTACGTCGTGAAGAAGATCGGCATCGACCATGTGGGCATCAGCTCGGACTTTAACGACGGTGGCGGCCTGGACGGCTGGAAGGACGCCAGCGAAACCCGCAACGTGACTGCCGAACTGCTCAGCCGCGGCTACTCCGAAGCAGACATCGCCAAGCTGTGGGGTGGCAACTTCCTGCGCGTGTGGGCCCAGGTGCAGAAAGCCGCACAACCCGTTGCCACGCTAGCCCCCTGACCCTTATCGAGCGCCGACATGACCGACCGTCGTACATTCCTCAAGCAGGCCGGGGTACTTGCCGCCAGCCTGCCGCTAGGCACCAGCCTGCTGCCAGCCGCCCAGGCGGCCCCTACCGCGCAGCTAAACGGCCCGGACAAATGGCGAAACCTGCGTCAACTGTTCCCGCTGGACCCGAATGTGGCCCACTTCGCCAACTTCCTGGTCACCGCCCACCCCAGGCCGGTACAGGAGGCCATCGATCGGTTTCGTGCCGAAGTCGATCTCAATCCCGCCGAGCAGATGGACTGGGAAAGCCAGAACGAGTGGAAGCGTGAAGGCGAAGTGCGCAACTGGGCGGCCCGTTATCTGGAGGTCAAGCCCCGCCAGATCGCCCTTACCGGCAGTACCACCGAAGGGCTGGGCATGATCTACGGTGGCTTGCAGGTGGGCCCCGGGCAAGAGATCCTGACCACCGAGCACGAGCATTACTCCACGCATAAATGCCTGGCCTTCCGCCACCAGCGCCAGGGCACGTCCGTGCGCAAACTGCGCCTGTTCGAGCAGCCCTGGCAGGTGTCCACCGACCAGGTGCTGAGCACAATCGACCAGAATATCCGCCCCAACACCCGCGTGCTCGGCATGACCTGGGTGCACTCGGGCAGCGGGGTCAAGTTGCCGGTGGGCGAGATCGGCGCTCTGGTGCGCCGCCACAATCGCGAACGCAGCGAGCAGGACCGCATCCTGTATGTGATCGACGGCGTGCACGGGTTCGGCGTGGACAACCAGCGCTTCGACGACTTCAACTGCGACTATTTCATCGCTGGTACCCACAAGTGGATGTTCGGTCCGCGGGGTACGGGAATCATCTGCGCCGCCTCGGAAAAAATGCAGCATCTGGTGCCCACCTTCGCGACCTTCTCCGAGGATGAGGACTTCGCCACCATCATGACCCCCGGGGGCTACCACGCCTTCGAGCATCGATGGGCACTGGGCAAGGCCTTCGAACTGCACCTGCAACTGGGCAAGGCGCAGGTGCAGGCACGCATCCACCAGCTCAACAACGCGCTCAAACAGCGCCTGCTCGAACACAAGGCGATCGAGCTGGTGACACCGTTGAGCACCGAGTACTCCGCCGGGTTTACTTTCCTGCGCGTCAAGGACCACGACGCCCGCGCCGTGGCCGCCCATCTGGTACGCAACCGCGTGATGGTCGATGCCGTCTCCCGCGATGCCGGGCCGGTGATCCGCTTCGCACCCGGCCTGCTCAACGACGAACAGCAGATCGATCGGGCCATGGCCCTGCTGACCCAATACCTCTGACAGAGCCCGTTTCCAGCCCTGCCGCCGGGCGGCAGGGCTCCCTGAAGCAGAGTCAGCGGTAAATTCCAAGCCTCACAGCTCGTTCTATCGGAGTACCTGAGCAGGATCAGGGGCGCAAAAAACTGGCGCCCCACCTCGACCACACACGGGAGCCGCACCCATGAACCAGCCCTCAACATCCGAAACAATCCACGACCTGATCGGCGTCGGCTTCGGCCCCTCCAACCTGGCCCTGGCCATCGCCCTGGAAGAACTCGCCCAGACCAACGGCCATGCCCTCGATGCGCTGTTCATCGACAAGCAGAGCGACTACCGCTGGCACGGCAACACCCTGGCCACCCAGAGCGAACTGCAGATTTCCTTCCTCAAGGACCTGGTTTCCCTGCGCAACCCCACCAGCCCCTACAGCTTCGTCAACTACCTGCACCAGAAGAAGCGCCTGGCCGACTTCATCAACCTGGGCACCTTCTACCCCTGCCGCCTGGAGTACAACGACTACCTGCGCTGGGCCGCCGAGCACTTCGCCACCCAGGCGGTGTATGGCGAGGAGATCCTGCGCGTGGAACCTGAACTGCTGGACGGGCGTATCGACCACCTGCGCGTGATCTCCCGCAGCGCCCAGGGCCATGAACGACTGCGCCGGGCACGCTCGGTGGTGGTGGGCAGCGGCGGCACGCCGAAGATCCCGCCGGTATTCGCGCCCTTCAAGGACGATCCGCGCGTGTTCCACCACTCCCAGTACCTGAACAGCCTGGAACAACTGCCGTGCACCCAGGGCAAGCCCATGCGCATCGCGATCATCGGCTCGGGGCAAAGCGCCGCCGAGGCCCTGATCGACCTGAACGACAGCTACCCGTCGGTCAAGGCCGACATGATCCTGCGCGGCTCGGCACTCAAGCCGGCCGATGACAGCCCGTTCGTCAACGAGGTCTTCACCCCCGACTACACCGACCTGGTGTTCAACCAGCCCCAGGCCGAGCGTGCCAAGCTGATTTCCGAGTACCACAACACCAACTACTCGGTAGTGGACATCGACCTGATCGAACGCATCTACGGCATGCTCTACCGTCAGAAAGTCGCCCATCAGTACCGTCACGCCGTTCTGTGCCGACGCAACATCGAGGCCGCCGTCAGCACCGACAAGGGCATCGAGCTGACCCTGCGCGACCTGGCCACCGGCATTCAGCAGACCCACGTGTACGACGCGGTGATTCTTGCCACCGGCTATGAGCGCCGCTCCCATCGCGAGCTGCTGGCGCCGCTGCAACAGCACCTCAAGGACTTCGAAGTGGACCGCGACTATCGCGTGCTGGCCAGCCCGGAGCTCAACGCGGCGGTCTACCTGCAGGGCTTCTGCGAAGCGTCACACGGCCTGAGCGATACCCTGCTGTCGGTACTGCCGGTGCGCGCAGCCGAGATCGGCCAGTCGCTGTACCAGAGCCTGGGCCAGCGCGCCAGCAACGCCCGCGCCAGCGCGACCCTGGCCAGCGCCTGAACCTGCCCCGTGCTATCAGCGCTGCATGCAGCGCCGATAGCGCTCATCCACCCGTTTGGCAAACCATGCCGTGGTCAGCTTTCGGGTGATCTTGGGGCTCTTGAGTTCGATGCCTGGCAACTGTGCCCGCGGCAACGGCTTGCCCGCAGCCGCCTCGGCCAGTGCATACACCCGCTGATACAGCCGCGTGCGCTCGAATGCCAGGCTGTCCCCCTCCTCCAGCTGACTGCGAATGGTCGGGTTGCGCAGGCCGAGCCTGTCACCCAGGCGCCGTACCGCCTGTTCGGTGGCCCCCGGAAAAATCGCCCCTGGCGCGATCAGGTCGCCGTCCAGCGCCAGTTCCACGCCCGACGCCTGGCTGACCGCATGCTGGAACGCCGCGTTGCGGCTTGCGTACCAGCCTGCATTGAAGTCGGCAAACCGATACAGCGGCTGCTCGTAGCTGGCTGGGTAACCCAGCAGATGGGCGATGCCGAAGTACAGCCCGCCGCGCCGAGTGAACACTTCCTGGCGCAGGGTGCCGCTGTAGGCATAGGGGTAGTCCTGGGCGTGGCGTTCGGCGAACGCGATGCTGACCTGCATCGCCCCCCCGGTGCGCACCGGGTTCAGGTCGCCGAGCAAGGTACGCCCAAGCGGCAGCGAACCGATCAGGTCGTCGAACAGTGCACTCAGTTGCTTCTCGCTGCGCACCGCCGCCAGTCGCTGGCTGTAGGTTCTGCCATCGGGCGAGTGGGTTTGCAGCGCGGCCTCCACCAGCCGCTGCGGAACATGCAGACGCGCCGCACGCCGGTCGATCTCGGCGCGGGCAATGCGCCCCAGGCCGGGCACTTGCGGGTCGGCCTGGTAGGTCGACTCCTGCTCGGTCACCGCCAGCACCGCGCACAGGTTGCTGCGGCTGGGGTCGAGCTTCTGTGCGGCAAACGCCGTCTGAATGTCCGCCGCCCACCCTTCACGGTCACCAGTGGCGGCTGGCATCAGTGCAACCACCGTGGCGCGCACCTGGGCCGGCGTGGTCTGTTGCGCCCCACGCTGGCCGGCGCACCCCTGCAACAGCAGCGCCAGCGTGGCCAGCACCATCCATCCGCGTAAAGGCATACAGCCCCCGGCTATCGGTCGAGGGCCCCACAGTACACAGCCGGGGCCGGCCCGTGCAAACCGTCAGCAGCCCGGCTTGGTCAACTCGGTGCCGATGGTGACCGCATTGACCTTGACCTTGTCGAAGCTGGCCTGCGCCACTTCATCGAAGGTGCGCTCGCAGTTGAAGCGGGTGTCCACCACAAAGTCGTCACCCTTGGCCTTCTGCATGGCCTCGCTCCAGTGACCGGCCGCCGCGCTGGCCTCATCATCCACCAGCACCACCTCCAGCAGCACTTCGGTAAACCCCACTGCCCGCGGTCCTTGCCAGAGCGCGTACACCGACGGGTCGGCGGCATTGCCGCACATGCTCAGGCAACTGGCGTAGAACTCCAGCCCGCCTCCCGAAGACCCGGCCATTGCACCGAACGTCAGGGGCTGCGCCGCCGGCGGCGCAAAGTCGCCGATGAACGTGCTCAGGTCTGCCTTGCAGGTGGACGAGAGCTCCATGCGCAGCTCGCTGACCGTGCCGCCGCCGGCCGTGGCGGTGATTTCGCAGCCTTGCACCTTGTAAGTATGGGTGTCGCCGAACGAGGTACGCGCAACACCGGCTACCGACTCGAAGAAACGCAGGTTGGTGCCCAGCATCTCGCCATTGAACACCTGGGCCACCGTGGCCTGGGCCAGGGCCAGATTCGGCAGAGCGCTGAGGGTGAGTGCGCAGCAGAAGCCAGACAGTGCACGTGAACGCATCGGAACATCCTGTAAGGGCAGAAAATGAAGCGCGTACTGTAATCCAGGCTAACGGCAAATAGCCATCAAGCTCGCCCATCAGCCCAGCACGATGTAGTCGCTGCGCTGCACCAGCGGGGCATGCTCGCCTGCAATCAGGCGCACGTATCGGCCACCGAGCTGGTCGATGGCGATGCAGTCATCCACGTCCATCACTGCATCGGTGTGCGCCTGGCTCCAGTGACGTGCCATGCGTTGCTTGCCGATGGCCTTGGCCTGGGCCTTGCTGGTGGCCACCACCAACAGGTACTGGTGCGCCTCGCCGAACGCACCGGGCTCGTAGCCGCCCAGGTTGATGAAATACAGGCGTGGCTCGCCGGCAGCCGGCTGCATGTCCGACCAGTGCAGCTTGTAGCCGTCGACCCCGTCGACCTCCAGCCAGGAATCGATATGCACGCCCCTGGCGCTGCCGAACCATTGCTCGCGCAATTGCGGGTAGGCCGCTTCGAGGGTCGGGGCCACCACGAACACCACATCGTGCACTTCGATGCGGGCCCGGGGGTGTTTGCCCCCCAGCATCACCACGAACAACATGATCCGCCCACCCTCAAGGTTGCTCGCCGACCAGGAAGGTCTTGCTGATGTGGCGAAATTTCTCGTGGCCGGCGCTGCCCAGCAGCTCGAACACCACCATCTCGCGGGTCACGATCTGCGCGCCGGCATCACGCATGCGCTGCAGGCCGGCGCTCTTGCTGAGCAGGCTGCGGCTGTCGCAGGCGTCCTCCACCACGAACACCTGCCTGCCCAACGCCAGCAGGCCGAGCACTGTCTGCAGCACGCACACGTGGGTTTCCATGCCGCACACAATTACCTGGTGGCGGGCCAGCAGGCTGGCGGGCAGGCAGTCGGCAGCCACGCAGGAAAAGTGCACCTTTTCCACCACCTCGGCAGCGGGCGCCGCCTCGAGCAGCGCACCGACGGTGTGCCCGAGGCCCTTGGGATATTGTTCGGAAATCACCGTGGGCAACCCCAGTTCGGCCGTCGCCGCCAGCAACCAGCGGGTGCGGGCCAGCGTGCCGGGAGGGTCGCTGACCGCGCCGATGAGTTTTTCCTGAACGTCGATGACCAGCAGCGTGGCCTGGGTAGGGTCGATCAGCATTGCGTGCGCTCCATGGCGGGCGCCGGGGCGATGGGTGTCACCGCCAGGCGGCTTGCGGACAGAAACCCGGGCAGCGCGATGGCTGCCCGGGCCCGGTCGGATGCTACCACGCGAGGCTCATGCGGTCAGGCGGTGCGGCTCCAGGGCCTGGCTGAGCACGCCCAGCACCTGCTCTTCATGCTCATGGATGAAGAAGTGCCCGCCGGGGAAGAGCGCCAGCGAGAAATCACCCTGGCTCTCCTGACGCCAGGCCAGCAACTGTTCCTGGGTCGCGCGATCCTCCTCGCCCCCCAGCACATGCAGCGGGCAACGCAGTGCCGGGCGCTGCCGATAGGCGTAGCGTCCGCACAACAGAAAGTCTGCGCGCAACACCGGCAGGGTCAGGCTCATCAGTTCCTCGTTGCCCAGCACTTCCTCCGAAGTACCGCCCAGGGTGCGCAACTCTTCGATCAGTTGCGGGTCGCTCTTGGGTTCGCGCCAGCTTTCGTCGTCGTAGCCTTCACGACGGGTCGGCGCCGCCGTACCGCTGGCAAACAACGCCACCGGTGGCGGGCAGCCCAGCGCCTGCAGCTCGTGCACCAGCTCGAACGCCAGCAGCGCCCCCAGGCTGTGCCCCAGCACCGCGTAAGGCTGGTGGGCGACAAGGCTCTGTTCGGCGGCCAGTTGCCGGGCCAGGGCCTGCATGTCGGTGTACAACGGCTCGCCAAGGCGTGCACCCCGCCCTGGCAGCTCCACCGGGCGCACGTTCAACCAGGCGGGCACCTTGCGCCGCCAGCGGCTGAAGACCATGGCGCTGGCACCCGAGTACGGCAGGCACAACAGGGTCAGTGACGACACGTGCCGCCCCTCACTGCGCCGCAGCGGTTTCGGCCATCTTCTGGCGCAGGCTCAGCGGGCGCATGTCGGTCCATACCTCATCGATGTACGCCAGGCACTCAGCCTTCAAACCGCTCTTGCCGACGGTGCGCCAGCCGTTGGGGATAGCCTTGTAGTCCGGCCAGATGGAGTACTGTTCCTCGTGGTTGACCACAACCTGGAACACGATATCGTCGCGATCGAATACGGAAGTCATTGCCTGTCTCCTTGGTTGAATGAGGCTCGTGGCGCGGGAGGCGTACGGGCGCTACTGGAGGAGACGAAGCGGCGTGCGGATAAATTAGCGACGCTGGGAAAATCCCGCGGCACCTGCCGGTGCTAGCAGTTGAAGGTCAGGTTGTAATGCACCGAGCGGTGGTCCGATGCCCCCGGCGCAGAGACGTTCCCCGGCGCCGGCACCTGCGAGGTGCCATTGGTCACCGCATAGTCCAGCATGTTGCTCGGCGCCACGCTGGGGTGGGTACTGCCGCCCGCCAGCTCGATACGGGCGATGTCTTCGGGCGACACCCAGTTGCCACGCGTCGGCACCGGGGGAGTGGTCGGTCGCGGATCGCGGTTGAAATCCCCCAGCAGCGCGAACGGCGTATCGGTGTGCCAGCTGATCTCCCTCAACATGCGCGCGGCGTTGACGCCCCCGCCGGAAATGGCATGCAGGTTGAAGATCGCCAGCTCCGGCGTGTTGCCCGCCAGCGCTCGTCGCCTCACACGCACCCCCATGGCCGGGCGGTAAAGGGGCGGGCCCGCCACCGGCAATTGCCCGTCCGAGATGATGGCCAGTTGGCTGACCATGAACTCGCCGGGGTCAGGCATCACGATCGCCAGGTTCACCCGCAACCGCTGCACATCGAGGAAGTAGATCAGGTAGCGCTCGGGCCGGCTGCGGGTGCCGGCCTGCCAGCTGTAGACATGGATGTCGTGGTGACTGCCGAACTGGTCGGCCACCCGTTCGGTGCGGCTGAACACCGCAGAATGCGGGGCAACGCCGACCTCCTGCAGAACCACCACATCGTTGCTGCGCAGCAGCGGCAGGACCCCGGTCAACCATTTGCTCTCGGTGCTGACCGATGCGCCCTGCAGGTTCCAGGTGGCCACCCGTATCGGCACCTCAGTGCGCGCGCTGCGACCTATTTCGATCTGTGCCGAGGGCCCTGCAGTGTTCAATCGGCTGTGGTAGTAATCACGAATGCGCCCATGCAGGCGAATGTGCGCATGCCACGGGCCGAAGATGGCCATGACCCCGTGCTGGAGCATGCGCAAGGGGTCGCCAGGATCCAGCAGGTGTGGCCCCTGTACGCTCCTTAGGCCATTCATGACCAGGGCATGGTGCACACGGTAGAGCCCGATCATCACGCCATGACGATACAGCCCTGGCGAGGCCTGAAGATGCTGCAGCACCGTGGTGTCGCTGTACCAGCGGCGCAACAGGGTGGTCATGCATGCCCCATAGCCGGCCTGTGCCTCATGGTTGCTGCTGCGTATCAGGCGTGCCGAAACGATGTAGTTCAGGTAGACCAGGGTATGCACGCAGTCCCGGGGCCTGGCGGCGGCGAGCAGCGCCACCGCGTCCATGAACACCACGTCGACCTGCTCTTCGAACGCAACGGCCGGCATGTCGGGCACCAGGTTGTTGTCGATGTACAGGCCAATGACACGGTCAACGGGCATGGGAACACCTCCACCGGGTCAAGCCTTCTGGAACAGCGCAAACAGCTCGCCATCGAGCACGCCCAGCCCCACCCGCTCGGTAGCGGCCAGGTTGCTGCTGACCGTTGCCGGGCTGAGGGCATTGCCGTCATAGGCGTATTGATAGAGCGCGCGACCGTTGGCATTGGCAATGCTGCGGGTGAAGGCGAGTTTGAGCAGCCCCGCGTGAACCGTCACACCCGGCATGAACGGGTAGGCCTGCTCGATGAACACCCGTGGCTCGGTCCAGGCCTGCTTGCCGTCGTACTTCACCAACAGGGTCCGACCATCGCCATCCTTGTAGAACAGGTGGATCAGGCCCTGGTAGACAATGGCGATCGGGTCGTCGGGGGTGGTCACCGCTACCCCCCTGGCCCTGAGCACCGGGCCATTGCCCCAGTTTTCCAGGTCTTCGCTGCTCAGGCACTCGATCTGCCTCGTGTGGCCGTGCCGATAGAAGGCGTGCAACCGCCCTTGAAACTCCACCAGCGACGGCGAGCCGTGCATGGGCTGACTCAACGTCATGGGCTCGAACCCCATGAGCGTGTCGTTGTAGGAGGCCAGGGTGTATTCACCCTGGTCATCGCTTCGAAACGCATGGACCTTGTCCTTGAACACAAAAAGCGCCAGTGACCTGCTCGGGGTCACCATCAGTGGCAGCACCGCCGGCGTCGTCCATACGTCGATGCCACTCACTTTCGCGACGAATTCGGCCACGTTGCCGTCGGCGTTGTAGGCGCAATAGAGCACGCCCCGGTGTACGACTACCCGGCAACCGCCAGCCACAGGCTGCGACTCGGTAGGGAAAGCACGGTTGAAGATGCCGTGCATGTTGGCTGCGTAACAAAGTTGCATCGCCTGCTCCAGAGGTACAAAGAGCCCCCAGTAGAACAGCGCAGCCCGGCCGGATCAGCCGGGCAAAGCCCAGCGTGTACGTGAGAAACCGGAAGTTGCACGGGCCCGGGCGTGACCTGCCGGGCTGGCAGCAGGCGCACATCGCTGTGCGATTGTTCGGGCCAGATGCACAACACGGGGTTCGCACCGGCGCAGCGCAGGCGTATCGTATGCACTCGAATCCTGATAGGTAACACGGAGTTTCCCCATGCTTGGCGTAACGGACTACGGTGCCTTCGTGATTGCCTTCCTGGTGCTGCTGGCGATCCCGGGGCCGGGCAATTTCGCGCTGATCACTGCCACCGGCAAGGGCGGCATCAAAGGCGGCCTGGGCGCCACCTTCGGCGTCATCCTGGGTGACCAGGTGCTGTTGTGGCTGGCCGTGGCCGGTGTGGCAGCGCTGCTCACCACCTACCCGGCAGCGTTCCATACCGTGCAATGGCTGGGTGCAGCGTACCTGGCCTACCTGGGCCTGCGCATGGCCCTGGCCAAACCCGGCAGCACGCCGGTACGGCCGATGAAGTCCAAGCACTACCTGCGCCAGACCATGATGATCACCCTGCTCAACCCCAAGGCGATCATGTTCTACATGGCGTTCTTTCCGCTGTTCGTCGACCCGGTCCGGCATCAGGGCTTCGTGACGTTCGGCTTCATGGCGGTGACCATTGCCGTGCTGACCTTCCTGTATGGCCTGGTGGCCGTGCTGCTGACCCACAACCTGGCCGCCCGCCTGCGCGCCAACCCCAAGGTCTCGAACCTGCTCGAACGCCTGGCCGGCATGTGCCTGGTGGGCTTCAGCATCAAGTTGGCGGTACTGCGCTAAACCCCTGGCGCGGGTCTACTACACTTGCCTGACCTTGAAGCGGCGCGGCAAGTGAGACGACATGAAGCGACTGACACAATTGATCGGCGGCGCCCTGCTGGCACTGGGCCTAGCCTCCCAGAGCCTGGCGGCGCCCGCTGCGGCCCCCATCCACTTTGGCGACATCACCTGGGAAAGCGGCAGCCTGACCACGCAACTGCTGCGCTTTATCGTCGAGAAAGGCTACGGCTACCCCACCGACACCCTGCCCGGCAGCACCGTGAGCATGGAGGTGGCGCTGGCGCGCAACGACATCCAGGTGATCGCCGAGGAGTGGGCTGGCCGCAGCCCGGCCTGGACCAGGGCCGAGCAGGCCGGCCAGGTGTTCAGCATCGGGGACACGGTCAAGGGCGCCGACGAAGGCTGGTACGTGCCCGCCTACGTGATCAAGGGCGATGAACAGCGCGGCCTCAAGGCACTGGCCCCGGACTTGCGTTCCGTCCAGGACCTCAAGCGCCATGCCCCACTGTTCAAGGACCCCGAGTCACCCGACAAGGGCCGCTTTCTCAACAGCCCCAGCGGCTGGACCTCCGAGACCGTCAACAGCCAGAAGCTCAAGGCCTACGGGCTGGACGGGCAGTACGTGAACTTTCGCAGCGGCTCGGGCGCGGCGCTGGACGCCGAAATCACCTCCGCCATCCGCCGTGGCAAGCCGGTGCTGTTCTACTACTGGTCGCCCACCCCGCTGATGGGCCGCTACGAGCTGGTGCGCCTTGAAGAGCCGCCATTCGACGCCCAGGCCTGGGCCACCCTCACCGACCCGGGCAACACCGAGCCCAAAGGCACCCGCTCGCTGCCGGCCAGGCTGTCGATCGGCGTATCGGCGCCGTTTCGCCAGCAGTACCCGGAGCTGGTGGCATTCTTCGCCAAGGTCGATCTGCCGATCGCCACCCTCAACAGCGCCCTGGCAACGATGAGCGAGCAGCGCCAGGCGCCGGACGCTGCAGCGCAGGCCTTTCTCAAGGCGAACCCGAGCATCTGGAAGGCCTGGCTGCCCGCCGAGGTGGCGACCAGGGTCGAGTCGGCCCTGTGAGTACGGGCTTTCCCGAGGCGCTGCACGTTTCGTTCGCAGACAGCGTCAATCGCTTCGTCGACTGGCTGGTGCTGGCCTACGGCGACCAGCTTCGGGCGGTCTCGGACGGCCTGCTGCAACTGCTGGTAGGGTTGGAAAACCTGCTGCGCGCCACGCCGTGGTGGTTGCTGCTGGCGCTGGTGGCACTGCTGACCTGGCATGCCACGCGCAGTGTACGGCGGGCGCTGCTGCTGAGCGGCCTGCTGTTTCTGATCGGGGTGGTCGGCCTGTGGGACAAGCTGCTGCAGACCTGCGCGCTGGTGCTGGTGAGTACCGGCCTGTGCCTCCTGATCGGCATCCCGTTCGGCATCTTGCTGGCCAGCCGGCCACTGGCGCGCCGGTTGCTGATGCCGGTGCTGGACGTGATGCAGACCCTGCCCAGTTTCGTGTACCTGATCCCGGTGCTGATGCTGTTCGGGCTGGGCAAGGTGCCGGCGATCTTCGCCACCCTGGTGTATGCCCTGCCGCCGCTGGTACGCCTCACCGAACTGGGCCTGTCGCAGGTGGACCCGTCGCTGACCCAGGCCGCCCAGGGGCTGGGCGCCAACCGCTGGCAGCGCTTGCGCCGGGTGGCGTTGCCGTTGGCGCTGCCGAGCATCCTGGCCGGCCTGAACCAGTCGGTGATGATGGCGCTGTCGATGGTGGTGGTGGCCTCGATGATCGGCGCGCGCGGCCTGGGTGAGGACGTGCTGGCCGGCATCCAGACACTGAACGTGGGCAAGGGGGTCGAGGCCGGGCTGGCCATCGTTGCGCTGGCGATCGTGATCGACCGCATCACCCAGGCGTATGGCAAGCCGCGTTAAACCTGCTGCAGCCAGACAAACGGACAATCGGCAGTGTCCATGCTCATCGCGAATTGCGCAGCCGCGAGCGGTGCTGAAAAGATGGCCCTCTTTACCTGCGCCAGATCCCCCCTTAGACTACAGGCCTTTTCCCGCATCCCGAGGTATTCGTCCAATGCGCCATTGATGCCACCGTCGTTTCAGACGGCCCGTCTTCAGCCCCTTCACCGGGGGAAGCACCAGGCATCCTTGGAGGTTCGCATGACGAACACGTCATCCCTGACGCTGGACAGCGTCACCTATGCACTGCCAGACGGCAGGCTGCTGTTTTCCAACCTCACCGAACGTTTCGACCAGCGCCGCACCGGCCTGGTGGGGCGCAACGGCGTGGGCAAATCCATACTCGCACGCCTGATGGCCGGTCAGCTCGAGCCCAGCGATGGCCGCTGCCTGCGCCAGGGTCGCGTGCACTACCTCGCTCAACAGCCGATCACCTCCCGCACCACGGTCGCCGACCTGGCCCAGGTACGCCAGGTGATCGAAGCCCTCCAACGCATCGAGGCTGGCAGTACCGCCGCGAGCGACTTCGAGACTGTCGGCGAACGCTGGAACATACGCGAGCAACTGCACAGCCACCTGGCCCGCGAGCAGCTCGGCATGCTGCGCTGGGATCGCCCCGCCGAAACGCTGAGCGGCGGCCAGGCCATGCGCGTGGCACTGCTGGGTGCGTTTCTCGGCGACGCCGACTACCTGATTCTCGACGAGCCCACCAACCACCTGGACGCCCCCAGCCGCGCCGCCCTGATGATCATGCTCGAACGCTGGAACAAGGGGCTGCTGGTCATCAGCCACGACCGCACGCTGCTCGCCAGCATGCAGCGCATCGTCGAGCTGTCGCCCTCGGGCCTGCACAGCTACGGGGGCGACTACAGCGCATTCACCGCTTGCAAGGCCCGCGACACCGAACTGGCCGAGCGCAATCTCGAACGTCTGAAGCTCGAACGCCAGCGCCAGGCCCGCGACCTGCAGCGTCAACACGAGCGCCTCGAACGCCACCAGGCCAGGGCCGGCCACGAGGCCAGGCACAGCAATCAGGCGAAGATCCTGCTCGACCGTCAACAGCAACGCAGCGAGGCCACCGCAGGCAGGCAGCAGCGCAACCACCTGGCCACGCGCCAGGCCATGGACGCCCAGGTGCGTGAAGCCGCTCAACGCCTGGACCCACAGCAGCCGGTGGTACTGCACGCGCCGGCACGTCAGTTGCCGCCAGGCAGCCAGATCGCCTGGCTGCGTGACCTTGAGCTACCCCACATCGAGCATCCGCACGCGCTCGACCTGGTGCTGTACGTCGGCCAGCGCCTTGCCCTCACCGGCGCCAACGGCAGCGGCAAATCCACGTTGCTCAAGGTGCTGGCCGGGCAACTGCCGCCCCGCAAGGGTGAATGCGAGACCCGCGCCAGCGTGGCGTACCTGGATCAGCAGTGCAGCCTGCTCGACCCGAGCGTATGCGTGCTGGAGCATGTGCGCGAGGCGTGCCGTGAACTCGACCAGAGCAGCGTGCGCACCCGATTGGCACAACTGGGCCTGGATGCAGACCGCATCACCCTGCCCAGCGGCCTGCTCAGTGGCGGCGAACGGCTCAAGGCAGCGCTGGCCGCGGTACTCTACAGCGACCAGCCAGCGCAATTGCTGTTGCTCGACGAACCCAGCAACCACCTCGACCTGCCATCGTTGCAGGCCCTGGAACAGATGCTCTGCCAGTATCAGGGGACCCTGCTGGTGGCGTCCCATGACCTGGTGTTCCTGCAACACCTGCAGTTGCAGGGGCAGCTGTGCATGCCGCAATCAGAACTGCACGGCTTCGGTGACGCACAAGGTGGCGAAGCCACTGCCCAGGGTGAGGTTGTGATGGGCGACGATGGCCTCGGCGCCTAGGCCGGAGGTATCCATGCAGGTGTGCGCGTCGCTGACCAGTACCGGGCGCACGCCCAGCTCGGCAGCAACGCGGCAATTGGTATCGACGCAGTACTGGGTTTTCATGCCGACCACCACCAGCTCTTCAACGCCCGCCTGCTGCAGCCACTCACGCAGCGGCGTGTTCCAGAAGGCACTGGGCCGGAACTTGTCGAACACACGGTCGTGTTGCTCGTCTACCTCCAGCGCCGGGAGCAGTTGCCAGGGTGTGCTGCCGGCCTCGATCGGCGAACCCTGCGGGCCGGTGTGGCGCGCGACGAATATCGGCGCCCGGGCCGCCCGTGCGGTGCCGATCAGGCGGTTGATGTTGGCCAGTATCCGCTCGCCCTGCCAGGGCTGTTCGGGGCCATGGAACAGGCCGACCTGCATATCCAGAATCAGTAACGCGCGCCGTACGGGCATGGTGTCTCTCCTTAAGATGCCAGCCGGACGCGCCAACCAAAAGGCCCCGTCCATTGCTGGCGGGGCCTTGGGTGACCTGCTGCGTTCGCTTTACACAGCCACCCATCGCCCGCCGATGGCGGTCGTGGTGGTGCGGGTCGAGGTCAACAGGTCGATATTCATGTCACGCACAATGCTCCACGAGCCCTGCGTCGGTCAAGCCCATGGCGGCGCGACCACTCACGCTCGTCACGCCGGACCTGAAGCGCTGGCGGCCGGGCACCGGCGCAATCGGCATCTGCCCGTTTCCGATCTGCACGGGATGTATTATCGTGGCTGCTTGCGCAATATGCGTGGCCTGACCATACAGGCATTTGCCAACCGATCGAGGGTGCCATGAGTAACGAGAGCATTAACTGGGACAAGCTGGGCTTTGACTACATCAAGACCGACAAGCGCTACCTTTCCTACTTCCGTGATGGCGAGTGGGACAAGGGCACCCTGACCGAAGACAACGTACTGCACATCAGCGAAGGCTCCACCGCGCTGCACTACGGCCAGCAATGCTTCGAAGGCATGAAGGCCTACCGCTGCAAGGATGGCTCGATCAACCTGTTCCGCCCCGACCAGAACGCCCTGCGCATGCAGCGCAGCTGCGATCGCCTGCTGATGCCGCGGGTGCCGACCGAACAGTTCATCGAGGCCTGCAAGCAGGTGGTCCAGGCCAACGAACGCTTCGTACCGCCGCACGGCAAGGGTGCCCTGTACCTGCGTCCGTTCGTGATCGGCGTGGGTGACAACATCGGCGTACGCACCGCGCCGGAGTTCATCTTCTCGATCTTCGCCATCCCGGTTGGCTCGTACTTCAAGGGCGGCATGACCCCGCACAAGTTCCTGATCTCCGATTTCGACCGTGCCGCGCCCCAGGGCACCGGCGCCGCCAAGGTCGGTGGCAACTACGCAGCCAGCCTGCAACCAGGCTATGAGGCCAAGAAGGCCGGCTTTGCCGACTGCATCTACCTCGACCCGCTGACCCACAGCAAGATCGAGGAAGTGGGTTCGGCCAACTTCTTCGGCATCACCGCCAACAACGAGTTCGTGACCCCGAAATCCGCCTCGGTGCTGCCGGGCATCACCCGCCTGTCGCTGATGCAACTGGCCGAATCGCGCCTGGGCCTGAAGGTGATCGAGGGCGACGTGCTGATCAACCAGCTGGACCGCTTCATCGAAGCCGGTGCCTGCGGCACCGCTGCGGTGATCACCCCGATCGGCGGCATCCAGTACAACGGCAAGCTGCACGTGTTCCACAGCGAGACCGAAGTCGGTCCGGTGACCCAGAAGCTCTACGCCGAGCTGACCGGTATCCAGAGCGGTGACGTCGAAGCGCCGGCGGGCTGGATCGTCAAGGTCGCCTGAATGCATCGCGGGTCAAGCCCGCTCCCACGGGTTCATCGTAACCCTGTGGGAGCGGGCTCGACCCGTGACTGGCTGCGCAGCAGCCCTTTTTCAAGATGAATTTTTCTTTAACCCGGGCACCGCCTATTCTTTGGCACAATCGAGTCTCCACACGCCGCCCAGGTAAAAGCATGCCCCGCGTACTGACTATCGAAGACGATGCCGTCACCGGCCAGGAAATCGTCGCCGAACTCTCCAGCCACGGCCTTGAGGTCGACTGGGCCGACAACGGTCGTGAAGGCCTGGCCAAGGCAATCGCCGGCGGCTACGACCTGATCACCCTCGACCGCATGCTGCCCGAAGTCGACGGACTGACCATCGTCACCACCCTGCGCAACCTCAAGATCGCCACGCCGATCCTGATGATCAGCGCCCTCTCCGATGTCGACGAACGCGTGCGCGGCCTGCGCGCCGGTGGTGACGACTACCTGACCAAGCCGTTTGCCTCCGACGAGATGGCGGCGCGCGTGGAAGTGCTGCTGCGCCGCAACAGCGTGCCGATGGCCCAGACCCGCCTGCAGGTCGCCGACCTGGAGCTGGACCTGATAAGCCACGAGGCCCGGCGCGGCGAGCAGACCCTCAACCTGCTGCCCACCGAGTACAAGCTGCTGGAATTCCTGATGCGCCACGCCGGCCAGGTCATCACCCGCATGATGATCTTCGAGGAAGTCTGGGGGTACCACTTCGACCCCGGCACCAACCTGATCGACGTACACATCGGGCGTCTGCGCAAGAAGATCGACGCCGCCGGGCAAACCCCGCTGATTCGCACCGTGCGGGGCTCCGGCTATGCCATTGCCGAACCCGTCTAAGGGCTGGAGTTCGTCCACCAGCCGCCTGCTGGCGCTGTACAGCTTTCTGTTCGTGGCCTGGAGCAGCATCCTCATGGGGGTGCTGTACTTCGAGGTGTCCGGCTACCTGAACAAGCTCACCCGCCATTCCCTGTTGCAGCGCCAGCATCTGTTCGCACACATGAGCGGCAAGCAGCTCGACGACGCCCTGATCGCCAGCCAGGCCTTCGACGAACGCAGCTTCGATGCCTACGGGCTGTTCGACGCGCAGTTCAACCCACTGGGCGGGCAGATCCGCCAGATCCCGCCCGAGCTGGGCCTGGATGGCAGGATCCACGAGCTCAGCCGCTGCCTGGACGCCGACGACCCGCGCATGCCAAAAGACAGCTGTGATGCCGTGGCGCTCAAGGTGCGCGATGGCCGCTGGCTGGTGCTGGTACGCGACAACGGTTCGCTGTTCGTGGTCACGCGGATCATTCTGCATGCGTTGCTGTGGGGGCTGTCGCTGACCATCATTCCCGGCATCGCCGGCTGGTACCTGCTGCGTCGCCGCCCGCTCAAGCGCATAAGGGCGATCCAGGCCAGTGCCGAGCTGATCGTGGCCGGCGACCTCACCCACCGTCTGCCGCTGTCGTCGCGCCGTGACGAACTGGACATGCTGGCAGCCATCGTCAACGCCATGCTCGACCGCATCGAGCGGCTGATGCATGAGGTCAAAGGCGTGTGCGACAACATTGCCCACGACCTGCGCACCCCGCTGACGCGCCTGCGGGCCCAGCTGTACCGGATCCGCCAGCAGGTCGGCGACGACTCGATCCAGGCCGACCAGATGGACCAGGCCATCAGCGAAACCGACACCCTGATGGCGCGTTTTCGCGGGTTGCTGCGCATCAGCGAACTGGAAGACCGCC
Organism: Pseudomonas sp. VE 267-6A; assembly: GCF_024126555.1. NCBI lineage: Bacteria > Pseudomonadati > Pseudomonadota > Gammaproteobacteria > Pseudomonadales > Pseudomonadaceae > Pseudomonas > Pseudomonas sp. VE 267-6A. The sequence continues at coordinate 74,445 of NZ_JAMYBY010000023.1, forward strand.
AGCGCCGTGCCGGCTTCGTCGAGCTGGACCCGCGTGCCCTGCTGGTAGAGCTGCATGACTTCTACCTGCCGCTGGCCGAGGACGGCGAAATTCGCCTGACCCTGGTGCTGCCCGACCAGTTGCCGGCGCTCAAGGGCGACCGCGAGCTGCTGTTCGAGGCCCTGGCCAACCTGCTGGGCAATGCCATCAAGTTCACTCCGGCCGGTGGTCAGGTGCGGATGCGAGCCCGTGAAGACGCCCAGGGCGTGCTGATCGAGGTGGAGGACAGCGGGCCGGGGATTCCGGCGGACGAGCGCGAGGCCGTGCTCAAGCGGTTCTACCGCAGCGAGGAAGGTCATCGGCACAACGGGTTCGGGCTGGGGCTTTCGATCGTTGCAGCGATCGTCGACCTGCATGGGTTTGAGCTGGAGGTAGGAGACAGCGAATTGGGCGGGGCGCGGCTGGTGTTGCAGTGTCGGCCGAAGGTGGCCAGTTAGGGCCTCATCGCGGGTCGAGCCCGCTCCCACAGGTTGATCACTGATCTAGAGCACAGTGATCAACCTGTGGGAGCGGGCTCGACCCGCGATGAGGGCAGCGCGATCAGTCAGCCAGGCGCCAGGTCGTCGTGCCCTTGCCGTCTTCCAGCACCACGCCCATGGCGGTCAGCTGGTCGCGGATGCGGTCCGATTCGGCCCAGTTCTTGTCGGTACGTGCCTGCAGACGCGCCTGGATCAACGCCTCCACTTCAGCCGCATCGACCTTGCCTTCGGCGCCCGCCTGCAGGAAGTCGTCGGCCTCCAGCTGCAACACGCCCAGCAGCTCGGCCAGCTCGCGCAAACGGCCCGCCAGGCCAGCGGCCACCTCAGGCTCGGCCTCGCGCACGCGGTTGATCTCGCGCACCAGGTCGAACAGCACCGCACAGGCTTCAGGCGTGCCGAAGTCGTCGTTCATGGCCGCGGCAAAACGCTCGACATACGCCTCGCCACCTTGCGCGGCCACGCGCGGCAAGCCGCGCAGCGCATGGTAGAAGCGTTCCAGCGCGCCCTTGGCTTCGCGCAGGCTGTCCTCGGAGTAGTTGATCGAGCTGCGGTAGTGGCTCGACACCAGCAGGTAGCGCACCACCTCCGGGTGATACTTGTCGAGCACGTCGCGAATGGTGAAGAAGTTGTTCAACGACTTGGACATCTTCTCGCCATTGATACGGATCATGCCGCAATGCATCCACGCCTTGGCGTACTGCTTGCCGGTGGCCGCCTCGCTCTGGGCAATCTCGTTCTCGTGGTGCGGGAACTCCAGGTCGTTGCCGCCACCATGAATGTCGAAGCTCTCGCCCAGGCAGCAGGTCGACATCACCGAGCACTCGATGTGCCAGCCCGGACGGCCCGGGCCCCACGGCGATTCCCAGCTCGGCTCGCCGGGCTTGACGCCCTTCCACAGCACGAAGTCGAGCGGGTCCTGCTTGGCCTCGTCGACCTCGATGCGGGCACCGATGCGCAGGTCTTCGATCTTCTTGCGCGACAGCTTGCCGTAGCCGACGAACTTGCCGACGCGGTAGTACACGTCGCCATTGCCCGGCGCGTAGGCATAACCCTTGTCGATCAGGGTCTGGATCATCGCGTGCATGCCGGCGATGTGGTCGGTGGCACGCGGCTCCTGGTCCGGCGGCAGGATGTTCAGACGGCGCTCGTCCTCGTGCATCGCGTCGATCATGCGCGCGGTCAGCGCTTCGAACGATTCGCCGTTCTGGTTGGCGCGGTTGATGATCTTGTCGTCGATGTCGGTGATGTTGCGCACATAGGTCAGGTCGTAGCCGCTGTAGCGCAGCCAGCGCGTGACCAGGTCGAACGCGACCATGCTGCGCCCATGGCCCAGGTGGCAGAAGTCGTACACGGTCATGCCGCACACGTAAATGCGAACCTTGTTGCCATCGAGCGGAACGAAAACTTCCTTGGTCTTGCTCAGGGTGTTGTAGATGCTTAGCACGTAGAGTTCCTTAGCTGCCCCACGAATCGCGCAGGGTCACGGTGCGGTTGAACACCGGCTTACCCGGCGTGGAGTCTTTCAGGTCGACGCAGAAGTAGCCTTCGCGCTCGAACTGGAAGCGGTCTTCGGGCTGGGCCTGGCCCAGCGAAGGTTCCGCACGACAACCGCTCAGCACCTGCAGCGAATCGGGATTGATGTTGTCAAGGAAGCTGCCGCCGTCGTCGGTCTTCTCGGGGTTGGCCGAACGGAACAGGCGGTCATACAGACGCACTTCGCACTCGACGCTGGCCGCGGCCGGCACCCAGTGGATCACACCCTTGACCTTGCGGCCCTCGGGGTTCTTGCCCAGGGTGTCGGGGTCGTACGAGCAGCGCAGCTCGACGATGTTGCCCTCGGCATCCTTGATCGCCTCGTCGGCGCGGATCACGTAGCTGCCACGCAGGCGCACTTCACCGGCCGGCTCCAGGCGCTTGTAGCCCTTGGGCGGCTCTTCCATGAAGTCGTCGCGGTCGATGTAGATCTCGCGGGCGAACGGCAGTGCACGCACGCCCATGTCTTCCTTGGGGTGACGCGGCAGTTCGAGCTGCTCGACCTGGCCTTCGGGGTAGTTGGTGATGACTACCTTCAGCGGGCGCAGTACGCACATGGCCCGTGGCGCGGTGCGGTCCAGGTCGTCACGGATGCTGAATTCGAGCATCGACATGTCGACCACGCCGTCGGAACGGTTGGTGCCGACCATCTCGCAGAAATTGCGGATAGACGCCGGGGTGTAGCCACGACGGCGGAAGCCCGACAGCGTGGACATGCGCGGGTCGTCCCAGCCCTGTACGTGCTGCTCGTCCACCAGTTGCTTGAGCTTGCGCTTGCTGGTGATGGTGTAGTTCAGGTTCAGGCGGCTGAACTCGTACTGGCGCGGCTTGCACGGCACCGGCAGGTGGTCGAGGAACCACTCGTACAACGGACGATGGCTTTCGAACTCCAGGGTGCAGATCGAGTGGGTGATGCCCTCGATGGCGTCCGACTGGCCATGGGTGAAGTCGTAGATCGGGTAGATGCACCAGGTGTCGCCGGTCTGGTGATGATGGGCATGGCGGATGCGGTACAGGATCGGGTCGCGCAGGTTCATGTTCGGCGAGGCCATGTCGATCTTGGCGCGCAGCACGCGCTCGCCATCCTGGAACTCGCCGGCCTTCATGCGCGCGAACAGGTCGAGGTTTTCCTCGACGCTGCGCTCGCGGAACGGGCTGTTCTTGCCCGGCTCGGTCAGGTTGCCGCGGTACTCGCGGGCCTGCTCCGGGGTCAGGTCGCACACATAGGCATTGCCCGACTTGATCAGGTCGACCGCCCACGCGTGCAACTGCTCGAAGTACTGGGAGGCATAGCGCACCGGGCCGGTCCACTCGAAGCCCAGCCACTTGACGTCACGCTGGATGGCGTCGATGTACTCCTGGTCCTCTTTGGCCGGGTTGGTGTCATCGAAGCGCAGGTGACAGGCACCGCCGAATTCCTGGGCCAGGCCGAAGTTCACGCAGATCGACTTGGCGTGACCAATGTGCAGGTAGCCGTTGGGCTCCGGCGGGAAACGGGTGACGATGCTGGTGTGCTTGCCCGAATCCAGGTCGGCCTGCACGATCGGACGCAGGAAGTTCACAGGGACGGCGGGCGCGCCTTTGGCAGCGGCGTTGGGAGCGTTGTCAGCGGTGGGCTTGCTCATAGGATCCTTGAAATACCGGTACACGGCCCGGGTAGGCCGACTGAATCAAAGCGCTTATCATAGCCCAAGCGCCCGAGCTGCCGACAGGGCAGCGCCGACAAACTGGCGCTATATTCGGCTGGCCGGGCAAAAAAACTGCCGTGACGTGCGTATCGTGGCCTGTAAACTGTGCGTCAGGGTTACTACGCGATCCTGCGCACCCATTTCTTGAATGCCTGAAAAGCGAGAATTTGAGCATGACCCAAGTCAAACTGACCACCAATCACGGTGACATCGTCATCGAGCTGAACGCCGAGAAAGCCCCGATCACCGTGGCAAACTTCATCGAGTACGTCAAAGCCGGTCACTACGAGAACACCGTGTTCCACCGCGTCATCGGCAACTTCATGATCCAGGGCGGCGGTTTCGAGCCGGGCATGAAAGAGAAGAAAGACAAGCGCCCGAGCATCCAGAACGAAGCCGACAACGGCCTGAGCAACGACAAGTACACCATCGCCATGGCCCGTACCATGGAGCCGCATTCGGCCTCGGCGCAGTTCTTCATCAACGTCGCCGACAACAGCTTCCTCAACCACAGCGGCAAGAACGTGCAGGGCTGGGGTTACGCAGTGTTCGGCAAAGTCACCGAAGGCACCGACGTGGTCGACAAGATCAAGGCCGTTGCCACCGGTTCCAAAGCCGGCCACCAGGACGTGCCAGCCGAAGACGTGATCATCGAGAAAGCCGAGATCATTGGGTGATACTGCTGATCTCCGATCTGCACCTGCAAGAAGAACGCCCGGACATTACCCGGGCGTTTCTTGATCTGCTGGCCACCCGTGCCCGCAGCGCGCAAGCGCTGTACATTCTCGGGGACTTTTTCGAGGCCTGGATCGGCGACGATGCCATGACGCCCTACCAGGCGTCGATCTGCCAGGCCCTGCGTGCGCTGAGCGACACAGGCACCCAGGTGTTCCTGATGCACGGCAACCGCGACTTCCTCATCGGCCAGGCGTTCTGCAAGGCCGCAGGCGCCACCCTGCTACCCGACCCCAGCGTGGTCGAGCTGGGCGGCGAGCCGGTGCTGCTGATGCATGGCGACAGCCTGTGCACCCGTGACGAAGGCTACATGAAGCTGCGCCGTTACCTGCGCAACCCCGTGAGCCTGTGGGTGCTGCGCCACCTGCCGTTGCGCACGCGGCACAAGCTTGCGCGCAAGCTGCGCAGCGAAAGCCGCGCGCAGACGCGCATGAAGGCCAATGACATTGTCGATGTGACGCCCGAGGAGGTACCGCGGGTGATGCAGCAGCATGGCGTGCGCACCCTGGTGCATGGGCACACCCATCGCCCGGCGATCCACAAGCTGATGGTGGGCGATGCGCCGGCGCGGCGTATCGTGCTGGGCGACTGGGATCGCCAGGGGTGGGCGCTGCAGGTGGATGAACAAGGGTTCCAGCTGGCACCCTTCGACTTTGCCTGAAGGCCGTGCGGGCCCTATCGCGGGTCAAGCCCGCTCCCACAGGTAGATCATTGCTCTGATGATCATTGATGTACCTGTGGGAGCGGGCTTGACCCGCGATGTCAGCGCAGCGCGCTGACGCTGTGCCTCAGTGCCCCGCCGATGCCGGCCCGGCCTTGGCCGCGAACGGCGGCTTGGCCAGCCACACCAGCAGCACCAGCCCGACGAACACCCAGCCCATCAACGTGAAGTAATCCACCGTCGACATCATGTACGCCTGGCTGTTGAGCATCTGCTCCAGCTGCGCATACGACTGCCCGTTCGCCCCGCCCAGGTGGCCGAGCATGTCACGGGTGGCCGGCTCATAGGTACTGATGCTTTCGCTCAGGTACGCATGGTGCTGGTCGGCCCGGCGAATCCAGATCCAGGTGGTCAGCGACGCGGCAAAGCTGCCGCCAAGGGTCCGCAGGAAGGTCGCCAGCCCCGAGCCGTCGGCGATCTGCTGCGGCGGCAGGTCCGAAAGCAGGATGCTCAAGGTGGGCATGAAGAACAGCGCCACGCCGATACCCATGAACAGCTGCACCAGGGCGATGTGCTGGAAGTCCACTTCGTTGGTGAACCCTGCCCGCATGAAGCAGCTGGCACCGATTGCCACGAACGCCAGCCCCGCCAGCACGCGCAGGTCGAACTTGTGCGCGTACTTGCCCACGAACGGCGACATCAGCACCGGCAGCAGGCCGATCGGCGCCACCGCCAGCCCCGCCCAGGTGGCGGTGTAGCCCATCTGGGTCTGCAGCCATTGCGGCAGGATCAGGTTGATGCCGAAGAACCCCGCATACCCGCCCACCAGCACAATGGTGCCGATGCGAAAGTTGCGGTGGGCGAACAGGCGCAGGTTCACCACCGGGTGCTTGTCGGTCAGTTCCCAGATGATGAACACCGCCAGGAACACCACCGAAATCAGGCTGCCGATGACGATGAAACTGGACTCGAACCAGTCCAGGTCATTGCCCTTGTCGAGCACGATCTGCAATGCCCCCACCCCGACGATCAGGCTCAACAGCCCGATGTAGTCCATCGGCTGGCGGCTGGTGCTCACCGGCCGGGTACGCATCTGCTGACGCACCACGGCGGCAGCGAACAGGCCGATCGGCACGTTGATGAAGAAGATCCACGGCCAGCTGTAGCTGTCGGTGATCCAGCCACCGAGTATCGGCCCGGCAATCGGCGCCACCACCGTGACCATCGCCAGCAGCGCCAGGGCCATACCCCGCTTAGCCGGGGGGTACACCGCAATCAGCAGGGTCTGGGTCATGGGGTACAACGGCCCGGCCACCACGCCCTGCAACACGCGAAAGCCGACCAGCTCGGGCATCGATTGCGAGATACCGCACAGGAACGACGCCAGCACGAACAGCAGCGTGGCCCAGATGAACAGCTTCACCTCGCCGAAGCGCCGGCTCAGCCAGCCGGTCAGCGGCAAGGCTATCGCGTTGCTCACCGCGAACGAGGTGATGACCCAGGTGCCCTGCTCCGAACTCACCCCCAGGTTGCCGGAGATGGTAGGCAGGGCGACGTTGGCGATGGTGGTGTCGAGCACCTGCATGAACGTCGCCAGCGACAGGCCGATGGTGGTCAGCAGCAGGCTTGGCGGGGTGAACGAAGCCTGCCCGCTCATCGCTGCGCAGTCTTGCCGCTGGCGGCGCTGTTGTCATGGATCAGGCGCGCGATCAGGGTATCGGCCTCCACCAGCTGGCGGTCGTACACCTGGGTGGCGAACGAGGCCTTCTGCGGCGGCTGTTGCGCCAGCACCGGGCCGCTCTGGTCGTGCAGGTCGACGTCGACCTGGGTCGACAGGCCGATCCGCAGCGGGTGTTCGGCCAGTTGCTCGGGGTTGATGTGGATCCGCACTGGCACGCGCTGGACGATCTTGATCCAGTTGCCGGTGGCGTTCTGCGCCGGCAGCAGGGCGAAGGCGCTGCCGGTACCGGCGCCCAGGCTGTCGATGGTGCCGCTGTACTTCACGTCGCTGCCGTACAGGTCGGCAACGATGTCCACCGGCTGACCGATACGCATGTTGCGCAGCTGGGTTTCCTTGAAGTTGGCGTCGATCCACAGCTGATCCAGCGGAATCACCGCCATGGTCGCGGTGCCCGGCTGCAGGCGCTGGCCCAGTTGCACCGTGCGCTTGGCCACATAGCCGGTGACCGGCGCCACCAGGGTGGTGCGGGCATTGTCCAGGTAGGCCTGGCGCAGGTCGGCGGCGGCAGCCTGCACTTCGGGGTGCGAGGAGACCACGGTGTCGTCGACCAGCGCGGTGGTGGTGTTGAGCTGCTGCTGGGCATTGCTCAGCGCGCTTTGTGCCGATGCCAGGTCGTCACGGGCGTGGGACAGCTCCTCCTGCGAGATCGCCCCGCCGGCGGCCAGGGTCTTGCGTCGGTTGTAGTTTTCCTGGGCCTTCTGCAGCTCGGCCTTGCGCGCCGCCACCTGGGCCTTCTGCCCGTCGACGTTGCTGTAAAGCCCACGCACCTGGCGCACGGCGCGGGCCAGCTTGGCCTCGGCGCTCTGCAGGCCGACCTCGGTGTCGCTCGGGTCGAACTGGATCAGCACCTGGCCGGCGTGCACCAGGTCGCCATCGTCGGCGCCGATGCTGGTGACGGTGCCGGTGACCAGCGGGGTGATTTCCACCACGTTGCCGTTCACATAGGCGTCGTCGGTGTTTTCGCTCCAGCGCCCGTAGAGCTCGTGCCAGGCCCACACACCGGCGCCAAGCACGAGTACGAGCACCAGCAGCCCGAGCAGCAGCGTCTTGCGCTTGCGCTGATTGTTGAGGTCCTGCTCGGTAGGGGCAGTGTCCGGGGAGGATGCAGTGGCCATGAGAAATACCTTGGCGTTTTATTGATTGCGGGAAGTCGAGGGCAATGCGGCGGCCTGGGTGTCGGCCTGGTAGCCGCCCCCCAGCGCCTGCATCAACTGGATCGACAGGTCGATCTGTTCGGCGTTCAGTTCGGCCAGCTGACGCTGCGACTGCAGCAGCTGCTGTTCGATGCTCAGCACATCCAGGTAGTTGCCGATGCCGGAGCCATAGCGCTGCATCACGGTGTCGTAGGACTGCTGGGCGATGTCGGTGGCACGTTGCTTGGCTGCAATCTGCTGGCCCAGTGCATGCAACTGGTCGATGCTGTCGCTGACCTCGCCCAGTGCACGCACCAGGCTCTTGTTGTATTGCGCCACGGCCAGGTCGTAGTCGGCATCACGGGCATCGAGGTCGGCGCGCAGGCGCCCGCCGTCGAAAATCGGCAGCGACACGGTCGGGGCGATGTTGAAGAAGCGGCTCGGCGCGCCGAAGATCGCATCGCCCAGCAGTGCCTGGGTGCCGGCGGCGGCGCTCAGGTTGAGGTTGGGGTAGAAGCGTGTCTTGCTCGCATCGATCGACTTGCTCGCCGCCTCGACCCGCCAGCGCGCGGCCACCAGGTCCGGACGCCGGCCCAGCAACTCGGCCGGCAGCACCGAGGGCAGCGCCACCGCAGCAGGCTTGAGCACATTGGGGCGGGCGATCTGCTGGCCACGGTCGGGGCCCTTGCCCAGCAGCACCGCCAGCGCGATCTGCGCGCTGCGCAGCTGCTTCTGGGCATTGATGGCCTGCTCCTGGGAGCTGGCCTCCAGGCTTTCGGTCTGCTGCAGCTGGTACTGGCTGTCGATACCCGAGGCCAACCGGCGCTGGCTGAGTTCGAGCATCTGGCGGGTACGCTTGAGGTCTTCCTGGGTCAGGTCGTTGACGATGTGCGCCTGGCCCAGCTGGCTGTAGGCACGGGCAACGTCGGCGGCCAGGGTCAGTTGTGCGGCCTGGCGGTCCACCTCGGCGGCACGGGCCTGGCCCAGGGCGGCTTCCCAGGCATCGCGTTGCCCACCCCAGAGATCGAAGGTGTAGTTGAAGGTCGCGCTCAGGCTGCGCAGGGTGGAGTAGCTGCCGCCCTGCCCCGTCGGGTCCTGGTCACGGGCCAGGCGCGAGCGGCTGACCCCAGCGCTGGCATCCAGCGTGGGCATGCGCTCGGCGTCGGCAGCGTAGGCTGCGGCGCTGGCCTGATGGGCACGGGCGCTGGCAACCTGCATGTCGGGGCTGTCGCGCAAGGCCTCGCCGATCAGGCTGTTCAGTTGCGGGTCGCCAAGGCGGGTCCACCAGTCGCCCTTGGGCCAGGCCGCAGGCGACAGGGCAACACCGCCGAGGGTCTTGCCTGCCTGCAGGTCGGCGGCGCCGAGGCGCCGGCCCTGGGTATCGAGGCCACTGTAGTTGGCGCAACCGGCCAGGCTCAGGGCAAACACCAGCAGGCTTGCACCGGCACGCAGGGCTCGTGGTTTCATTGGGCCTCCACGCGCAGAGCGGTGACGGCATCGCCGGCCGCCAGCAGCACCTTGGTCAGAATTTTTTCCAGGGTCTTGAGCTCGTCCGGGGCCAGCACGCCAACCAGCTCGTTCATCGCCGAGGCACCGATCTGGGGCAACTGGCCGGCCAGCACATCGCCATCGGCGGTGAGCTCCAGGCGTACCTGGCGCCGGTCCTGCGGGCAGCGGCTGCGGGCGATCAGGCCCTTCTGCTCCAGACGATCGAGCATGCGCGTCATCGACCCGCTGTCCAGGCTGAGGAAACGGCACAGTTCGGCGGGGGTATCGACCCCGTACTGGGACACGATGATCAGCACCTTGAACTGCGCGGCGGTGACGCCGAAGTCCTGCAGGTGGCTGTCCAGAATGCGGTCCTTCACCAGTGCGGCGCGCCCCAGGAGCATGCCGATGGTGCAGGACTGGAAGTTTTCGGGGGTGAAGTGCTGCATGAAGGGAGATACCTGCTTAGGCAGTGGATGCCGCAGATATTACTGCTCAGGCAGCGAATGGCCAAGCATTAATTAGCTTGCTTTCTATTTGGTCGACAAAAGGAGGTATTGCGGCGCCCGTATCGCGGGTCGAGCCCGCTGCCACAGGATGGGGTCATCAGCCTGTGGGCGCGGGCTTGGCCCGCGATGCTTCAGGCCGGCACGCCGCTATGGAAGCGAAACTCCACGTCCGGCGTGGTGATCAGTTCGGCTTCCACCTCGCGCACCCGCTCCACGGTGCGCTCCACATCCGCCGCCTCGCCATACTGATACGCCAGCTTCAGGTACCCCTGGTAATGGCGCGCCTCGCTCTTGAGCAGCCCGTGGTAGAACTTGCCCAGTTCCTCGTCCAGGTGCGGCACCACCGCAGCAAAGCGCTCGCAGCTGCGCGCCTCGATGAACGCGCCGACCACCAGCGTGTCCACCAGCTTCACCGGCTCGTGCGCGCGCACCACCTTTCGCAGCCCCGAGGCATAGCGCCCTGCCGACAATGGGCGCAAGGCCACCTTGCGCTTCTTCATCAGGCGCAGCACCTGCTCGTGATGCACCAGCTCCTCGCGGGCCAGGCGCGACATCATGTTGATCAGGTCGACATGCGTGTTGTACTTGGCAATCAGGCTCAGCGCCGTGCTGGCGGCCTTGAACTCGCAGTTCTTGTGGTCGATCAGCATCGTCTCCTGGTCGGCCAGGGCGGCATCGACCCAGGCATCCGGGGTGCGGCAGGCGAGGAAGGCTTCGATTTCGGGAATAAGGGACATAGGCTCACAAACGGGCATGGGGTGTCGACAAGACCGGCGATTATACCGGCGGCAGTGGCGATCACCAGTGACTATGCTTGATGCATATCAACATCCACCGCATCCGGGGCGCCGACTATAGTCAGGCATCGCATGCCATTGTCGAAGGAGTTCTCCCTCATGCTTTTAGAAGTTCGCAGCATCCTGGTGGTGCTCGACCCCGACCACGCCCACAGCAAGGCCCTGACCCGCGCCAAGCTGATCGCCGGCGTCACCAAGGCACGCCTGCACCTGCTGATGTGCGACAAGAAGCAGGACCACAGTGCCCTGCTCAGCCTGCTCGCCAGCCAGTTGCACGACGATGGCTACGACAATGTCACCTATGAGCAGGCCTGGCACGACACCCTGCACGAGTCGATCATCGACGTGCAGAAAGCCGAAGGCTGTGAGCTGGTAATCAAGGAACACCGGCCGGAAAACGCGCTGAAGAAGTTCCTGCTGACGCCTTCGGACTGGAAACTGCTGCGCCAGTGCCCGTGCGCGGTGCTGATGGTCAAGACCGAGCGCCCCTGGACCGGTGGCGTGATTCTGGCGGCGGTGGACGTGGGCAACGACGATCAGGAGCATCGCAAGCTGCACGCCAGCATCATCGACCACGGCTATGCCATTGCCAGCGTGGCCAAGGGCAACCTGCACGTGATCAGCGCCCACCCCTCGCCCATGCTCTCGGCGGCGGACCCGGTGTACCAGCTCAAGGACACCATCGAGAAGAAGTACCGCGACGAATGCGCTGCGTTCCAGGCCGAATTCGATATCGCCGACGATCGCCTGCATGTGGCCGAAGGCCCGGCGGACGTGCTGATTCCGCACACGGCTAAAAAGTACGAAGCCGTGGTGACGGTGATGGGTACGGTGGGGCGTAGCGGGATCACCGGTGCGCTGATCGGCAACACCGCCGAGGTGGTGCTCGATTCGCTGGAATGCGATGTGCTGGTGCTCAAGACCGAGGACCAGGTGAAGCACCTGGACGAGCTGGCCAGAGGCTGAAGACCCCATCGCGGGTCAAGCCCGCGCCCACAGGGTAAGCGGTGATCCAGTGGGCGCGGGCGTGACCTGCGATGGGAACACCGCTTAACCCAGCGCATCCTTGAGAAAGCCCGGCGCGATGTAGCGTTGATAGTGCGCCTCGGACAACAGAAAGAATTCCCGATCGATGGCATCGCGCAGCTCGGGCAGCTCCCAGTCGCGAAACTCCGGCAGCAGCACCATCCCGTACGCTTCCAGCTCGCGGATCACCCGCGCGCCCCGCGCAATCAGCTGATAAGCCCAGCAATACTCGGACTGATGCGGCACGAATCGAATCTTGCGCAGCTCCAGCTGGCCGCGCAGCTTGTCGGCGTCGAACACCTCCAGCTTGGCCGCCATCACCTGCACCAGCAGGTGTTCCAGGCGCAGCCACACCGCACGCTTTTCATCGTCGTTGTAGCCGTTCCAGTGGATCACCTCATGGTGAAAACGCTTGCACCCGCGACACACCAGGTCCCCGTAAACCGTGGAACACAGGCCGACACAAGGCGTTTTTATTGACTGATTGGACATGAAAGATTCAACGGCATGGCGATGGAACAGACGGCCATGTTAGCCCTTTGTCTAACGGGGGTCACGCCGTAAAGTCGTTGCAATCGCCTTACCTTTGGCGCGTTTTTACCGTAGAATCACCCGGCCTTTTTAAGGCAGCAATGTCCGTTAGAAGCTGTTTTCAAAGCGTCACGAGCACAGTTGATCCGGTAGAACGGCGTTGGCTCGGGGTATTCGAACATCGAATGCACCGCGCCAGCCCTCATCAGCCTCCGTTCTACAGGCGTAAAACTTTGAAAGCAGCTTCTGTAAGGATGTCCTGCAACCCTGGCTACGCGGCTCAAAAAGCCGTATTGCGCATGGGTGCCGGCCATTCTGGATGAGCGTCCCGGACACCCATTTGGGACCACTGATGAGGGTAATAACTGTGCTTGAAGCCTACCGCAAACACATCGAAGAGCGTGCCGCCCAGGGTATCGTGCCCCAGCCGCTTAACGCCGAACAAACCGCAGGCCTGGTCGAGCTGCTGAAGAATCCCCCCGCTGGCGAAGAAGCCGTCCTCGTCGACCTGATCACCAACCGCGTACCACCAGGAGTGGACGAAGCCGCCTACGTCAAGGCCGGTTTCCTGTCGGCGGTCGCCAAGGGCGAAGCCACCTCCCCGCTGATCAGCAAGCAGCGCGCCGTTGAACTGCTGGGCACCATGCAGGGCGGCTACAACATCGCCACCCTGGTCGAGCTGCTGGACGACGCCGAACTGGCCGCCGTTGCCGCCGAACAGCTCAAGCACACCCTGCTGATGTTCGACGCCTTCCACGACGTGGCCGAAAAAGCCAAGAACGGCAACGTTCACGCCAAGGCGGTACTGCAGTCCTGGGCTGACGGCGAGTGGTTCAAGAAGCGTCCGACCCTGGCCGACAAGATCAGCCTGCGCGTCTTCAAGGTCACCGGCGAAACCAACACCGACGACCTGTCCCCTGCCCCGGACGCCTGGTCGCGCCCTGACATCCCGCTGCACGCCCTGGCCATGCTGAAAATGGCCCGCGACGGCATCGTGCCGGACGTGCAAGGCGCCATCGGCCCGATGAAGCAGATCGAGCAGATGCGCAACGAAGGCTTCCCGATCGCCTACGTCGGTGACGTGGTCGGTACCGGTTCCTCGCGTAAATCGGCGACCAACTCGGTGCTGTGGTTCTTCGGCGACGACATCCCTTACGTGCCGAACAAGCGCGCTGGCGGTTTCTGCTTCGGCTCCAAGATCGCCCCGATCTTCTACAACACCATGGAAGACGCCGGCGCCCTGCCGATCGAATTCGACGTGTCGAACATCCACATGGGCGACGTGATCGACCTGTACCCGCACGCCGGCAAGGTGTGCAAGCACGGTACCGACGAAGTCATCACCACCTTCGAGATGAAAACCCCCGTGCTGCTGGACGAAGTCCGCGCCGGTGGTCGTATCCCGCTGATCGTCGGCCGTGGCCTGACCGAGAAGGCGCGCGCCGAGCTGGGCCTGGGCCCGACCGACCTGTTCAAGCTGCCTGAAGCACCTGTCGACACCGGCAAGGGCTACACCCTGGCCCAGAAGATGGTCGGCAAGGCCTGCGGCCTGCCAGTGGGCAAGGGCGTTCGTCCTGGCACCTACTGCGAACCGAAGATGACCACCGTCGGCTCCCAGGACACCACCGGTCCGATGACCCGTGACGAACTGAAAGACCTGGCGTGCCTGGGCTTCTCGGCCGACCTGGTCATGCAGTCGTTCTGCCACACCGCGGCCTATCCGAAGCCGATCGACGTGACCACCCACCACACCCTGCCGGATTTCATCCGCACCCGTGGCGGCGTGTCCCTGCGTCCAGGCGACGGCATCATCCACAGCTGGCTGAACCGCATGCTGCTGCCGGACACCGTCGGTACCGGTGGTGACTCGCACACCCGCTTCCCGATCGGCATCTCGTTCCCGGCCGGTTCCGGCCTGGTCGCCTTCGCCGCTGCCACTGGCGTGATGCCACTGGACATGCCGGAGTCGGTACTGGTGCGCTTCAAGGGCAAGCTGAACCCAGGCATCACCCTGCGTGACCTGGTTCACGCCATCCCTTACTACGGCATCCAGAAAGGCCTGCTGACCGTCGAGAAGAAGGGCAAGATCAACGCCTTCTCCGGCCGCATCCTGGAAATCGAAGGCCTGGACGACCTGACCGTGGAACAGGCATTCGAACTGTCCGACGCCTCGGCCGAACGTTCGGCTGCCGGTTGCACCATCAAGCTGCCTGAAAAAGCCATTGCCGAGTACCTGAAGTCGAACATCACCCTGCTGCGCTGGATGATCAGCGAAGGCTACGGCGATGCGCGCACCATGGAGCGCCGTGCACAGGCGATGGAAGCCTGGCTGGCCAAGCCCGAGCTGCTGTCGGCCGACGCCGATGCCGAGTACGCCGAAGTCATCGAGATCGACCTGGCCGATATCAAGGAGCCGGTTCTCTGCGCTCCTAACGACCCGGACGACGCTCGCCTGCTGTCCAGCGTCCAGGGCCAGAAGATCGACGAAGTGTTCATCGGTTCGTGCATGACCAACATCGGTCACTTCCGCGCTGCCGGCAAGCTGCTGGACAAGGTCAAGGGTCAGTTGCCAACCCGTCTGTGGCTGTCGCCGCCGACCAAGATGGACGCTCACCAGCTGACCGAGGAAGGCTACTACGGCATCTACGGCAAGGCTGGCGCGCGCATGGAAATGCCGGGCTGCTCGCTGTGCATGGGTAACCAGGCACGTGTAGAGCCGAACTCGACCGTTGTGTCGACGTCGACCCGTAACTTCCCGAACCGTCTGGGCGATGGTGCCAACGTGTTCCTGGCCTCCGCCGAACTGGCTGCCGTTGCCTCGATCCTGGGCAAGCTGCCAACCGTCGAGGAGTACATGGAGTACGCGGCGAATATCGACAGCATGGCTGCAGACATCTACCGCTACCTGAGCTTCGACCAGATCGCCGAGTTCCGTGAAGCCGCTGCGAACGCCAATATCCCGGTCGTTCAAGCGTAAGCTGACTTAGCGTGAAAAGAAGCCCCGCCAATTGGCGGGGCTTTTTGTTGCCTTCTGAAAAGCTTCGCCCCTCAGATCACGAACAGATCCATGAACCGATGCACCGCCGTCGCCTCAAGCCTCGCCTGATCCTTGCACAGCGCAAGAATTTCGGCCGAACGCTGCGCAGTAAACCGCGTCGCCAGGTTGGCCTTGAACTTGTCCTCCAGCAGCGGGATGCCCTGGGCGCGTCGGCGCCGGTGCCCGATGGGATACTCCACCACCACCTGCTCGGTGCTCGAGCCGTCGGTGAAGAACACCTGCACCGCGTTGGCGATCGAGCGCTTGTCGGCCTCCAGGTACTCGCGACTGAAACGCGGGTCTTCGACGATCACCATCTTCTCGCGCAAGCGGTCGATGGTCGGGTGCGCCGCATGGAAATCATCTTCGTAATGCTCGGCCACCAGGTTGCCGAAGATCAGCGGCACCGCCGTCATGTACTGCAGGCAGTGGTCCCGGTCCGCTGCGTTGGCCAGCGTGCCGACCTTGGAAATGATGCGAATCGCCGACTCATGGGTGGTGATCACGATGCGCTCGATTTCATGCAGGCGATTGCGCACCTGTGGATGCAGGGTCACCGCCGCCTCGCAGGCGGTCTGCGCATGGAACTCGGCCGGGAAGCTGATCTTGAACAGTATGTTCTCCATCACGTAGCTGCCGAACGGCTGCGACAGGCTGAACTCGCGCCTGCCCTCGGGCTTGAGCGCCAGGTCCTTGTTGGTATGGCTGAACAGCACGTCATAGAAGCCCCACTGCGGCGCGGTGAGCACGCCGGGGATGCCCATCTCGCCGCGCAGGGCGATGTCCGCCAGGCGCACCCCGCGACTCGACGCATCACCGGCCGCCCACGACTTGCGCGAGCCGGCATTGGGGGCATGGCGGTAGGTGCGCAGCGCCTGGCCATCGACAAAGGCCTGGGACAGGGCCGCCAGCAACTGCTCGCGATTGGCGCCCATGAGCCGGGCGCACACCGCCGTGGATGCGACCTTGACCAGCAGCACGTGGTCCAGGCCCACCCGGTTGAAAGCGTTTTCCAGCGCGAGCACGCCCTGGATCTCGTGGGCCATGATCATGGCCTCGAGCACCGTGTGCAGGGTCAGCGGCGCGTCGCCGTTGGCCACGCGCTTTTGCGAGAGGTGGTCGGCCACCGCGAGGATGCCGCCGAGGTTGTCGGAGGGATGACCCCATTCTGCGGCCAGCCAGGTATCGTTGTAGTCCAGCCAGCGCACGATGCAGCCGATGTCCCAGGCCGCCTTGACCGGGTCGAGGCGGTACGCGGTGCCGGGCACCCGCGCGCCATGGGGCACCACGGTACCCTCCACCAGCGGCCCCAGGTGCTTGGTGCACTCGGGAAAGCGCAGCGCCAGCAGGCCGCAACCCAGGGTGTCCATCAGACAGTTGCGCGCCGTGTCCAGCGCCTCCCCCGGCTCGGCCCTGAAGTGCAGGACATAGTCGGCAATGTCCTGCAGGACCCGGTCGTAGTCGGGGCGGTCGTTCAGGTCAACATTGGCACTCATTGTCGTCTCTCTGTTCACATGGGGTGAAAGGAGAGCCGAGCACCGCTGCCTCTAGAAGGTATCGCCAGGTACGCGTACCCAACCCTCCATCAGCACGCGAGCGCTGCGGCTCATGATTGCTTTGGTAACGGTCCAGTCGCCATTCACCTGGCGCGCCTCGGCGCCCACGCGCAAGGTGCCCGAGGGGTGACCGAAGCGCACGGCGCTGCGCTCGCCGCCACCGGCAGCAAGGTTGACCAGGGTGCCGGGGATGGCCGCCGCGGTGCCGATGGCCACCGCTGCCGTACCCATCATGGCGTGGTGCAGCTTGCCCATCGACAACGCACGCACCAGCAGGTCGATATCGCTCGCTGCCACGGTCTTGCCGCTGGAGGACTGGTAGTCGGCCGGCGCTGCCACGAACGCCACCTTGGGCGTGTGCTGGCGCTGCGCGGCCTGCTCGACGTGCTCGATCAGGCCCATGTGCACGGCGCCGTGGGCACGGATGGTTTCGAAACGCGCCAGGGCCTCGGGGTCGCCGTTGATTGCGTCCTGCAGCTCGGTGCCGGTGTAGCCCAGGGCCTGGGCGTCGATGAAGATGGTCGGGATGCCGGCGTTGATCAGGGTTGCCTTGAAGGTGCCGACACCGGGCACCACCAGGTCGTCGACCAGGTTGCCGGTGGGGAACATCGAGCCGCCCGCGCCGTCTTCGTCGGCGGCCGGGTCGAGGAATTCGAGCTGCACCTCGGCGGCCGGAAAGGTCACGCCGTCGAGTTCGAAGTCGCCGGTTTCCTGCACTTCGCCTTCGGTGATCGGTACGTGGGCGATGATGGTCTTGCCGATGTTGGCCTGCCAGATGCGCACCACAGCCACACCATTGCGCGGGATGCGACTGGCGTCGACCAGGCCGGCGCTGATGGCGAACGAGCCGACTGCCGCCGAGAGGTTGCCGCAGTTGCCGCTCCAGTCGACGAAGGCCTTGTCGATGGCGACCTGGCCGAACAGGTAGTCGACGTCGTGCCCGGGCTTGATGCTACGCGACAGGATGACCGTCTTGCTGGTGCTGGAGGTGGCCCCGCCCATGCCGTCGATCTGCTTGCCGTAGGGGTCGGGGCTGCCGATAACCCGCAGCAGCAGCGCATCGCGCGCGGCGCCGGGGAGCTGGGCGGCTTCGGGCAGGTCTTCGAGGTTGAAGAACACGCCTTTGCTGGTGCCGCCACGGATGTAGGTGGCGGGGATTCTGATCTGGGGTACGTGTGGCATGGAAACATGTGTCCTCTGGAATACAACACAATCCTGTGTAGGAGCCGGCCTTGCCGGCGAAGGGGCTGGTACATCAATGCACCCTGCGTCGCTCCCTTCGCCGGCAAAGCCGGCTCCTACAGGTCAGGTGTACGTCAAGCCACCGACGACTCGAGGAAGTCCTGGGCAAAGCGCTGCAGTACACCGCCCGCCTCGTAGATCGACACCTCTTCCGCCGTGTCCAGACGGCAGGTCACCGGCACCTCCAGGCGCTCGCCGTCACGCCGCGTGATCACCAGGGTCAAGGTGGCCCGCGGTGTCCGCTGCCCCACCACGTCATAGGTCTCGCTGCCATCGATACCCAGGGTCTTGCGGTCGGTGCCCGGCTTGAACTCCAGAGGCAACACGCCCATGCCCACCAGGTTGGTACGGTGGATACGCTCGAAGCCCTCGGCCACGATGGCCTCGACACCGGCCAGGCGCACGCCCTTGGCCGCCCAGTCGCGTGACGAGCCCTGGCCATAGTCGGCACCGGCCACGATGATCAGCGGCTGCTTGCGCTGCATGTAGGTCTCGATGGCCTCCCACATGCGCGTCACCTTGCCCTCCGGCTCGATACGCGCCAGCGAACCCTGCTTGACCTTGCCGTTCTCCTGCACCATCTCGTTGAACAGCTTGGGGTTGGCGAAGGTCGCGCGCTGCGCGGTCAGGTGGTCGCCACGGTGGGTGGCGTAGGAGTTGAAGTCCTCTTCGGGCAGGCCCATCTTCGCCAGGTACTCGCCTGCGGCGCTGTCGAGCATGATCGCGTTGGACGGCGACAGGTGGTCGGTGGTGATGTTGTCCGGCAGCACCGCCAGCGGGCGCATGCCCTTGAGCGAGCGCTCGCCTGCCAGCGCGCCTTCCCAGTACGGCGGGCGACGGATGTAGGTGCTCATGGCGCGCCAGTCGTACAGCGGGTCGACCTTGGGTCCGGTGTCTTCGTGCACGGCGAACATCGGGATGTACACCTGGCGGAACTGCTCCGGCTTGACCGCAGCCTTGACCACTGCATCGATCTCTTCGTCGCTGGGCCAGATGTCCTTGAGGCGGATTTCCTTGCCGTCCACCACGGCCAGCACGTCCTTCTCGATATCGAAACGGATGGTACCGGCAATGGCGTAGGCCACCACCAGCGGCGGCGAGGCCAGGAAGGCCTGCTTGGCATACGGATGGATACGCCCGTCGAAGTTGCGGTTGCCCGACAGCACGGCGGTGGCGTACAGGTCGCGGTCGATGATTTCCTGCTGGATCACCGGGTCCAGAGCGCCGGACATGCCGTTGCAGGTGGTGCAGGCAAACGCCACGATGCCAAAGCCCAGCTGCTCCAGCTCATCCTCCAGGCCCGCCTCTTTGAGGTACAGGGCCACGGTCTTGGAGCCTGGCGCCAGCGACGACTTGACCCACGGCTTGCGCGTCAGCCCCAGCCTGTTGGCATTGCGCGCCAGCAGCCCGGCAGCGATCACGTTGCGCGGGTTGCTGGTGTTGGTGCAGCTGGTGATGGCAGCGATGATCACCGCGCCGTCAGGCATCTGCCCCGGCACCTCTTCCCATTGCCCGGCAATGCCCCTGGCAGCCAGCTCGCTGGTGGCCACCCGCGCATGCGGGTTGGACGGGCCGGCCATGTTGCGTACCACGCTCGACAGGTCGAACTGCAGGCCACGCTCGTATTCGGCATTGACCAGGCTGTCGGACCACAGGCCGGCGACCTTGGCGTAGGTTTCCACCAGCTTGACCTGGGCGTCTTCACGACCGGTGAGCTTGAGGTAATCGATGGTCTGCTGGTCGATGGAGAACATCGCCGCCGTCGCGCCGTATTCAGGGGCCATGTTGGAGATGGTCGCGCGATCGCCCAGGGTCAACGTACGGGCGCCCTCGCCGTAGAACTCGAGGTAGGCGCCTACCACCTTGGCCTTGCGCAGGAACTCGGTGAGCGCCAGCACCACGTCGGTGGCGGTGATGCCTGGCTGCGGCTTGCCGGTGAGCTGCACGCCGACGATTTCCGGCAGGCGCATCCAGGACGCACGACCCAGCATCACGTTCTCGGCCTCCAGGCCGCCGACGCCGATGGCGATCACGCCCAGGGCATCCACGTGGGGGGTGTGGCTGTCGGTACCGACGCAGGTATCGGGATAGGCCACGCCCTGCTCGGCGTGGATCACCGGCGACATCTTCTCCAGGTTGATCTGGTGCATGATGCCGTTGCCGGGCTGGATCACATCGACGTTCTTGAACGCCTTCTTGGTCCAGTTGATGAAGTGGAAGCGGTCTTCGTTGCGACGGTCTTCGATGGCGCGGTTCTTCTCGAACGCCTGCGGGTCGAAGCCGCCGCACTCCACGGCCAGCGAGTGGTCGACGATCAGTTGCACCGGCACCACCGGGTTGACCTGGGCCGGGTCGCCGCCCTTGTCGGCGATGGCGTCACGCAGGCCGGCAAGGTCAACCAGTGCGGTCTGGCCAAGGATGTCATGGCACACCACGCGGGCCGGGTACCAGGGGAAGTCGAGGTCGCGCTTGCGCTCGATCAGTTGGCTGAGCGAGGCATCGAGGGTTGCCGGGTCGCAGCGGCGCACCAGGTTTTCGGCCAGTACGCGGGAGGTATAGGGCAGCTTGTCGTAGGCGCCGGGGCTGATGGCGTCGATGGCGGCGCGGGCGTCGAAGTAGTCGAGCGTGGTGCCCGGCAGGTGCTTGCGAAATTCAGTATTCATGGACGCGGGACTCAATCACGGATAAGTCGGCGGTGCGCAGCAACGATGGGAAACCTGTAGGAGCCGGCCTTGCCGGCGAACGGTAGAACTGACACCGCGGTGCTTCCTTCGCCGGCAAGGCCGGCTCCTACAACAGCAACGCCGGCCTCTCCAAAGGCAAGGCCAGCGCCTTCATCGGTACTGCACGCCAGTCTCAGCGTTGTTCGATTGGCACGAACTTGCGCTGTTCGACGCCGGTGTATTCGGCGCTCGGGCGGATGATGCGGTTGTTGGCACGCTGTTCGAACACATGCGCCGCCCAGCCGGTCAGGCGCGAGCAGACGAAGATCGGGGTGAACAGCTTGGTCGGGATACCCATGAAGTGGTAGGCCGAGGCATGGTAGAAGTCGGCATTGGGGAACAGTTTCTTCTGCTCCCACATGGTCTTGTCGATGGCTTCGGACACCGGGTACAGCACGGTGTCGCCCACCTCGTCGGCGAGCTTCTTCGCCCAGCCCTTGATCACTTCGTTGCGCGGGTCGGACTCCTTGTAGATGGCATGCCCGAAGCCCATGATCTTGTCCTTGCGCTCGAGCATGCCGAGGGTGCCGGCAACGGCTTCCTGCGGGGTCTTGAAGCGCTCGATCATTTCCATCGCGGCCTCGTTGGCACCACCGTGCAGCGGCCCGCGCAGCGAGCCGATGGCCGCCGTCACGCACGAGTACAGGTCCGACAGGGTCGAGGCACACACCCGGGCAGTGAAGGTCGAGGCGTTGAATTCGTGCTCGGCGTACAGGATCAGCGAAACGTTCATCACCTTGACATGCAGCTCGCTCGGCTTCTTGCCGTGCAGCAGGTGCAGGAAGTGCCCGCCCAGGGTGTCTTCGTCGCTGGTGCAGTCGATGCGCACGCCATGGTGGCTGAAGCGGTACCAGTAGCACATGGCCGCCGGGAACAGCGCCAGCAGGCGGTCGGTCTTCTCGTGCTGCAGGCCGAAGTTGAGCTCCGGCTCCAGGGTGCCGAGCACCGAGGAGGCGGTACGCATCACGTCCATCGGGTGGGCGGTGACCGGAATGCGCTCGAGCACTTCCTTGAGCGCCTGGGGCAGGTCGCGCAGCGCCTTGAGCTGGTGCTGGTACTCGCTCAGCTCGGCCTGGGTCGGCAGCTCGCCGTACAGCAGCAGGTAGGCGACCTCTTCGAACAGCGCGTGCTCGGCCAGGTCGCGAACGTCATAGCCACGGTAGGTCAGGCCGGCGCCGGCCTGGCCCACGGTCGACAGAGCGGTTTGCCCGGCCACCTGACCACGCAGGCCGGCACCACTGAGTACTTTTGCTTCGGCCATTGGTTTTCTCCACTTTTGAATTTGTTATGGGAATCGGCTAATTGCGGTGTGCTGCGGTTCAGCTCTTCTTCTGAGCGAACAGTGCGTCGAGCTTCTGCTCGAACACGTGGTAGTCGATGGCATCGTAAAGCTCCATGCGAGTCTGCATGGTGTCGATGACGTTTTTCTGCGTGCCGTCACGGCGCAGCGCGGTGTAGACGTTCTCGGCCGCCTTGTTCATGGCGCGGAACGCCGACAGCGGATACAGCGCCAGCGACACGTCGGCCGAGGCCAGCTCTTCGGTGGTGTACAGCGGCGTGGCGCCGAATTCGGTGATGTTGGCCAGGATCGGCGCCTTCACGCGGTTGGCGAAGGTCTTGTACATCGACAGCTCGGTGATGGCCTCGGGGAAGATCATGTCGGCACCGGCCTCGATGCACGCCGCAGCGCGATCCAGCGCGGCCTCCAGGCCTTCGACCGCCAGGGCGTCGGTACGCGCCATGATCACGAAGCTGTCGTCGGTACGCGCGTCCACGGCCGCCTTGATGCGGTCGACCATCTCCTGTTGCGAGACGATTTCCTTGTTCGGACGATGGCCGCAGCGCTTGGCGCCCACCTGGTCCTCGATATGAATGGCGGCGGCGCCGAACTTGATCATCGAGCGGACCGTGCGCGCCACGTTGAACGCCGACGAACCGAACCCGGTGTCCACGTCCACCAGCAGCGGCAGGTCGCACACGTCGGTGATGCGGCGCACGTCGGTCAGCACGTCATCCAGGCCGGTGATGCCCAGGTCGGGCAGGCCCAGCGAGCCTGCCGCCACACCGCCACCGGAGAGGTAGATGGCCTTGAACCCGGCGCGCTTGGCCAGCAGCGCATGGTTGGCATTGATGGCGCCGACGACCTGCAGCGGGTGCTCGGCGGCGACTGCATCGCGAAAACGCTGGCCGGGACTGCTTTTCTGACTCATGACTCACCTCGTGGGCTAGGGGCGGTGGCGTCTTTGTAATGACGCTCGATATTGCGCTTGGATGCGCCGATGTGGCGGCGCATCAGTAATTCGGCCAGCTCGCCGTCACGGTCGGCGATGGCATCGAGAATCCGGTGGTGTTCGGCGAACGCCTGGTGCGGGCGGTTGGGCGTGGCGGAGAACTGGATGCGGTACATGCGCACCAGCTGGTACAGCTCGCCGCACAGCATCTGCACCAGGGTGCGGTTGCCGCTGCCCTGGATGATGCGGTAGTGGAAGTCGAAGTCGCCCTCCTGCTGGTAGTAGCCCACCCCGGCCTGGAACGCGGCATCACGCTCATGGGTGTCGAGCACCCGGCGCAACTCGTCGATCTCGGCTACGCTCATGCGTTGGGCAGCCAGGCGGCAGGCCATGCCCTCGAGGGACTCGCGAATCTCGTACAGCTCGATCAGCTCGGCATGGCTCAGCGACACCACCCGCGCCCCTACGTGCGGCACCCGCACCAGCAGGCGCTGGCCTTCCAGGCGGTGGATGGCCTCGCGCAGCGGGCCGCGGCTGATGCCGTAGGTACGCGCCAGCTCCGGCTCGGAGATCTTGCTGCCGGGGGCGATCTCGCCCTTGACGATCGCGGCCTGGATGCGCCGGAAGACGTTTTCGGAAAGCGTCTCCGAATCTTCCTGAAGGGGGGCGGAGGCTTGGGCTGCATCCAGCATATTGTCGACACCTTGAAAATCTGTAGGGCCAAAACTAGCTAATTAAGCCACCCCAGTCAAAGACAAATTCAATATTGTCGACAATCGTCTAAGAACGAACTTCGTGTCTGTCGGTGTTGTCTGACTCCAGCCGCTGGCATCGACACACCAGCGTGGTAGAATGCCGCCGCCTCTGAGGGGGCAAACCCCCACAGCATCGCGTCAGGATTTATGAGACTCACACCCTTTCTACTGTTACTCAGCCTCTGTGGGCTGCCTGCCCTGAGCCAGGCGGCAGACAAGACTGTCTATGGCCTCAATGAATATGCCCGCCTTGTCGATATCGACCTCGAGGTTGCGGCCAAGCTCGACACCGGGGCCAAGACCGCCTCGCTGAGCGCGCGCGATATCAAGCGCTTCAAGCGCAACGGCGAATCGTGGGTGCGCTTCTATCTGGCAATTGACGCAGCCCATTCGCATCCGATAGAACGACCACTGGCTCGTGTCAGCAAGATCAAGCGACGCGCCGGTGACTACAACCCGGACGAAGGCAAGGCCTACACCTCCCGCCCGGTGATCGCGCTGAATATCTGCATGGGTACGGCCCTGCGCAGCATCGAAGTGAACCTGACCGACCGCAGTGCCTTCCAGTACCCGCTACTGATCGGCTCCGAGGCGCTCAAGCACTTCGACGCGCTGGTCGACCCAAGCCTTAAATACGCTGCCGGCAAACCTGCCTGCGCCACTGACGCTCATACCGCAGAGTAATTTCGATGCGCTCTCTTACCCTTCATCTGAAAGTCCTGATCACCCTCCTGGTGTTGCTGGGTGTGTCGATCACGGCGTACCAGATCTTCATGCTCGGCATCCCGGTGACCGAAGACGAAACCGACGACCTGTGGAACATCGATGCCAAGGTCGAGTTCGTCGCCAGCCCCAAGGACCCGATCAAGATCCAGATGTTCGTGCCGCCATTGAGCAACGACTACGTCAGCCTCAATGAGAGCTTCATCTCCAACAACTACGGCGTGAGCGTCAACCGTGTCGATGGCAACCGCAAGGTGACCTGGTCGGCGCGGCGCGCCAAGGGCAACCAGACCCTCTACTACCGCCTGGTACTGACCAAGCGCTACAGCAGCGAAAAGGTCAAGATCAAGGGCCCGACCTTCCGTGACAGCCAGCCGGTCGAAGGGCCGGAGAAGATCGCCGCCGAAGCGTTGATGGCACCTATCCGCCAGCACTCGGCCGACGTCGAGACCTTCGTCAGCGAGACCATCAAGCGGGTCAACAACCCCAACGACGACAACGTCAAGCTGCTGCTGGCCGGCGATGCTTCTTCGCTGAACAAGGCCAAGGTCATCGACCTGCTGCTGTCGATCGCCCACGTACCGGTGGAGAAGGTGCACACCATCCGCCTGCTGGCCGACCAGCCGCAGAGCCCGGAACTGTGGCTGCGCAGCTTCAACGGCAACGACTGGCTGTACTTCAACCCGGACACGGGCGAGCAGGGCCTGCCGGCCGACCGCCTGCTGTGGTGGACCGGCGATGATCCGCTGATCACCGTCGATGGCGGCAAGAAGGTCAACGTCAGCTTCAGCCTGAACAACAGCGAGATGAACGCCATCCGCCTGGCCAAGCTGACCGACGAGAACACCGACGCCGACTTCCTCGAATACTCGCTGTACGGCCTGCCGCTGCAGACCCAGCAGACCTTCATGATCATGGTGATGATCCCGATCGGCGTGCTGGTGATCCTGGTGCTGCGCAACCTGATCGGCCTGCAGACCCTGGGTACCTTCACCCCGGTGCTGATCGCCCTGGCCTTCCGTGAGACCCAGCTGGGCTTCGGTATCGCCCTGTTCACGGTGATCACCGCGCTGGGCCTGACCCTGCGCTCCTACCTCGAACACCTGAAGCTGCAGATGCTGCCGCGCCTGTCGGTGGTACTGACCTTCGTGGTGGTGCTGATCGCGGCCATCAGCTTGTTCAGCCACAAGCTGGGCCTGGAGCGCGGGCTGTCGGTGGCACTGTTCCCGATGGTGATTCTGACCATGACCATCGAACGCCTGTCGATCACCTGGGAGGAACGCGGCGGCGGCCATGCCATGAAAGTCGCCATCGGCACCCTGTTCGCCGCCTCGGTCGCGCACCTGCTGATGAGCGTGCCCGAACTGGTGTACTTCGTGTTCACCTTCCCGGCGGTGCTGCTGATTCTGGTGGGCTTCATGCTGGCGATGGGTCGCTACCGCGGCTACCGCCTGACGGAGCTGGTGCGCTTCAAGGCCTTCGTGAAGGCTGACGCCTGATGTTCGGCCTATGGAAAACCTGGAAGGCCCTGGAAGCCCGGGGCATCATGGGTATCAACCGGCGCAACGCGGACTACGTGCTCAAGTACAACAAGCGCAACCTGTACCCGATCGTCGACGACAAGATCATCACCAAGGAGCGGGCGATCAAGGCCGGCATCCACGTGCCGGAAATGTACGGGGTGATCTCCACCGAAAAGGACATCGACAAGCTCGACGAGATCATCGGCGGGCGCAGCGACTTCGTCATCAAGCCGGCGCAGGGCGCCGGTGGTGACGGCATCCTGGTGATCGCCGACCGCTTCGAGAACCGCTACCGCACGGTGTCCGGCAAGATCATCACCCACGAGGAAATCGAGCACCAGGTGTCGAGCATCCTCACCGGGCTGTATTCGCTGGGTGGCCATCGCGACCGCGCGCTGATCGAGTACCGGGTAACCCCGGACCAGATCTTCAAGAGCATCAGCTACGAAGGCGTGCCGGACATCCGCATCATCGTGCTCATGGGCTACCCGGTCATGGCCATGCTGCGCCTGCCCACGCGCCAGTCCGGCGGCAAGGCCAACCTGCACCAGGGCGCCATCGGCGTGGGTGTGGACCTGGCGACCGGCCTGACCCTGCGCGGTACATGGCTGAACAACATCATCAGCAAGCACCCCGACACCACCAATGCGGTGGACGGCGTGCAACTGCCCAACTGGGACGGCTTCATGAAGCTGGCCGCCGGCTGCTATGAACTGTGCGGCCTGGGCTACATCGGCGTGGACATGGTGCTGGACCAGGACAAGGGCCCGCTGATCCTGGAACTCAACGCCCGCCCCGGCCTGAACATCCAGATCGCCAACGATTGCGGCCTGACCCTGCGCACCCACGCCGTCGAGGCGCACCTTGAGGAACTGGCCAGCAATGGCATCAAGGAAAGCGTCGAAGAGCGCGTGCGCTTCGCCCAGGAACTGTTCGGCCACATCCCGGCGCAGTAATCTGCCACCGCCCTGGCGCAGCAGCGCACAGGGCGGTCGCCGATCCGCTAGGAGCATCGCCTGCACAGGGCTACAATGCTCGCCCCCGCCTCGACAGCTGTTCACCCGAATGCCGACCTGCACACTTCACCCCCTGCCCTACCAGGCCGACCCGGCCGCCTACTTTGCCCGTATCCGCCAGGCACCTGGCGCCGTGCTGCTCGACAGCGCGCGGCCTGGCGCCGTGCGTGGGCGCTTCGACCTGCTCAGCGCCTGGCCACTGTGCACGCTGACCCCGGACGCCGAAGAAGACGGCCAGCACTACCTGCAGCGCCTGCGCGAGCAACTGGCCGGGCTTGGGCGCGCGCACTTGCCGGCAGGTGTCGAGCTGCCGTTCGCCGGCGGCCTGATCGGCTACCTGAGCTACGACTTCGGCCGGCGCCTGGAGCGCCTGCCCGCCATTGCCTGCGACGACCTGGGGCTGGGTGACGCAAGCCTGGGGCTGTATGCCTGGGCACTGATCAGCGACCATCAGCTGCAGCGCAGCCAGCTGGTGTTTCATCCGGCGCTGCCCGCCACCGAACGCGAGCGCCTGGTGGCACTGTTCGAGCACGACGCCGCGACGGCAACCGGCGCATTCAGGCTTGCGGCGCCAATGCGCGGCGACCTCGCAGCCGAGGATTACCGTCAGGCGTTCGAGCGGGTACAGCAGTACATCCATGCCGGCGACTGCTACCAGATCAACCTTACCCAACGCTTTCGCGCACCCTGCCAGGGCGACCCGTGGACGGCCTACCAGGCGCTGCGGGCTGCCTGCCCTACGCCCTTCTCCGGCTATCAGGTACTGGCCGATGGCAGCGCGCTGCTGAGCTTCTCGCCCGAGCGCTTCATCAGGGTCAGCCAGGGCGAGGTCGAAACCCGCCCGATCAAGGGCACCCGTGCGCGCAGCGCCGACCCCGTGCAGGATGCCGCCAATGCTGCCGAGCTGCTGGCCAGCACCAAGGACCGCGCCGAGAACCTGATGATCGTGGACCTGCTGCGCAACGACCTGGGGCGCAGCTGCGCTACCGGCTCGGTGCAGGTGCCGGAGCTGTTCAGCCTGGAGAGCTACCCCAACGTGCACCACATGGTCAGCAGCGTGACCGGACGCCTGGCACCGGGCAAGGATGCGCTGGACCTGATAGCCGGCAGCTTCCCCGGCGGCTCGATCACCGGGGCGCCGAAGATTCGGGCGATGCAGATCATCGACGAACTGGAGCCGAGCCGGCGCGCACTGTATTGCGGCTCGCTGCTGTATGTGGACGTGCGCGGGGAGATGGACAGCTCGATCGCCATCCGCAGCCTGCTGGTGAAGGACGGCCAGGTGTGCTGCTGGGGGGGCGGGGCGGTGGTGGCGGACTCGCAGTGGGAGGCGGAGTACGAGGAGTCGATCACCAAGGTCAGGGTGTTGCTCCAGACCCTGCAGGGCCTCTAGAACGCTTCGCCGGCAAGGCCGGCTCCTGCACGCTGTAGGAGCCGGC